>PXPH01000041.1 GCA_003021615.1 Actinobacteria bacterium QS_8_72_14
TGCGCCTGGTGCGTCCCCAGGCCAGCGACGACGAGCTGCGCCACGCGCTGAGCCAGGTCCAAGCGCTGCGGTGGGTGGAGACGCTGCCCAACGGGCTCGACACCGTGGTGGGCGGCGGCGGTCACCAGCTCACGGTCGTGCAGGCCCAGCAGATCGCGTTGGCCCGGCTGGTGCTCGCCGACCGCCCCGTGGCGATCCTCGACGAGGCGACCGCCGAGGCGGGCAGCGCTGGCGCCCGGGTTTTGGAGGACGCCGCGTGGCAGGCGGTGCAGGGGCGCACGGCCGTGTTGGTGGCCCATCGGCTCACCCAGGCCGTGGGCGCCGATCACGTGGTGGTGCTCAAGCGTGGGCACATCGTCGAGCAGGGCACCCATGACGAGCTCGTCGCCGCCGGAGGGTGCTACGCCGAGCTGTGGACGGCCTGGTCGGCCCAACGCCGCCAGCGCTAAGGCCAGCGATCCCATGACTGAGGCGGGCCCAGCGCGGCGCGCGTCGTTTTGAGTGTTAGCCCGCTGCGTTCGCCTGGAGCCCGGTTGGCTGCTGACGGGAGCTGTCGGGTGCGGTGTCGTGATGGCAGCGGATCGGCACCACCAGCGGCGTGCCCGTGACGGGGTCGTCGAGGATCTTGCTGTCGATGCCAAACACCGTGCGCACGATCTCGGGGGTGACCACCTGGTCCGGCGGGCCCTCGGCGACGATGCGCCCGTCGCGTAGCGCCACCAGGTGGTGGCTGTAGCGGGCGGCCTCGTTGAGGTCGTGCAGCACCAGCACGACGGTGCGCCGGTGGGTGGCGTTGAGCTCGCCCAGCAGATCCAGCACCTCCAGCTTGTGGGCAAGGTCCAAAAACGTCGTCGGCTCGTCCAGCAGCATGATCGGGGTCTGCTGGGCCAGGGCCATGGCGATCCACACCCGCTGGCGCTGCCCACCGGAGAGCTCGTCGACGGGCCGGTGGCGCAGCTCGTGGGTGTGAGTCAGTGCCAGGGCCTGTTCGACGGCCCACTCGTCATCGTCGCGCCACTGCTGGAACAGGCGCTGATGGGGGTAGCGCCCGCGTGCCACGAGGTCCTCGACGGTCAGCCCCTCCGGGGCGGTGGGCGACTGCGGCAGCAAGCCCAGGCGCCGCGCGACCTCCTTGGTGGGGTGGCCGTGGATGTGCGTGCCGTCCAGCACCACCTGGCCGCCGCGCGGGGCCAGCAGCCGTGACATCGCCCGCAGCAACGTGGACTTGCCACAGGCGTTGGGCCCGACGATGCAGGTGACGCGCTGGTCGGGGATCTCCAGGGTCATCCCCTCGACCACCGCCGGGCCGTCGTCGTAGGCCAACGTGACGTCGTGGGCGCACAGCCGTGGCATGGCGAGCTCCTTGCGAGCGTGGTCAGGCGTGGCGGTTCACGCGATGCAGCAAGAACAGGAAGTAGGGGGCGCCGATGGCGGCGGTGACGATGCCCGCCGGCAGGCTGGTCGGCGAGAACGCGTGCTGGGCCACGAGGTCCGAGCCCACCACCAGCACCGCGCCCAACATCCCGGCCAGCACCAGCACCCCGCCGGTCAGCGGCCCGGCGAGCAGCCGGGCGACATGGGGGATCATCAAAGCGACGAACTTCACCGGCCCGGCCACGGCCACGGCGGTCGCCGCCAGGCCCGCGCCGACCGCCAGCAGGCCAGCCCGGGAGGGCTCCAGGGCCACCCCCAGCGCCGTGGCGAGCTCGTCGCCCAGCTGCAGGCGCTGCAGCCGCGGCATCAGCGCCAGCGCGGCCGGCAGCAGCACCGCCAACGCGCCCGCCAGCCACACCACGTCGCTCCAGGCGGCGCCGTACAGCGTGCCGGTCATCCACACGATCGCGGGGGTGACCTGCTCGACGGGGAAACGCACGATGACCAGCGTGGTCAGCGCGGTGAGCACGAACTCGAGGCCAACGCCCACCAGCACCAGCCGCCCGCCGGCCACGCCCTGTCTCCAGGTCAGCCCGTAGATGACGAAGGTGGCCAGCACCGCGCCGACGAAGGCCGCCACCGGCACGATCGCCGTCGACTGGAACACCACGATCGCCGTGACCGCCGCCACCGTCGCGCCGGCCATTACGCCGATGACGTCGGGGGCGACCAGCGGGTTGCGCACCAGCCACCAGCACCCGCGGCAGCCGCAGGGTGCGCACGATGAACGCCTCCTGGTCGCTGCCGCCGCCGGCCACCGTCACCAGGACCTCGGTCGGCGACAGCGGATAGTCGCCCAGCATCATCGCGCCCACCGCCAGCGCCAGCACCAGCGCGGCGGCCACGACGGTCAGCACCGTGGTGCGCCGGCTCACCCGCCCCGACCACCAGCGCAGGCGCACCGCTCGGCGTCGCGCGCCCGGCGCGCTGGGCATCGCCGTCACGGCTGCTGACCGCCCATGTGGGCGCCTCGACAAGCGATCACAGCTCGGCCAGCTTGCGACTGCGCACGAGATGGATCAGCACCGGCCCGCCGATGATCGCGGTGACGATGCCCACCTGGATCTCCGAGGGCCGGGCGATCACCCGGCCGATGACGTCGGCGGCCAGCAGCAGGGTCGGGCCGGCCACCGCCGACACGGGCAGCAGCCACCGGTGGTCGGCGCCGACCATCAGCCGCGCCATGTGGGGCACGGCCAAGCCAACGAAGCCGATCGGCCCGGCGGCGGCCACACCAGCGCCGGCCAACAGCACCACCACCACCGTGGCCACGGCCCGCACCAGCGCCACGTTCTGGCCCAGCCCGGCGGCGACGTCCTCGCCCAGGCTGACGGCGTTCAACGTGCGCCCCATAGCCAGGCCGATCACCAGGCCGATGGCCAGAAACGGCAGCACCTGGAGGAACACCCCCAGATCGCGCCCGGCCAGCGAGCCCGCCAGCCAGAACCGGACCTCGTCGAGGGTGCGCTGGTCGAAGATCAGCACAAAGGAGATCCACGCGCTCAGCAACGCGGTCAGCACCACCCCCGCCAGGGCGAGCTTGACCGGCGTGACCCCGCCCGGGCCCACCGAGGCGATCGCGAACACCACGATCACCGCGCCCAACGCCCCGGCAAAGGCGAACCACAGATAATCCGACGGCGACGCGATGCCCAGCACGAACACCGCCGTGACCACGCCGAAGGCCGCGCCGGAGTTGATCCCCAGAACCCCCGGCGAGGCCAGGGCGTTGCGCGTCACGGCCTGGGCGGTCACCCCCGCCACAGCCAGCGCCGCGCCGACGCCGATGCCGATGATGGTTCGCGGCAGGCGCAGCGATCGCACGATCAGGTGGGCGTTGGTGCCCTCGAAGTTGGTGAACGCGGTGATCACCTCGGTGGTCGACAGCGACACCGACCCGATGCGCAGGCTCAACAGCGCCACGCCCGCCAAGCCGGCCACGGCGGCCAGCAACACCCCGGAGTTGACCATCGCCGCCCGGCCGGCACGGCAGCGCTCGACCGTCGACGCGGCCGTCACCGCGATCGCCTCCCACCACCGAGCGGGCGGGCTCGTGGGCGAGCTTGCTCGCAGGCCGCCGCGGCTGCGCTCACGCGTCGCCGTCGGTCAGGGCGGCGCGGGCGCCGCCGGGCTCGAGGAAGTGCTGCTCGAGGTCGTCCATCATCGCGTTGGCCGCCAGGATCCCGCCGCCGAGGTTCCAATGCCCCTCGTCGACGGGGAACACGGCATCGCTGTGGACCGCGTCGAGCTTGTGCCACAGCGGATGTGACGTGTACTCGTCCTTGAGCTGGCCCACGTCGCCCTCGCCGGCCCATGGCGAGGTCATGGTGAACATGACGTCGGCGTCCATCTGGGGGATGCGCTCCTGGCTGACGGTGATCAGCTGCTGGGCGGCCTCCCAGTCGTCGACCTGTTGGGCTGGCGGGCGCTCGAGCCCGGCGTCGCGCAGCACCGAGCCGGGAAAGCCGGTGAGGTAGATGCGCACCTCGGCGGGCATGAACCGCACCAGCGAGACGGATGCACCGCCGAGCTCGGCCAGGCCCTGCCGAAAGGACGCGGTGCGCTGCCGCCACTGCGCCAGCAGGTGGTCGCCGGCGTCCTGGCGGCACAGCGCCTGGGCCCACAGCGACACGTTGTCCTTCCAGGTCCGCCCGACGGTCTCGGCGACAACCGTCGGGGCGATCGCCGACAGCTGCTCGTAGATGGCCTCGTGGCGCAGCTTTGAGCCCAAGATCACGTCCGGGTCCAGCGCCGCGATCCGCTCCAGGCTCGGCTCCAGCTCGGTGCCGACCACGTCGGCCTCGTGCACGGCCTCGGGCAGGTAGTCGTAGAACTCGGCGGTCCACGGCTGCACGACGCCGACCGGCTCGACGCCCAGCGCCAGGGTCGTGTCGGTCTGGCCCTGCCCGAGGGTCACCACCCGCTGGGGCGTGCACGCGACCTCGGTGGCACCCATCGCGTGCTCGACCGTGGCCGTGTCGGCGGATGGCTCCGTGGCCTCACCCCCGGCGGGCGCCGGGGTGGTCGGTCCGGCGGTGGTGGTGGGGGAGCTGGTGGGGCGGGCGCAGGCCGCGGCTGTCAGCAGCAGCAATCCCGCGGCGACCACAAGCGGTGTCCGCATCGGCTGATTCCCTTCGTCTGGGCGCCCGCACCGCCTCCCGTCTGGGCGCCCGCAACGCCTCGAGGAGGCTGACAAGGTTAGGCTTGTCTTAGAGAGGTTCTCCTAACTTTAGACTCCCGGTGCGGCTCACCGCAAGGACGCGACCACCAGCCAGGAGGCACATGTGCGCCCATTTCGCCACCCGCCGGGGGCGACCACGCCGGTGACCGCACCGCATCTCGCCGCGCAGCAGCTCGTGGTCGCGCGCAGCGGCCGAAGGGTGCTAAACGGGGTGGACGTCGACTTCGCTCGCGGGCGGGTAACCGCGGTGGTGGGCCCGTCGGGGGCGGGCAAGACCACGCTGCTGCGGGCGCTCAACCGGCTCGACGAGCCCACGGCCGGCCGCGTGGTGTTCCACGGCCGCGACGTGCGCGCCCTGGATCCGTGTCAGCTGCGTCGGCGGGTGGCGATGGTGTTCCAAACGCCGGTGGTCCTGCCCGGCACGGTGCGCGCCAACCTCGCCTACGGCCTCGATGATCCTGGCGAGCAGGCGCTGGCCCAGGCGTTGGTCGATGTCGGGCTACCCGGCGAGGCGCTGCAGCGCGATGCGCACACGCTGTCGACGGGTGAGGCCCAACGGATGACCATCGCTCGCGCCCTGGTCCGCGAGCCCGAGGTGCTGCTGGCCGACGAGCCCACCGGGGCGCTGGATCGGGACGCGAGCGCCGGCATCGAGGCCTTGATCGGGCGGCTGTGCGTCGAGCGGGGTCTGACCGTGGCCTTCGTCACCCACGACCTCGCTCAAGCCGAGCGCATGGCCCAGCGGGCCGTATTGCTCAGCCGCGGTCGCATCGTGGCCGCCGACACGCCGGCCGAGGTCGCCGCGAGCTGGCCGGGGGTGATCACGTGATCCCGATGTTGGTGGGCCTGGGCCTGGTGGCCGTCGCGGCTGTGGTGTCGCTGCGTCTGGGGCTTGGCGTCGAGCGCGAGCTGGTGGTCGCTGTCGTCCGGGCGCTGGTCCAGCTTGGGGTGGTGGCGCTGATCATCACCGCGGTGTTCAACCATCTGGGCCTCTCCGCGGGGTTCGTGGCGGTCATGCTGGCCGCGGCCGCAATCACCTCCGGGCGACGCATCCAGGGAGTCGGCCACCCGATGGCGCGCGCAGCCGCCGCGATCGCGCTGGCCGCCGCGATCGCGGTGGTGCCGCTGTTCGCCGTGGGGACCTTCCCGCTGACCCCGCGCTACGTGATCCCCGTCAGCGGCATCGTCATCGGCGGGGCGATGAAGGCCACCTCGCTGGCTGGCCTGCGGCTCATCGAGGAGCTGTCCGACCACCACCAGGAGCTGGAGGCGCGTCTGGCGCTGGGAGTCTCGGCGATGACGGCGTTGCGCTCGCGACTACGGCGCGCTGTGGTGGCCGCGCTGGTCCCGGCCATTGACCAGACCAAGAACGTGGGGCTGGTGACCCTGCCGGGGGCCTTCGTGGGCATGTTGCTGGGGGGATCCTCACCGCTGGAGGCCGCTCAGGTGCAGCTGACGGTGCTGTTCGCCCTGCTGGGGGCGGGAGCGCTGGCCGCGGCGATGGCCACGCTGCTGATCGCTCGAGCGGCCATCCAGCCCGGCGAGCGCATCCAGCTACCGGTGGCGCGATGATGCCTCGCCGACGGTCCACCCATGGCTTGCCTCGGGGCCGGTCCACCCATGGCTTGCCTCGGGGCCGGTCCACCCATGGCGTGCCTCGAGACGGGCCTTGCGCAGCATCTACGTTAGGCTACCCTACCCTTAGTTAGGTACGCCTAGCCGAACCTATCGTGACGCTAAGGCGAGCATGCGGGCACGACCCAGCGGGCGTTCTGTTGGCCTTGCAAAGTCGGTCATGCCGGTCGCAGCGGTGGACACGCCCCCGGGTGGCCACACCGCGCCATCCCGTGACCCGTGTCGCTGGCGTCCAGACGAACCAGACGAACTGGAGCACATGCCATGCACCGCTTGACTGCGACCAGCCAACGCACGCTTCACGGCGATGGGCAACGCCGCTGGCTGGTCGCGTCGCTGATGGTGGCCAGCCTGCTGCTCGCCGCCTGCGGCGTCCAGGGCGACGAAGGTACCGCTCGCGGTGCCGACGTAAACCATCCCGTCGACGACGGCGGGCCCCCGGACTGCAGCGCCGCCAATTCTGGTCGTCCAGCGGACGTCGCCTGTCGCTGGATCCACTGCGTAGACCTCGTTGTTCCACCCGACTGTGTAGAGGATGCCATTCACGATTGCAGGGTTGGCAGTGACGTTTCCGCCCGTCTCGAGTTGCCAGGCCGCTGTGGGACTATCACCTGGCCCTTCGACGTCGCGGGCCCATCCCCTGTTCGTCACACCGCCGTGAAACATCGGCCAGACGTCGCTGTCCTCCTGGGTGGCTGCACCCGCTGTTGTGGATGCACTCTCTGTTGGACCACTATCGACTCCGACACCATCGCTGACTCGCCCGACCGCCCCGGCACCACTGCTGGCTGGACCAATCGCCCCGACACTGGTGAGCGTAGCGAGTACCCGTCGCCGCGTGGTCTTGCGTGGCATTCGAGTTTCAGATTCGTACTTGTCGACGTCGTCATATTAGTCTTTGTCCGAGACGTCTGCCGTGGTTCCGACTCGGCAAGATGCTTTTTCCCGGGCCGACCCGG
>PXPH01000042.1 GCA_003021615.1 Actinobacteria bacterium QS_8_72_14
GGCCGGGGGCTGTGGGCAGCCGGCCGGGGGCTGTGGGCAGCCGGCCGGGGCTGTGGTGAGCCGACGTCGGCAAGCCCTCGGGCAGCCACGGCGGTGGTAACCCGCCGGGGCCGCGACCACCATGGGAAGCAAAGGGGGCGAGCCCAACGGGTCCGGCCCCGCCCCGCGACGTGGCCACACACGGTCATGCCGGCGCCCCCAGCCCCGCCGTGTCACGCCGGCGCGCCCCAGCCGTGCCGTGTCACGCCGGCGCGCCCCAGCCGTGCCGTGTCACGCCGGCGCCCCAGCCCCGCCCTGTCACGCCGGCGAGCCCAGCCCCGCCCACGACCCTGAAGCCCCCCGTCGGCGAAAGGACGACGCGATGCGCGTGGCGGTGGTCCAACACGACATCGTCTGGGAGGATCGCGACGCCACCCTGGCGCGCCTGGAGCCCCAGCTGGCGGCGGCCGGCGCGGCCGGCGCGCGCCTGATGGTGCTCACCGAGATGTTTGCCACGGGATTCTCCATGCGCACCGAGCGCACCGCCGAAGCCCCTGACGGCCCCAGCACGACGTTTTTACGCCAGCAGGCGGCCACCCACGACGCGTGGCTGGTCGCTTCGGTGCCCGAGCAGCCCGCCGGCGCCGACCGGCCGTTCAACACCCTGCTGCTGATAAGCCCCGGCGGCGAAGTCCACCGCTACCGCAAGATCCACCCCTTCTCCTACAGCGGCGAGCACAAGCACTTCGCCGCCGGCGACGAGGTCATCACCGTGGCCGTCGACGGACTGCGGGTCACGCCGCTGGTGTGCTTCGACCTGCGCTTCGCGCCGCTGGCCTGGGCGGCCGCGTCACGCACCGATTGCTTCGTGGTCCCCGCGAACTGGCCGGCGACGCGCCGCGACCACTGGCGCACGCTGCTGGCAGCCCGGGCGGTGGAGAACCAGGCCTGGGTCGTGGGCTGCAACCGGGTGGGCGCCGGCGGCGCCGAGGGGCAACTGGCCTATACCGGCGACAGCGCCGTGGTCGATCCGCTGGGCCGGGTGGTGGCCGCCGCCGCTGAGCAGGAGGCGCTGCTGCTGGTCGACGTCGACGCCGCCGCCGTCGCCGACGTGCGGACCCGCTACCCCTTTGCCGACGACCGCCGTGACGACTGGCGCCTGGCCTGACCCCGCCCCGCCGACGACCGCGGTGACGACTGGCGCCTGGCCTGACCCCGCCTGGCGGCGACGCGCTCGGCCACACAGTGGGCACCTGCCCGCGGCCGGTCAGTTCGACGAGGGATCGGCCGTGGCGGTGGTAAACAGCCCGCCTTGACGCCGCAGCACCCGCGTCCACAGTTGGTCGGGCAGCGAGCAGAACACATCGCCGGACCGGGCCTCGACGATGAACCAGCCGCCCTGCTCCAACTCGGCCTCCAGTTGCCCGGGCGTCCAGCCGGCGTGGCCGGCGAACAGCCGCAGGTCGGACAGCTCGCCGGCCAACACCTCGGAGTCCTGGTCGAGGTCGACGACTCCTAGCCCGGGGATCACGAGGTTGAGGCTGCTGACCTCGCCCTCGGCGCGTCCCAGCCCGATGACGCCATCGGGCTGAACGGGCCCGCCAGCGAACATCGTGGCTGGCTCGGAGACGGCCGGGGCGAGCCCGGGCAGCACCTCGGTGACGGGCAGCTCACCGGGCCGGTTGACCACCACACCCAGCGAGCCCTCGTCGCCGTGGGCCAGCAGCAGCACCACCGAGCGCGCGAAGTTGGGGTCCTCCAGCTCGGGGGTGGCCACCAGCAGGTGGCCGGGGCTCACATGGGGCATCGAGGTCATCGGCCGCGCAATCTAGGTGGGCGGCGATCGACGAATCAACTGGACAAGGCCAGGGCAACGAGCCACGTGACCGAGGGCACCCGACCCCCCTGCGCCGGCGTCGCCCGACGGTGGCCGGCCTTCGATCAGGACTGGCCAGGCGGCGGCACGCGGGCCTCGGCGCCGCCTTGCTCCACCAGCCGCTTGAGCCGCGCCAGCGAGCGGCAAAACACGCGCCGCACCAGCGGGACCGCCACCAGGCCACCGACCCAGCCCAGGGGCCCCAAGGGCGGATCGATTTCCTCCCACCAGCACAGGTGGGTGCCGTGAGCCGTGGGGTGCAGCTCGAAGGCCGCCGCCCCTTGGATCAGGCCGCCGGTGTGGCGCACGCCCAGCATGTGGGGTGGGTGCCACTCGACGACCTCGAGCACGTCGGTGACCACCAGCCCCAAGGCCAGGTCGGTGGGACACCGCAGGCGCGTGCCCTCGCCCTCCCGGCGATCGCCCACGACCTCCACCGCCCGCGCGTCCACCATCCAGTGCGGCTGAGCCTCCCAATCGGTCAGCACCTGCCACACTCGCCAGGGCGGGGCTTCGACGTGGGTTTCAACCGACACGCGCATCAGCGGTGCGCTTTCGCAGCAAACGACAACGGCCATCGCGGATGCTACGCCCGCCGGCCCGTGCTCGCCGACGACCCGTTGGCCTTGGCAAGCGTGGCAAGCCCACGCCCCCGGGGGCGCGCATCGCCGCCGGCGGCGCGGTGGACCCCCGGCAGGGCAAGCCCACGCCCGGGCTGACGCGCGTCGGATAGGGTGTGGGTTCCACCGGAGGTGGCCGCCGCCCCACACAGGCCGGTCTGGCCGCTCGCGCTGCAGCCCTGCGAGGTCGCTGCGCGCGCCTCTGCCGCCCACAGGAGAGACCTCGGCATGTTCATCGATCTCGGCGACACCCGCCTTCACTACGTGTCCACAGGGGAAGGGCCACCGGTCGTGCTGCTGCACGGGCTGGGTGGCTCGTTGCACGCCTGGCACGGGGTGATCGAGGTCCTGGCGCTGCATCACCACGTCGTCGCGGTCGACCTGCGCGGCCACGGCCGCAGCGGCACGGCCGGCAAGGCCTCGATCGGCTCGTGGGTCAAGGACGTCGAGGCGCTGCTCAACGCCCTCGAGCTGCCGCCGGTGACGCTGGTGGGCCACTCCGTGGGCTCGCTGGTGGCCCAGCACGCCGCGGTCAAACGGCCCGAGATGGTCGACCACCTCGTGCTGATGGGGGGCATCAGCTGGTTCGAGCCCACCGCCAAGGAGGCCTACCGCCAGCGGGCCAAGACCGTAGAGACCGAGGGGCTGGACGCGATCGTCGACGACTGGCTCGCCGGCGCGCTGGCCCCGCGCACCCAGGCGAAGCTGCCCCAGGTGGTGGGGCTGTTGCGCGACCTGTTTTTGCGCAACGACCCCCAGAGCTACGCCGAGGCGTGCCGCGCCGTCACCGAACCGCCGACGATCGACCGCGAGCGCATCGGCCAGCCGACGCTGCTGTTGGTCGGCGACCACGACCGCTCCACGCCTATTGCCATGGCCGAGGAGCTGCACGGCGAGATCCCGGTCAGCCGCGTGCAGGTCATCCCCACCGCCGGTCATTGGGCCCCCCTGGAGCAGCCCGACGAGATCGGCTCGGCGATCCTGCAGTTCTTGACCTAAAGGGGCTCATGCGCCTGCGCCTGGGCCAGGCGGTCCTGCCGCTGCAGCAGCGCACCGCCGTGATGGGCATTGTCAACCGCACCCCGGACTCGTTCTACGCCGGCGGCCGGGCCTGGAAGTGGGAGACGGCGTTGCGCGCCGCCGCCGCCCACCTCCAGGCGGGCGCGGCGCTGATCGACGTGGGCGGCGTCAAGGCCGGGCCGGGGCCGTCCGCCTCGACGCGCCGGTGTCGGTGGAGACGAGCCGCGCGGACGTGGCCGCGGCCGCCTTGGAGGCCGGCGCGGCCATGATCAACGACGTCACCGGCCTGTCCGACCCCGAGATCGCCGACGCCGTCGCCGAGCACCCCGGCGCGGCGCTGGTGGTCATGCACGCCGGCGGGCAGCGGCGCGGACGCCCGTTTCGGCCCTCGTATGACCCCGACACGACCACGGCGGTGGCCGCCGAGCTCGAGCGGCTGGCGGGGGTGGCCGCCCAACGCGGCGTGCCGGCCGGCCAGATCGTGATCGACCCCGGCCACGACTTCGGCAAGAACACCTACCAGTCGCTGGAGCTCACCCGGCGCCTGCCCGAGCTGGCCGCGCTGGGCCACCCGCTGCTGGTCGCGCTGTCGCGCAAGGACTTCTTGGGCGAGACCCTGGGCGATGACGTGGCCCCCACCGAGCGCCTGGAGGCCTCGCTGGCGGCGGCGGCCGTAGCGACCCACCACGGCGCCCATCTGCTGCGCGTGCACGACACCGCCGCGACCGTGCGGGTGGTGCGCACCGTGGAGGCCATCGCCGGGCGCCGTCCGCCGGCCGCGGCGGTGCGCGGCCTGGTGTGACCGGTTGCGCTGGCCGCCGCGCCCACCGCGACTCGAGGGCCAACACGGCAGGATGGTGCCGATGAGCGACCCTGCTGCTCCTACCGCGCTGCCCGGGCGCAACGACCCCTGCTGGTGTGGCTCCGGGCGCAAGTACAAGAGGTGCCACGCCGGTGGCGAGCGCGGCGCGCGCGGCCATCCCGCCCGCGAGACCGCCCCCCATCCCCAGCGGATCGCCGAGCGGATCAAGCCGGGGCGCATCAGCCCCACGCGCGAGGTCCCCGCCGACATCCCGCGCCCGCCGTATGTCGACAACAACGGCGTGCCCCCCCAGCCACGCCGGCCCGTGGCGCCCCAGCAGCCCGACGTCCTGGCGCGGATGCGCCGGGCCGGCCGCGCCGCGCGCGAGGTGCTGGAGGCCGTGGGGCCCCACGTCGAGCCGGGGGTGACCACCGACGAGCTCGACGCCGTAGTCCACGAGCACGCCCTTGGCCTGGGCGCCTACCCCAGCCCCCTGGGCTATCACGGCTTTCCCAAGTCGGTGTGCACCTCGGTCAACGAGGTCATCTGTCACGGCATCCCCGACGACCGGCCGTTGGCCGAGGGCGACATCGTCAACGTCGACGTGACGCTGTACCTCGACGGCGTGCACGGCGACACCTCCACGATGTTTCGCGTGGGCGAGGTCGACGCCGAGAAGGAGCGCCTGATCGTGGCCACCGAGGCGGCCCTGGCGGCGGGGATCGAGGCCGCGCGCGCCGGCGCGCCGCTGCGCGACATCGGGCGCGCCATCCAGGGGGTGGCCGAGGCCGAGCGTCTCGGCGTCGTGCGGACCTTCGTGGGCCACGGCATCGGCACCGACTTCCACGCCGAGCCCACCGTCTACCACTACGACGAGCCGGAGGCGACGCTGCGCCTCGAGCCCGGAATGACCTTCACCATCGAGCCGATGCTCAACCTCGGGTCGTGGCGCCACGTGCTGTGGGAGGACGGCTGGACGGCGGTCACCGCCGACCTGCAGCCGTCAGCCCAGATGGAGCACACTCTGCTGGTCACCGAGGGCGAGCCGGAGCTGCTGACCGCCACCGACGCCACGCAGCCACCCCGCGACCGGCGGTGAGCCCGCCGGCCCGTCGGCGGCAGCAAGTTCGAAAGGACGGGTTTACAAGCCCGGGGCGCCACGTCATCATCGGTGCAGATGCGGAGCCGGGCGTCGCGCCCGCACGTCGGCGCTCCCATCGCTTACCGGGACGACGCCTGCTTGGACCCAACAAGGGGTGACACCACCCGCGCGCTCGTCGCCCGGATGCGGACGTGACCGCGTGTCGCCACCGTCGCGGCGACACCCAGCGCCGAACGAGACGCCCGCCTCCACTTAGCCCGCGTGGACGCTTTCGCCCACGGCTGGAGGAGGCCATTGTGATTAACGCCGCTTTCAAGGCCACCCAGACCCCGACGCCGACCACCATCGAGCTTGAGCGCCCCGACGCCGTCAGCCACACCAACGAGCGCTACGTCCGCCTCGTCTACGAGATCGCCCGCCGCGCGGCCATCCCCACGTGGCTCGACGCCGCCACGAGCACGCGCGCCACGTTGGCCGCGCTGGGCGAGTGGATGGACAGCAGCCTTCGCGCCGAGGTCGCCCAGCATCTGCCCGAGGGCCTGGGCCAGGCCCTGACCGAGGTGAACGTGAGCCTGCGGCGCGGTGACGTGGTGGCGCTGTATCGGCGCGCGGCGGCCGACACCGGCGAGGAGCTGTCGCTGCACGACGTCGCCCTGCGCTGCGCCGCCGTGCTGGCCGTGCTGGGCGAGTCGCTGCCGGCCCACGTGGCTAGCCCCGCGAGGGCAGCTCGAGGTCGGGCTCGCGGTCGAAGGGGATCTCGTCGCAGGACGGGCCCGCCCGTGGCAGGGGATCGCTGTCGCCGGCCCGTGCCCCGGCCGTGCGACGCGAGAAGTCCACCACCAGGCGCCCGGCCT
The DNA here is from genome assembly GCA_003021615.1 of Actinobacteria bacterium QS_8_72_14. Taxonomy (GTDB): domain Bacteria; phylum Actinomycetota; class Nitriliruptoria; order Euzebyales; family Egibacteraceae; genus QS-5-72-10. The sequence continues at coordinate 6,254 of PXPH01000042.1, forward strand.
CGTCCCGGCGGAGGCGGTAACGGTCCAGCCCGCGCCGGGCCGGCCCCGTGACGAGCCGGCCCGCCGGGCCGTAGCGGCTGTCGGTGGTGTTGGAGCCGAAGTATCCGCTGGAGGGGCACCACCCCACGCCCTGGCGGCCAAACTCCGCGCCGACCGGCCCCGAGGTGTTCAGCGCCAGCAGCTCACCGCCGACCTCGGTCAGCCAGGCGCACGGCGGCCCCTGCTCTCCGGGGCACACCCGCCGCGGGCGATCGGCCACCGCGCGGGCCACCGCGTCGGCGTCGCCCACCACCAGCTCGGTGCTCTCCGGCGAGAGGGCCGCCCAAAACACCGCCGCGACCGACAGGATCCCGGCGACGGCGATGGCGGGGATGGCCAGGCGCACCACCCGCACGCGAACGTCCATGGAACTGCCCCCCGGCCCCCGGCCGGTGACCAGCTCCCGGCGCCGCTGCGACGGCGGCGGCCGGGCAAAGCCGGTAAACCGCGGGTCGGCTGCGTCGACGGGCTCCACGGCGCCCTCGAGCGGATCCGGCGGCAGGTCCTGGGCGCCGGACTCGCCCGGGCGCGGCCCGGCGGGCTCGCCGCCGGCGTCCTCAGCGGCTGCGTCGTCGCCGCGTGCAAACCGTTGCTCGTCATCGCTCATGGGCGCGTCGCCTCGACCTTCCCGGACCGGTGGCCGTGCCGGCCGCCTCTGGGCTGCCCGGCTCGACCGGCACTAGAGTAAAGTCTTGGCTGGCGCTGACCGCAACGCAGGGGGCTTACGCCATGCCCGCACCACAGCGGTTCGCGTTCGTGTGCATCAACCAACGCGACCCCAGCCACCCGCGGCCTAGCTGTGCGGCCAACGGCGCCGCCGACGTGTTCCACGAGCTGCGCGAGGAGCAGGGCCGGCGCGTGGACACCAGCTTCAAGGTGGTCGCCTCCGGCTGCACCGAGGCGTGCATGGTAGGCCCGGTCATCGCCATCTTCCCCGACAATGTGTGGTACGGGGGCGTCATCGAGCAGGACGTGCCCGAGATCGTCGACCATCTCCAGGGAGGCCCGCCGGTGGAGCGCCTCCGGCTGCGCGGCGACGAGTGGGACCTGCGCCCACCGGAGATGGAGAATCGCCCGCCGCCGACGGCCTGACAGGGCGCCCTCGCCGGCGCGCCCGGCTTTATCGGCTTCGTCGCTCAAGACGTCGGCCGAACGTGTCGTTCCTGAAGGACACGGCCCACCGAGACGCTCAACACCGGGCCGGCCATTCGCACCGGAGGGGAAGCGCCATGGCCGTAACCGCCCCAACCGCCTGGACCAGTGCCACCGACGGGCACGTCGCCCGGCCCCAAGACCGCGACGCGCTGGTCACCGCCCACCTCGGCCTCGTCGACCGCATCGTCGCCGAGGTGATCGCGCGCTTCCCGCGCCACGTCGAGCGCCAGGAGCTGTGGAACGCCGGAGCCCTGGGGCTGGTGGAGGCCGCTGAGCGTTTCGACGCCGACCGCGGCGTGCCGTTCCCGCGCTTTGCGGCAGTGCGCGTGCGCGGGGCCATCATGGACGCCACCCGCTCCCGTGACTGGGCCTCGCGCAGCCTGCGTCGGACCGCGCGCTGCGTGGAGGCCGCCCGCCAGGCGGTGCAGCAGCGCACCGGCCGCACGCCCTCAGACGAAGAGCTCGGCGCCGAGCTGGGCATGGCCCCCGACGAGCTGCGGGCTCACCGCGCCGCGGCCCAGCAAGCCGAGCTGATCAACCTCGAACAGCCCGCCGGCGGCGACGACGAGGAGCCGTGGACGGTGGGCGAGTTGGTCGCCGAGGTCACCCAGGAGCGCCTCCCCGAGGACGCGCTGCTGCACCGCGAGCTCGTCGGCACGTTGCGCGCGGCCGTGGCCGGCCTTGCGCCCCGCCTGCGCGAGGTGGTCGAGCGCTACTACGAGCACGGCGAGTGTCTGGCCGACATCGCGGAGTCGCTGGGGTTGACCGAGGCCCGGGCGTCTCAGCTGCGCGGCGAGGCGGTGGCGGCGCTGTCGGCCTACTTGGCCGAGCAGTTCGACGGTTGCGACCGCGCCGCGGCCAGCCCCGGGGTGCGCCGCCGCGCGGCCTTTTTGGAGGTCATGGCCACCACGTCGTGGCACGACCGCCTTGCCGCCGCCGACGGCGCCGGCATCACCGGCGGCGACCGCCCGGCTAACCTGGCGGCATGGTCCGACTGTGGCCCACGAGCCTGATCACCTGCGTGCTTGCCGTGGTGCTGACGGCCTGTGGCGGCAACGAGGACCTCACCGCCCTGGAGCAACAGGTCGACCACAACCTCGCCGCACCCTTCACCGAGGCCCAGGTGCGCCTCACCAACGGCGAGGCGACCGTCGAGCTGGACGCCTTCGTGGCCGATACGCCAAAGCTGCGTCGCCAGGGCCTGCAGGGCTGGCCGAGCCTGCCCGAGCGCACCGGCATGGTCTTTGCCTACGCCGCGGACTCCACCGGCGGTTTCTGGATGAAGGACACCCTGATTCCGCTGTCGATCGCCTTCGCCGACGCCGAGGGGCGCATCCACACGATCCGCCAGATGGAGCCGTGCGAGGCCCAACCGTGCCCCAGCTACGCGCCCAACGCCCCGTATCGCCACGCCTTGGAGGTCAACCAGGGCCTGTTCGACGAGCTGGGCGTGGCACCCGGATGGCGCCTGGAGGTTCGAACAGCCGAGGCCACATGCCGCTGTGGGGGCTGAGCCCGCCACGCGCCATCAGCCCCGGCTGACCGAACCGATTCGAGGCGAGCACCGGCCCTCGATGCCGGCAACACCGAGGCCAGCGCCATCTATGGCCACGACATACAGTGTTTTTCGGACGGCAAATCGTAATAATGGGGCGTGTGTGCTCGCAGTGTCGGCAGAGGCCAAGAAAGCCCGGAGGGAGACGAGAGAGACAAGTTAGGAGGGGGGGCGAGAGCAACATGACGGACACGGCGAATCGCGAGCAGGACGTGTCGGCGGTGCTGCTCGAGCTGGCCGGCTGGCGGCCCTCAGCCGACGATGCGACCGACTACCTCGACACGTTGCTGCAGCGCTCGTGTGCCGCGGTCGGTGCGGGTGGCGGGGCGGTCCTGGTTGACCGCGCCCAGGGCGACCTCGAGCCGCTGGTGGCATCCGAGGAGGGCGTGCGCCGATTGGAGCGCGCCGAGGCCGAGCGCCAACAGGGCCCCGGCGTGGACGCTTATCACAGCGGTCGACGCGCGGTCTGCCAGAGCGTGACCGAGGCCGCCAGCTGGCCGTGGTTCGCCAGAGGGGTGCGCGAGCTGGGCTTCAGCGCGGTCTTCGCCTTCCCGCTGCAGTGGCAGGAGCGCAAGATCGGCAGCGTGACCGTGCTGCGCCAGCCCTCCGGTCCCGTGGCCACTGAGCGGCTGCGCTGCGTCCAGGCGCTGGCGCAGATGGCCACCATCAGGCTGCTGCAGCAGCGCGCCGTGCACGACACCCGCCGTGAGGCCGAGCAGCTGCACACGGCGCTGCACAGCCGGGTGATCATCGAGCAGGCCAAGGGCATCCTGGCCGCCCACGGCGACCTCAGCATGGACGAGTCCTTCGCGGCGCTGCGCGCCTACAGCCGCGACTCCAACCGCAAGCTGCACGACGTGGCCCAGGCCGTGGCCAACGGCGAGCTCAGCTGCCCGGACCTGCTCGCTCCCGAACGCCACCAGCGCGCCGAGGACCACGCCAACGGCACCGACCACGCACCTTCGGCCAGCCACGACGCAGGGCTCATGGCCCTGGTGGCCAGGAGCCGGAGCGTGCGCGAGGCCGCCGGCGGCGCGCAGAGGGACGCCGCCCGGTTGCGCCGCCAAGCCCTTCAATTCCAGCAGCGCGGGTAGCGCGCGACGCCGAAACGGCGTTACGACGTCGCCCGCTCGACCAACCCGGCGTTACGACATCGCCCGCTCGACCAACCCGGCGTTACGACGTTGCCCGCTCGACCAACCCGGCGTTACGGCATCGCCCGCTCGACCAACCCGATCAGCGCCGCCAGCCGTGAGGCCAGGCGCTGCTCGGCACGCCGGCGCGCGACCGCCACCGCCTCGGCGTCATCCACGGGCTCGACCACCTCGGCGTAACACTTCAGCAGCGCCTCGGTGCCGCTGGGCCGCGTTTGCAGCCGCGAGCCGTCGGCCAGCTCCACACCCAGCAGCTCCGCCGGCGGGGTGCCCAGCGCCTCGAGCGCGCCGTCGGCGGTGCGGCGCTGGCCGGCGGCGTGGTCGGCGACGGCGGCCACCGCCACCCCGTCGATGGTCGTCGGCAGCGACGCGCGCAGCCGGGCCAAAAGCGCCGCGGCGTCGACCGACGACGCCAGGGGCAACGTGCGCTCGCCGGTGTGATGCAACCCGTGGCGGCGGGCCAGGCGGTCCAGCTCGTCGGGCAGGGTCATGCCGCGAGCGGCCACATCGGCGGCGAGGTCGGCCACGGCCACCGCCGCGGCGATGCCGTCCTTGTCGCGCACCGCAGGGGTGACCATGTAGCCCAGGGCCTGTTCGTAGGCCAGCCGCAGCACCTTGCCGCGGGCCGCGGCGCGGTCGGCTTGTGGGGCCAGCCACTTGAAGCCGGTCAGCGTCTCGACGCACTCGGCGCCGTGGGCGGCGGCGATGCGCCCCAGCAGGCGCGAGGACACCACCGTGGTGGCCACCACGGCGTCAACACCGCCGTCACGCGCCAGCAGGTGCTCACCCAGCAGACAGCCAACCTCGTCACCGGACAGCTGGCGCCATCCCTCCCCCAGGCGGTCGCCGTCGGGGTCGGTGGCCAACACGAGGTCGGCGCCCACCCGATTGGCCTCGGTCAGCGCCAGGTCCAACGCCCCTTCACGCTCCGGGTTGGGGTGGGCCACGGTGGGAAAGTCCGGATCAGGGTCGGCCTGCTCGGCGATCTCGTGCACGTCAGCAAAGCCAGCCCGACGCAGCGCCGCCAAACAGGTGGCGCCGGCCGTGCCGTGCAACGGGGTGTGCACGATGCGCACCGACACATCCGGCGGCTGCGGCGCCAGTGCCGCGCACGCGTCCAAATGCCCCTCCGCGAGCAAGCCGTTCAGCCGGCGCACGGCCTCGGGCGCGGTGGCCACGGCGGCGAGGTCGTCGACGGTGTCGGCGGCAGCAGCGATCTCTGCGTCCACCGGCGGACGGACCTGGGCGCCGTCGCCCCAGTAGAGCTTGCAGCCGTTGTCGGATGCCGGGTTGTGGCTGGCGGTGACCATGACGCCGGCGGCCGCGTCCAGGCGGCCCACCGCAAAGGCCAGGAGCGGAGTGGGCACGGCGCCGGGGATCCGCAAGGCCTCCAGGCCGGCGCCGGCGAGCACGGCGGCGGCCTCGTCGGCCAGCGCCTGCGAGCCGTGGCGGTGGTCGCCGGCGATGACCACGCCACGCTCGGCCGCGCGCGGCTCGGTGCGCAGCCGAGCGGCCAGCCCGGCGCTCAACCGACGCACCACCGCCCGGTTCATGCGGGCGGGGCCGGCCCCCAGGGGGCCGCGCAG
>PXPH01000043.1:0-2254 GCA_003021615.1 Actinobacteria bacterium QS_8_72_14
CGCGCTGCCGGGCAGCGGCAGGATCCGGCTCACGCGCCCCGCCAGGCCAGCGCCGGTGGCCACGACCTCGGCGCCCAAGGCGACGGTCTCGGCCAGCAGCGGCTCGCGGTCGGCCGGGTGGTCGATCGCGTCGCGGTCGCCGTCGGCGCCGCCGGCCACGCCGCCGTCGGCTTCGACGTTGGCCACGCCGCCGTCGGCTTCGACGTTGGCCACTACCGCCACGAGGTCGCGGGCTGTGGTCGCCTCGGGGTCGAATGCCACCACCACGCGTCGCAGCGCCGGGGTGACCTCGGCCCAGTCGACGCCCTCGTAGGCGGTCAGGGTGTTGGTGAGCTGCTCGGCGAACCACGGGCCGGTGCCGCGCACCTGGATGTGGGCGCGCTGGCCACCCACCCACACCCGCCGGCCCGACGGCCCGGCCAGCGACCACACGTCGTCGACCGTCGCCCGTACGCGATCCAGCAGCCCCATCGGGGCTCCTTCCATCGATCGATGCCCGCATGCGCGCACATGCTGAGCCTCGAACATGAACCAGATCTGAACTCCTGGTGGTCGCCGGCCAACGGCGAGGTGGCTGCGTGGCCGATGCCCGGCGCGGGCTACAACGCCCCGGCCGTCCACCGCCCCGAGATCGGGAACGTGTGCTCCAGGGCGGCGACCCCGTCTCGCCGTCCTGGCTGATCAACACCCCGCTGCGGTCGGACACGGCGACGTCGTCGGGGGCGTCGAGCACGCCCGGGTCGTCGGCGATCGCGTGATGCTCGACTCCCGCGGCCGGCTCGACGGCCGGCTCGACCGACGGGCGAGGCCAGGTCACGGCTCGAACGTCAACCGGGCTTCACCGAGAGTTCATCGGCAAGCTGTCCCCTCGTGGGGAAAGCCCCCTACGGTATCGTTCACGACCGCATCACGTCAGTCCGGTCAGTACCGGACGTCGGAAGACCCCCGCCTGGCCGTCGCTGGTCGCCGTGAGCGCCGCCCGCCCGCTCCGAAACGGCGTCCAGCGACCGGCCCCAGGCGCAACTTCCCCGCTTCCGACGTGGCCGCGGTGCCCGCCGGTCGGCGCTTCGTCCTGTGTGCGCGCCCCGGGCGGGCGCGCATCGGCGAGGCGCCGTTGTTGGCGCCGGTCGAGCCGGTCATCGCCAGCCTCACCGTGGTGGGGGTTGGTCGCAGCCGTGTCGCCGACCGTGGGCATGTGGCGCCCGCCCGGGCACTCCGGCGAAGGTCGTCTACGAGTGTTCGCCGGCGCGTGTCAGCCAGGGCCTGAGCATGGGTGAGCTACTGGGCTGCTCGAAGTGGTCCCCGCTGGACTGCTCGAAGTGGTCCCCGCTGGGCTGCTCGAAGTGGTCCCCGCTGGACTGCCGGCGACGAAGCCCACGGTCCGGGCGGTAGCTGACGACCCGCCCCGTTCATCGTTGGGACCTCGAAGATTCGCTTGCCAGTCGAACACGGCCATCACGGTGCCATCCATCGCCTGACGCGGTCAGGCGCTCATGGCCTCCGCGCAGCGCCGCCGCTGCGCATGGCCCTGCACACCGGCTGCATCGTGCGCCTCTGGAATCTGCTTGGCGCCCGTAGGCTGGGCGCGTGACGCAAGGGCCTCGCATCCGCTGTCTCGCTCTTCGGTGAGCCGCGCCATGGCCGACCATCCGATCCTGTTGGCCCACGGGCCCAACCTGTCGCAGCTGGGAAGCCGCGACCCGGCCGTCTACGGCACGGCCACCCTCGACGACGTGGGCAAGACCGCCCGGGCGGTCCACCCCGACGTCGAAGTGTTTGCCACCGAATACGAAGGCGAGCTCGTGACGCGGCTGCACGCCGCCGGCCGCGACGGCACTGTCGCGGTGGTGCTCAACCCCGGCGCGCTGACCCACTACAGCTACGCGCTGCGCGATGCCGTGGAGCTGCTCGAGGTGTGCGTGGTCGAGGTGCACCTGTCCCAGACCCACGCCCGCCAGGCCTTCCGGCGCCACTCGGTCATCTCGCCGGTGGTGAGCGTGACCATCACCGGCGCCGGCGTGCTGGGCTATCGCCTGGCTCTTCTCGCGTGCCGTGAGCGGCTCGGCCTGGAACAGGAGGCCACTCGGTGAGCGACCCCGCGCCCCGTGACGTTGCCGATGCCGACGCCACCGTGGCCAGGGCATCGTTGTCGGAGGCCGGCGACGATGCGGCTGCGGCGTGGACGGCGGCCACCGGGCGCGCCGACGCCGCGGCTGTGTCATCCACGGCGACCGCTGGGCGCGGCGACGTCGCC
>PXPH01000043.1:2336-7267 GCA_003021615.1 Actinobacteria bacterium QS_8_72_14
ACGCCACCCAGGCCGGCGAGGAGGCGCCCGACCTTCCCGTCACCGTCACCCGCGGCGAGGGCTGGCTGGAGGAGGCTGTGGCTCACGGCGCCCGGCTGGGCCTGGAGAGCCACGTCGTCAGCTGGGACCGCGCGCGGGCGCTGGCCGACCGGCTGGCGGGCCGCGAGGTCGTGCCCGCCGGCGCGGTCGTCGAGGGCCACCGGGCCATCAAGGACGACGCCGAGCTGGCTTGGCTGCGCGCCGCGGCGGCCGCCACCGACGCGGGCTTTGCCGACCTCGTGGCGTGGCTGGGCGAGGCGGTTGCGGGCGGCGGTCTGGCCGCCGGCGAGGTGACCGAGCGCCGGGTGGCCGCGGTGCTGGAGGGCGCGTTCTTGGCCAACGGCGGCGACGCGGTGGCGTTTCCCACGATCGTGGCCGCCGGCGAGCACGGCGCGCGCCCCCACCACCGCCCGACCGACCGGCCGCTGCGCCACGGCGACCTGGTCACCGTCGACGCCGGCGCCCGGGTGGCCGGCTATCACGCCGACATGACCCGGTTGCTGGCCGTGGGCGGGCTGCATGCCGTCGGCGAGCGGTTGAGCGGGGTGGTCGAGGCGGTGGCCGCCGCTCAGCGCGCCGGGGTGGCCGCGGTGGCCGACGGCGTGGCCGCCAGCGACGTCGACGCGGCCTGCCGGCAGGCGCTGGCCGGGGCCGGGCTGGCCGACGCGTTCGTGCACGGCACCGGCCACGGGGTGGGCCTGGAGGTCCACGAGGCCCCGCGGGTAGCGGCCACCAGCGCCGCTACACTCGCCACCGGCATGGTCTGCACCGTCGAGCCGGGCGCGTACCTGCCCGGTGTCGGCGGCGCGCGGATCGAGGACGTCGTCGCCGTGACCGCCGACGGTGGCCAGCGGCTCACCACCACCCCACGCGACGTCGTCGTGATCTGACCCCGCCCACGAGGATCAGACCCGACCGCCGCCGGCGCTCGCCGCCGGCGCAACAGGCCGTGGCCGGGACCCGCCCGGGGCGCCGGCCGGGACCCGCCCGGCCGTCCCCGAGCTGGCCGGTCCGCTGCCGCGGCGCAAGGAGCCCAGGCGATGGTCTCGACCAACAACCTCAAAAACGGCATGACGCTGAACATCGACGGCGAGCTGTGGCGCGTCGAGTCGTTTCAGCACGTCAAGCCCGGCAAGGGCCATGCGTTCGTGCGCACCACCCTGAAGGGCGTGCGCCACGGCAAGACCGTGGACAAGACGTTCCGCGCCGCCGAGGAGCTCGAGCAGGCCATCCTCGAGCGTCGCCAGCTGCAATACCTCTACCGCGAGGGCGAGCACCTGGTGTTCATGGACACCGAGCACTTCGAGCAGATCTTGGTGCCGGTCGAGAAGCTGGACGAAGCCACCAAGTGGATCCGCGACGGCGACACCGTCGAGCTGGTCTTCTACGGTGAGGAGGTCATCGACATCAACCTGCCCGCCTCGGTCGAGCTGGAGGTCGCCGACACCGACCCGGGCGTGCAGGGTGATCGGGTCACCAGCGCCACCAAGCCCGCCACCCTCGAGACCGGCGCGGTGGTCAACGTCCCGCTGTTCATCGAGCCCGGCGAGGGCGTCAAGGTCGACACCCGCTCGGGCACGTATCTGCAGCGCGCCTAATGGCGGCCGCTCGCCGACCGACGCGGCGCCAGGCGCGCCGGCGCGCGCTGGATCTGCTCTACCAGGCCGACCTGACCCAGCGCTCGGTGGAGCGGGTGCTGGGCGCCCTCGACCCCGAGGCTGAGGACACCGAGGAGCTGCCGGCCTACACCGGCCAGCTGATGCGCGGCATGGCGGCCCACCAGGCCACCATCGACGGGCTCATCGCCGACCACGCCGAGGGCTGGCACCTGCAGCGCATGCCCATCTTGGACCGCAACCTGTTGCGGCTGGGCCTCTACGAGATCTGCTACGAGCCCGACGTGCCCGACGCGGTGGCCATCGACGAGGCCGTGGCCCTGGCCCAGGAGCTGTCCACCGAGGCCTCGGGGCGCTTCGTCAACGGGCTGCTGGCGCGGGTGGCCCGCGAGCGCGCCGACGCCGAGACGACCTCGCCACCCTCCGAGGCCTGAGCCGGCGCCGGCGGCCGCGCCGTGGTGAGCCTGCCGTTTGTCACATTCCTAACCAGGGGTGTGAGAAACGTGACAAACGGGGTCGCCCCGGCGCGTCGTCCCCAACCTGGTGCGGCCTGAACCGGCGTAGTGGCCCCGGCAGGGCGACCGTGCCGGCATGCACCGTTGGGCAGCCCACGACCACGTGGCGGCCGACGATCAGACCGGGGCGGTTGAGGCGCTGCGTCGCTGCGGAGCTCGGCAGGCCGGCCGGTTCACCTCGGCGCAGGCGCAGCGGCTGGGATGTCGGCCGATGACGCTGCGGCGGCTGCGGGCCGTGGGCGAGATTGAGCCCGTGCGACAGGGGGTGTGGTGCTTTGTCGCGGCCCCCGCCGACGGCCTCGCCCTGGACTGGGAGACCGTGCTCGCCGCGGGTGCCGGCGCCGGGCTCCTCGTGACTCTCGAGGAAGACGACGCCGATGCGCTGGCCGAGCCGGAGCAGCGAGACGGGCTGGCGGTGCTGAGCGGCGCGACGGCCCTCGATCGCATGGGCGTGACGCGCGCGGCGGCCCACGACCGCACGGATGTGCTGCTGCAGGGCAAGGGGCGACCGCGGGTGCCGTGGGCCCGGGTCCACCGCACTCGGCACCTGAGCGGCTCGGATGTCACCGTTCGCTTCGGGCCGCCGATGACGACGGCGACGCGGGCCCTTGTCGAGCTGACGACGGTTTTGCCCTGGGCGGACGTGGTGGCGCTGTTGGACGACGTCGTGTGCGCGCGGCTGGCCTCGCGATCGTGGGCCAACCGCCGCGCGTGGGCCCTGCGACCGGGTCGGCCGCGGGTGCAGTGGTTGATCGATGTCACCGAGCCCGACGCCGAGCCGGACTTTCGCTCCTGGCTGGAGCGGACGTTTGGGGACCTGGTGGTGGATGCCGGCCTCCCTCGGCCGCAGTGGAACGTCGCCGTGTCGGATGAGCGCGGCCGGATCGGCGTGGTCGACTGCCGATGGTCGCGCTCGGGGTTCGCTCGCGATCTGATCGTCGAGCTGGAGGGGCTGCGCTTTCACACCGCGCCGGCGCAGCGACGCGCGGACGCGGCCCGTTTCAACCGGCTGACGCGGCGTCACGCCGTCCTGCGGTTCACCTGGGAGGACGTGGTGCGCCGACCTGAAGAGACCGTGGCGCAGGTCGCCGATCGTCTGCGCTTGCCTTGAGGAGCTCGTTTGTCACATTCCTCACACCTCTCGTGAGGAATGTGACAAACGGGCTCGGGCCGCGCCGCGCTGCCAGGCCGCCCCACGGACCGGTGAGTGCAAGGGGCACCCTCGGCCTGCTAAGGTCGCCTGGCCGTCCTGCCGCCTTTAAGCCTGGTCCTGTGAGGCCAGAAAGGTGAGCCTGATGACATCGCGTCGCCCTTCCCGCCCGGCTCGGCCCTCCCTGGGGAAGTGCCCTTGGCCCTGCCCGGGGCAGCGCCCATGAGCGCCACCGCGGCCACCGTGCTGGACGGCGACGCGATCGGTCGGGCCCTGCGGCGCATGGCCCACGAGATCCTCGAGCGCCACCACGGTCCGGGTGAACTGCTGTTGTTGGGCATCCCCACCCGCGGCGTGCCGCTGGCGGCGCGCCTGGCCCAGGCCATCGGCGACATCGAGGGCCACCGCCCCCCGGCCGGCAGTCTCGACGTCACCCTCTACCGCGACGACTACGCCCGCACCGGCCCGCGCCCGCTGGGCGAGACCGAGGCGCCCGGTGGCGTCGACGACCGCGTGGTGGTGCTGGTAGACGACGTGCTCTACACCGGGCGCACCATCCGCGCGGCGCTGGACGCGCTGACCGACCTGGGCCGCCCGCGGGCGGTCCAGCTGGCGGTGCTGGTCGACCGGGGCCACCGCGAGCTGCCGCTGCGGGCCGACTACGTGGGAAAGAACCTGCCCACCGGGCGCGACGACGACGTGCGCGTGCACCTGGCCGAGGCCGACGCCGTGGCCGAGGCCGACGCCGGGGCCGACGCCGAGGCCGACGCCGACGCCGAGGCCGACGAGGTGATGGTGGCCGTCAAGGAGACGCCGTGAGCGAGCGCGTGGCGATCCCCCACCTGCTGTCCATGGAGGACCTCGACGAGGCGGCGATCACCGCGATCCTGGACACCGCCGCCGGCTTTCGCGACATCGCGCTGCGGCCCATCAAGAAGGTGCCCACCTTGCGCGGGCGCACCGTGTGCAACCTCTTCTACGAGGACTCCACGCGCACGCGGACCAGCTTTGAGCTCGCCGCCAAGCGCCTGTCCGCGGACACGCTGAACTTCTCGGTCTCGGGCTCCAGCGTGTCCAAGGGGGAGTCGCTCAAGGACACCGCGCTGACGCTGCAGGCCATGGGCGTCGACGCGATCGTCATCCGCCACGACCAGTCGGGGGCGGCGGCCACCCTGACCCGCTTCGTCGACGCCCACGTGCTCAACGCCGGCGACGGCTGGCACCAGCACCCCACCCAGGCGCTGCTGGACCTGTTCACCGTCCGCGAGCACTTCGGGGCGCTGTCGGGGCTGACCGTGACCGTCGTTGGCGACGTGCTGCACAGCCGCGTGGCGCGCAGCGTCATTCAGGGCTTTACCGCGATGGGCGCCCGCGTGACCGTGTGCGCCCCGCCCACGTTGCTGCCGGTCGACGTCGGCGCGTGGGGTTGTGGGGTCACCACCGACCTCGACGCCCTGCTGCCCGACACCGACGTGCTGTACCTGCTGCGGGTCCAGCGCGAGCGCATGAGCCAGCAGTTCTTTCCCACCACCCGCGAGTACGCCCGCCTGTGGGGTGTCGACCGCGACCGGCTGGGCGAGCTCGCCGATCAGGCGGTCGTGCTACACCCCG
>PXPH01000044.1:0-4811 GCA_003021615.1 Actinobacteria bacterium QS_8_72_14
GTGGTCCTGGACGCCCGCGCGGCCACGCCGCCCAGCGCGGCGGTCGCCGACGTCACCCAGGCGCCCACCCTGGTGGTCGTGGGCCCTGAGGCCGACGCTGAGCGCGTCGCGGCCCTGCGCGCCGCCGGCGTCGAGGTCGAGGTGGTCGCCGCGCGGCGCGCCGGCGGCGCGGATCTGCGCGCGGTGCTGGCGCGTCTGTGGGACCGCCAGGTGCGCGAGGTGCTGGTCGAGGGCGGGGCCACCATCGCCGGGTCGGTGCTCGCCGCCGGCCTGGCCGACCGTCTCGAGGTCCATGTCGCCGCCACGGTGCTGGGCGACGCCGGGGTGGCCGGCGTCAGCGGCCTGCCGGTGGCCACCCTGGCCGACGCGCCGCGCTTTTCCCTCCAGGAGGCCCGCCCCGTCGACGACGACGTCGTGCTGACCTACACGGCGTCGCCACAGCCCGCCGGCCAGCCCCAGGACACGCAAGGCTCGGCCTGATGTTCACCGGCATCATCGAGGAGGTCGGCGAAGTTCGAAGCGTGCGCGCTGACCGGCCCGCCTCGCTGCGCGTGGGCTGCCGCGCGGCGGTCGCCGACGCCAAGGTGGGCGACTCGCTCAGCGTCGCCGGGTGCTGTCTGACCATCACCGCCCTCGAGCGCGCCGGCGGCGACGACACCGCGGCTGTGACGGGCTTTCGCGCCGATCTGATGGGCCAGACGCTGGCGCGCACCAGCCTGGGCGACCGCCGTCCCGGCCACGGGGTCAACCTGGAGCGCCCGCTGCGCGCCCACGACCGCCTGGGTGGCCACCTGGTGCAGGGCCACGTCGACGCGGTCGCCGAGGTCGCCGCGCTCGAGGCCCACCGCGAGTGGACCATGGTGTGGTGCTCGTTGCCGGATTGCGTCGCGCGTTATGTGGTGGCACAGGGGTCGTTGACCCTGGAGGGGGTGTCGCTGACCGTCGCCGCGGTCGAGCCCGGCTGCTTCGCCGTGGGGTTGATCCCCCACACCCAGCGGGTGACGACGCTGGGCTCGCTGGCGGTGGGCGATCGCGTCAACCTCGAGGTCGACGTCGTGGCCAAACACGTCGAGCGGCTGCTCGCCGGCGGCGCGGCCACGCCCTACGCTGACCCACCCGGCAGCACGGGCCGGGAAGTCAGCACAGACTGGGACGTGCCATGACCGAGCCTGAGCCCTTCGCCCCGGTCGAGCACGCCATCGCCGCCATCGCCCGCGGCGAGATGGTCATCGTGGTCGACGACGCCGACCGGGAGAACGAAGGCGATCTCGTCATGGCCGCCTCGGCCGTGTCGGCCGAGGCGCTCGCCTTCTTCGTGCGCCACACCTCGGGGCTGATCTGCATGCCCATGACCGGCGAGCGCCTCGACGCCCTCGAGTTGCCGCTGATGGTCAGCGACAACACCGACCCCAAGGGCACGGCGTTTACCGTCTCGGTCGATGCCAAGCGCGGTGTGGGCACGGGTATTTCGGCGACCGACCGCGCCGCGACCATCGCCGCGCTCATCGATCCGGTCACCGGTCCCGGCGACCTCGCACGGCCGGGCCACATCTTCCCGCTGCGCTACGAGCCCGGCGGGGTGCTCAAGCGCGCCGGCCACACCGAGGCGGCCGTGGACCTGGCGCGCCTGGCCGGCTTCACCCCGGCGGGGGTGATCTGCGAGCTGGTCAACGACGACGGCTCGATGCAGCGCCTGCCCCAGCTGGCCGAGTTCGCGCGCGCCCACGGGCTGGTGATGTGCTCCATTGCGGACCTGATCGCCCACCGGCGCGCCCACGAGAAGCTCGTCCACCGCCAGGTCGCAGCCGAGATCCCGACCCCCTTTGGCCCCTTTACGGCCGTGGGCTACGAGTCGGAGATGGACGGCTTCCAGCACATCGCGCTGCTCAAGGGCGCCCCGGAAGGCAAACGCGACGTGCTGGTGCGCATGCACTCGGAGTGCCTCACCGGCGACGTGTTCGGCTCGCTGCGGTGTGACTGCGGCACGCAGCTGGCCGACGCCATGCGCCAGATCGCCGAGCACGGCGAGGGCGTCATCGTCTACATCCGCGGCCACGAGGGCCGGGGCATTGGCATCATGCACAAGCTGTGGGCCTACAAGCTCCAAGACGACGGCCGGGACACGGTCGAGGCCAACGTCGAGCTGGGCTTTGCGCCCGACAGTCGCGACTACGGCACCGGCGCCCAGATCCTGGTTGATCTGGGGCTGTCGACGCTGCGCCTGCTGTCCAACAACCCCACCAAGCGCGCGGGCCTGGAAGGCTACGGGCTGGAGATCGTCGACCGGGTGCCCATCGAGACCACCCCCACCACACAGAACCTGCGCTATTTGGAGACCAAGCGCGACAAGATGGGCCACGAGCTGCCGGGCCTGGCCGTCCACCCCTCGGCGGTCGCCGCGCCGGGGGATCGCCCCCGTCCCGAGCCAGGCGACGAGCCGGCGCCGCCCCACGGCGCCGCTGAGGAGGACAGCGGCTGATGCGCGTGGTCCAGGGCGGTTTGGACGGCGCCGGGCTGCGGGTCGCCATCGTCGCCGGCCGGTTCAACGAGGCCATCGTGGGCCGGCTGGTGGACGGGGCGCTGGACTGCCTGCGCCGCCATGGAGTGGCCGACGACGACCTGACGGTGTGCTGGGTCCCAGGATGCTGGGAGCTGCCCTTAGTGGTGCGGCGCACGGCGCAGTCGGGACGGGTGGACGCGGTGGTGACCGCCGGCTGTGTGGTGCGGGGTCACACGGCTCACTTCGAGTACGTCGCCGGTCAGGCCGCCGCCGTGGGCCGCGTCAGCGAGGATACCGGCGTGCCGGTCGGGTTCGGGGTGTTGACCACCGAGACGTTCGAGCAGGCCGTCGACCGCGCCGGTGGCAAGCTGGGCAACAAGGGCTGGGACGCCGCCATGGCCGCCATCGAGACCACCAGGCTGCTCAAGGAGCTGTGAGCGATGGCGCCAGCCGTGACGGGCGCGTGTGGCCCCGCCGGCCACCGCCGGCCTGGGCAGCTTGCGGTGCGTGGACGCACCGAGCTCGGGCTGGAACCATGGCAGCAGCAAGCCAGGCGAGCCGCGTTACGGCCATTGACCGTCCCATGACGACGAAAGGTCCGCTGATGTCGGCGACCCGCACCGAGCCGCGCCCGGAGACACGCACCCAGCCCCAGGCCGGCGGGGGCGACCACGAGCGCTTCGCCCACATCATCCGCACCCCGGGGCGCAACGCCGAGGCCGCCATCACCGAAGCGCGAGTGATGGGCGGCGAGGTCGAGGCACTGTGCGGCAAGAAGTGGGTACCCGAGCGCGATCCGGCGAAGTACCCGGTGTGCCCGGAGTGCAAACGCATCAAGAACGGGCAGTAGCTCACCGTGGCCGGAGACGACGAGCAGGCCGACCCGCTGCCGCCGCTGGAGGGGCCCAACTTCGCGGTGCTGGTCGGCGTCGGGCTGGTCACCCTGCTGGCCCTGGCCGGCGTGGCCGCGCTGATCTTGTCGCAGCGCCCTGAGCTGTCACAGGCGGTGGGCTGACGGCGCCGAGGCGGTGGTGACCCCCGCCCTGCTGGCCGTCGCCGCCCTGCTGGGCCTCGTGTTGGGATCGCTGGCCAACGTCGTCATCGTGCGCGTGCCCCAGGGGGGCTCTCTGCTGCGGCCTGCCAGCGCCTGCCCGCGTTGCGGGGCCTCGGTGCGCGCGCGCGACAACGTCCCGGTGGTGTCCTGGCTGGCGTTGCGCGGGCGGTGCCGCGATTGCGGCGAACGCATCAGCGCGCGCTATCCCCTCGTGGAGCTGGCCAGCGCCGGACTGTTCGTGGCCGTGGCCGCCCGTTTCGGGCTCGCCTGGGCGCTGCCCGCCTACTGGCTGTTCGCCTGGACGCTGCTGTGTTTGACCGCCATCGACCTGGAGCACTACCGCATCCCCAACCGGCTGACCTATCCCTTGACGCCGGCGCTGGGGGCGCTGCTGGTCGCGGCGGCGCTGTTGGCCGGCGAGCCCGGGGTGGCCGTGCGCGCGGTGCTGGGCGGGGTGGCCGCAGCCGGCCTGCTGCTGGGACTGGCGCTGATCAGCCCGCGGGGCATGGGCCTAGGTGACGTGAAGCTGGCCGCCTTCCTCGGACTGGGGCTGGGTTATTTGGGGTGGGCCCACGTGGCCCTGGGGTTGTTTGCGGCCTTCGTGCTGGGCGGGGTGTTGGCAATCGTGCTGCTGGCGCTGGGCCTGCGCGACCGCCAAGGCCAAATCCCCTTTGGCCCGTGGCTGGCGGCCGGGGCGCTGGTGTCGGTGCTGGCCGGCCAACCGATCATCGCCGCCTACCTCGGCGTCATGGGGCTGCGATGAACCGGCGTTGGCGGAGCACTACGATCCGACGCCACGCGAGGGAAAGGGCAGGCGATGACGGATCCGACACAGGCGGGTCAGCAGGAGCCCTCCGAGGAGGAGGTCCAGCAGTACCTGGAGCAGCTACGCGAAGCCGAATCCTCCGACGTGCTGGCTCAAGCGTTCAACATGCTGGCCACCGGCGCCCAGGTCAAGCTCGGCCGCTCCGACGCGCGCTTGCTGATCGACGCGCTGAGCGCGATCTCCGAGGCCGTGGCCGATCAGCTGTCCGAGCAGTTCGGCCAGCAGATGCGCAGCAGCGTCAGCCAGCTGCAGAGCGCCCAGGTCCAAGCCGAGCAGCAGGCCGGCGCCGAGCCGGCCGGCGCCGCGTCGGCGCCCCAGGGCAGCCAGCCGGCCTCGCAAGGCTCTCAGCAGGCCGAGGGCGGCGACCAGCGCCTGACCGACCGGCTGTGGGTCCCCGGCCAGTAGCCCCGCGCTGACTGGGGCGTGCCGCG
>PXPH01000044.1:5019-11159 GCA_003021615.1 Actinobacteria bacterium QS_8_72_14
GGAAGGGACCACGTCATGACTCGTGCGAAGCGCAGCGTCGCGACCCGCACCCGCCACCGGCAGGTGCTCGATCGCGCGCGCGGGTTCCGCGGTGCCCGCAGCCGCCGCTTCCGCGTTGCCAACGAAGCGGTCATGCACGCGCGGCGTTACAGCTACCGCGACCGCCGCCAACGCAAGCGGGACTTCCGGCGCTTGTGGATCCAGCGGATCAACGCCGCCGCGCGCAAGGAGGGCCTGAGCTACAGCCGCTTGATCAACGGGCTTAAGCGCGCCGACGTCGCGGTGGACCGCAAGCAGCTGGCCGACCTCGCCGTGCGCGACCCACATGCGTTCCGGGGGCTGGTGGCCATCGCCAAGGACCAGCTGTAAGCCACTCATCCCGTCAGGCAGGCACGGCCGTGGTCGATCTCGCCAGCGTCCGCAACCCGGCCGTCACAGACGCCCGGCGTCTGGCCCGCCAGCGGGAGCGCGACGCCGACCGTCTGTTGGTCGAGGCCCCCGGGCCGGTGACCTCGGCGGTGGCCGCCGGCGCCTGTGTCGACCTGTACGCCACCCCCGAGGCGGCCCACCGCCACGAGCGCCTGCTGACCGACGCGCGCAGCGCCGGCGCGCGCGTGCGCACGGTCGCGCCCGAGGCGCTCGAGGCGATGGCGGCTACCCGCACCCCTCAGGGCGTGGTGGCCGTTGCTCGCTGGCCGCTGGCCGAGCCCGGCGAGGCGCTGAGCCAGGCGACGTTGGCGGTGGTGGCGGTTGGCTGCGCCGACCCCGGCAACGTGGGCACGCTGGTGCGCACCGCCGACGCCGCCGGCGCCGACGCCGTGGTGGCGGTCGGCGGCGCTGACCCGCGCGGGCCCAAGGCCGTGCGCGCCTCGGCCGGCAGCCTGTTCCACCTGCCCGTGGCCGACGCCACGTGGGACGACGCGGCCCGCGCCGCCGCCGAGGCCGACCTGGCGCTGGTGGCCACGCGGGCCGACGCGGTCACGACGCATCACCAGCGGGACTGGACCCGGCCGGCAGCGGTGGTGCTGGGCGGGGAGGCCCACGGGCTGGCGGCCGAGATCAGCGCGGGCTGCGACGAGGCCGTCGGCGTGCCCATCGTGGGGCGGGCCGAGTCGCTCAACGTCGCCGTGACCGGCGCGGTGGTGCTCTACGAAGCGGTGCGCCAGCGCGCCGCGTCCGCGCCCGGCCTGGCGGAGCGTCGGCCGTGACCGGGGCGGGCACCGACTGGACGGCGCTGGACGCCCTGCCCGATCCGGCGGTCGTGGTGGCCCCCGACGGCACCGTCGTCCACGCGACGCCGCTGCTGGGCCGGCTGCTGCGCCGGGCTGCCAACGAGCTCGCCGGCCGCCCCGTCGCCGAGGCGGTACCGCTGCTGGAGGAAACCGGTCGTGACTGGTGGGCGTGCCGCCGGCCGCTGGACCCCGACCCGGTGACCCGGCGCCTGCCCGAGACCGAGCTGACGCTGGTCGACCACGCCGGCGGTCACCGCCCGGTGCTGTTGACCGCCCGCCGCGCTGCCGGCGAGCAGGCCGCCCTGGTGGTGGTGCTGCGCCGGGGGGAGCGGCGCCGGCGCCTGGACGCCGCCCGCAGCGAGCTCGTCTCCACCGTCAGCCACGAGCTTCGCAGCCCGCTGACCAGCGTCAAGGGCTTTGTCAAGACGCTGCTGACCAAGTGGGAGCAGTTCACCGACGCGCAGCGCCGCCAGATGCTGGCCACAGTCGACGCCGACGCCGACCGTGTCACCCGGCTGCTGGGCGAGCTGCTCGACGTCAGCCGCATTGACGCCGGCCGCCTGCCGCTGCGGCGCTCCATGATCGACCTCGCCGACGTGGCCGATCAGGTCATCCAGCGCGTCGACGCCAGCGACCCAAACGACCGCGTCGTGGTCGATCTGCCCGACGATCTGCCCCTGTGCTACGCCGACGCCGATCGCCTGCAGCAGGTGCTGACCAACCTCGTGGAGAACGCGCTGACTCACGGCGACGGGGCGGCGACGGTCACCGCCGACGTCGACGACGCCGAGGTGACGGTCTCGGTGGCCGACGAGGGCCCCGGCCTCGACCCGGCCCATTTGCCGCGGCTGTTTACAAAGTTCTACCGCCCCACCGAGCGGCGTACCGGCACGGGGTTGGGCCTGTACATCTGCCGCGGCATCATCGAGGCCCACGGCGGGCGTGTGTGGGCCGAGTCGCCCCCCTCCGGCGGGGCGCGGTTCCGCTTCACCCTGCCGCGGGGCACCCCCGAGGCCCTCGAGGCCCCCTCGTGATCCCAACACGCCACACGGCATCAAAGCGGCATCGGACCCGACATGAGCGACCCCCGCGCCGACGCGCCCCCCACAGCAGCCGACGTGGCCGCCGCGCGCGAAAAGGCGCTGGCGGCCCTGAGCGAGGCGCCCGACCTCGACGCGCTGGACGAGGCCAAGCGCGTCCACCTCGGCAAGCGCAGCCCGTTGGCCACCCTGCAGCGCGGGCTGGGCCTGCTCGAGGACGCGGCCCGCCGGGAGGTCGGTCGGGCGATCAACGAGGCCCGCGAGGCCCTCACGGCCGCCGAGGCCGCCCGCCGCGAGGAGCTCGAGGCCGAGCGCGACCGCGTGCAGCTCGCCGCCGAGGCCGTCGACGTGACGCTGCCGCCGCGCACGCCCCGCCGGGGGGCGCTGCACCCGGCGGTGGAGACCACCGAGGCGATGGTCGACGCCTTCTGTGGCCTGGGCTTTACCCCGGTGACCGGCCCCGAGGTCGAAAGCGAGTGGTTCAACTTCGAGGCGTTGAACATCCCCGCCGACCATCCCGCGCGCGGGCTGATGGACACCATCTACGTGCGCGGGCTGGGCGCCGAGCCCGACGACGACCCCCGCCGTCCCGGCATCACGCCGCTGCTGCTGCGCACCCACACCTCACCGGTGCAGGTGCGCACGCTGCTGGCCCAGCAGCCCCCGGTGTACGTGGTCGTGCCCGGGCGGGTGTACCGCAGCGACGTCGCCGACGCCACCCACCTGCCGGCGTTCTTCCAGATCGAGGGGCTGGCGATCGACCGCGACCTGTCCTTCGCCGACCTGCGCGGCACGCTGGCGGCGGCCATCCGCGCGCTGCTGGGCGACGACGTGCCCATCCGGCTGCGCCCGCACCACTTCCAGTTCACCGAGCCCTCCTGTGAGGTCGACGCCTTCTTCGACGGCGAGTGGATGGAGGTGCTGGGCGCCGGCATGGTGCATCCCAACGTGCTGCGCGCCAGCGGCGTGGACCCGAAGCAGTGGCAGGGCTTCGCCTTCGGCGTGGGCCCCGAGCGCCTGGCGATGCTGCGCCACGCCGTGACCGACATCCGCCAGTTCGTGGACGGCGACCTGCGCTTTTTGTCGGCGCAGTCCAGCGTGCCCGCCTGACCTCCGCGCCCCGGCGACCCCCGCGCCGCTGCGGCGACTGCGCAACTCCCGAGCCCAAACCCCAGATTTTGGGGCCCGACCCGGGCCCTTGGAACCCAGCCAGCCAGCAGTCAGGAGACCTCGCGTGCGCGTCCCGCTTGGATGGCTTCGTGAGCTCGTCGACCTCGGCGACGCCAGCCCCGACGACCTCGCCCACACGCTGACGATGGGCGGTATCGAGGTCGACGAGGTGCGCTGGCCCACCGCCGGGGTCGCCGGCGTCGTGGTGGCCCAGGTGACCGACATGGCCCCCGTGGCCGGCAGCGACAAGCTGCACCGAGCCGTGGCCACCGACGGGGCGCACTCCTACGAGGTCGTGGCCGGGGCGTCCAACTTCGCGGTCGGCGACAAGGTCCCGCTGGCCCGCCCCGGCGCGCGGTTGCCCACCCCCGACGGGCCGCTGACGGTCAGCACGCGCAAGATCTTTGGCCACACGTCCAACGGCATGCTGGCAAGCCTCGCCGAGCTCGGGCTGGGCGACGGATCGGCTGGGGCGGCTGGCGGGGCCGAAAACCCGGCGGCTGGCGAAGCCGGGGGCGGCATCTGGGTGCTGGACCCGACGGCGCCGTTGGGCGCCGACCTCGCCGGCTGGCTGGGCCTCGACGAGCCGGTGTTCCTGCTGGAGGTCACCCCCGACCGGGGCTACGCCTTGTCGCTGGCCGGGGTGGCCCGCGACCTCGCGGCGCTGACCGGCGCGCGCCTGGCCCTGCCCGAGGCGCCGGCGGCGCCGGGCGCCGACGCCGGCGTGCCGGTCGACATCGGCGACGCCTCGGCGTGCCCGCGCTTCACTGTGCGCCGCATCGAGGGGCTGGACCCGCAGGCGAGCTCGCCGGCGTGGGCGCGCGCGCGGCTGGCGGCGTGTGGCATGCGGCCCATCTCGGCGGTGGTCGACGCCACCAACCTAGCGATGCTGGAGACCGGCCATCCCTGCCACGCCTACGACCTCGACCGCCTCAGCGGCCCCCGTCTGGGGGTGCGACGCGCCGAGGCCGGCGAGCGGGTGACCACCCTCGACGGGGTCGAGCGCGCCTGCGACCCCGACGACCTGCTCGTGGTCGACGACGCCGGGCCGGTGGGCTTTGCCGGGGTGATGGGCGGGGCGAGCACCGAGACCCATCCGGGCACGACCACCGTGGCCCTGGAGACCGCGGCGTTCGACGCGCCCAGCGTGCTGCGCACCGCCCGGCGCCACCAGCTGCTGACCGAGGCGTCGATGCGCTTCGAGAAGACGGTGCCGCCGGCGAGTCGGTGCTGGGCATGGACCTCGACGACGCCCGCCAGCGCGAGCTGCTGGAGGCCATCGGCTGCGCCGTGCAGTCCGACGCCGCCAGCCAGGGATCGGGCGGCAACGCCGGCGTCCCGGCCGCCGGCGGCGGCGCGGGTTCGGCCGCGGGCGGCGCGGGGCAAGCGGCGATGGCGGTGACGCCGCCGGCTTATCGCCCGGACCTGACCATCCCCGCCGACCTTCACGAGGAGCTGGCCCGGCTGCACGGCTACGACCGGATCCCCGAGCGGGTGCCCTCGGCCGGCCATGTCGGCGGGCGCCTGCCGGCCGACGCGGCGCTGCGCACCGCCCGCCGCGCGCTGTCGGCCGCCGGCTGGACCGAGCTGCTCACGCTGCCCTTCGTGGCCGCCGAGGACGTCGACGCGCTGCGGCTGCCCGACGCCGACCGCCGCCGTGAGCTCATCGAGCTGGTCAACCCGCTGTCCAAGGAGGAGACGGCGCTGCGCACGACCATGCTGCCCGGGATGCTCAAGGCCGTGCGCCGCAACGTCGCCCGCCAGCTGACCGACGTCGCGGTGTTCGAGGTGGGCAAGGTGTTTCTCACGCCCACCGCCGACGAGCCCGGTGCGGCCACCGGCCCCGGCGAGGACGGCTTCGCGTTGCCCGCCGAGCCGCTGATCGGCGGGCTGGTGGCCTGTGGGCGCTTCCGCCAAGACCGCGTGGGCGAGCCCGGCCGCGACGCCGACGTGTACGACCTGCTGGGCGCGGTCGACGCGCTGCGCAGCGCCCTGGGCCGCGCCCCGGTGGACACCCGCGCCACCGACGAAGCCCCCTACCATCCGGGACGCGCGGCGCGGCTGAGCCTGGCGGGCGTCGACGTGGGCGTGGTCGGTGAGTTGCACCCGCGGGTGATCGACGCGCTGGAGCTGCCGGCGCGCACGCTGGCCGGCGAGCTGCGCCTGGACCGCCTGTGCGCGCGCGGCATCCAGCCGCCGCCGCTGGCCACGCCGTCGCCGCTGCCGGCGGTGCGTGTCGACGTGGCCGTGATCGTCGACGAGGGCGTGGCCGCTGCTGACGTGGCCGACGCCGTGCGCGCCGGCGCCGGCGCGCACCTGGCGGCGGCGTGGCTGTTCGACGAGTTTCGCGGCCACCAGGTGGGGCAGGGCAACAAGAGCCTGGCCTACCGGCTGCGCCTGGAGTCGGCCGAGCGCCAGCTCACCGACGACGACGCCGCGGCGGCCATCGACGGCGTCGAGCGCGTCGTCGCCCAGCGCTTGGGCGGCTCGCTGCGCCGGTGACGCGCTGAGGGCTGGCGCCCGGGGCCCCGCCTTTTGCGCTAGGGCCGATCCTGGCTTAACCTGGATCCACCGACCAGGTGCGGCTGATGGCGGGGGCGGGTCCATAGGAAATGCCCTCTGACCTGGGAAAATACGGGTGTTCGCAGCTCGTACAACCCAGATCGAGAGGGCATCTCGCAAATGAAATCATCGCAGA
>PXPH01000045.1 GCA_003021615.1 Actinobacteria bacterium QS_8_72_14
GGGCCGACCTCGACGTGATGGGCCACGTCAACAACGCCGCGGCCCTGGCGCCGCTGGTCGAGGCGCTGGGCGAGCACGGCCTAAACGGGGCGATGACGATCGACCTGGAGCATCGAGGGCCGCTGTCGCTGACGCCAGCCCCGACGCTGGCCACCGCAGCCGGGCCCGACGGCGACCTGCATGCGTGGCTGTTTCAAGGCGGCAACGCCACCCTGGCGGCCCGGGTCCACCCACACCGGGGTTGAGCCGGCGTGCGTCAGTGCTTCTCGGCGTCGTACCACGACGAGCCGGTGGCCGTGTCAACCTCCACCGGCACGTCGAGCGTGGCGACCCCGCTCATCTCCTCGGTCAGCACCGTCCGCAGCGCCGCGGTCTCGCCGGGGGCCACCTCGCACACGAGCTCGTCGTGGACCTGCAACAGCAGCTGGGACGCGAGCCCCTCGCGGCGCATGCGGGCGTCCACGGCGATCATCGCCAGCTTGATGATGTCGGCGGCGCTGCCCTGGATGGGCGCGTTGAGCGCCATCCGCTCGGCCATGTCGCGGCGTTGCCGGTTGTCGCTGCGCAAGTCGGGCAGGTAGCGCCGCCGCCCCCGCATGGTGGAGGTCCACCCGTCGTGGCGGGCCTGCTCCACCACCCCGCGCAAGTACTCGCCCACCTTGGGAAAGCGCGCGAAGTAGGCGTCCATGAGCTCGCCGGCCTCGTCGGGGGGGATGCCCAGCTGCTGGGACAGCCCGTAGGCCGACAAGCCGTAGGCCAGCCCGTAGGTCATGCCCTTGATGCGGCTGCGCAGCGTGCTGTCGACCTGATCCACGGGCAGGTCCCACACCATGGCCGCGGTCGTGGCATGGATGTCCTCGTGGGACGAGAAGGCCGCCACCAGACCCTCGTCGCCGGACAGGTGGGCCATGACGCGCAGCTCGATCTGGGAGTAATCGGCCACCATCAGGCACGCGAAGCCCTCACCGGGCACGAAGGCCCGGCGGATCACCCGGCCCTCCTCGGTGCGCACGGGAATGTTCTGCAAGTTGGGGTGCTGACTGGATAGCCGCCCGGTGACGGCCGCCGTCTGGTTGAACTCGGCGTGGATGCGGCCCGTGTCGGGGTTGACCAGCGGCGGCAGGGCGTCCACGTAGGTGGTTTTGAGCTTGGCCACCTCGCGGTAGTCCAGCAGGCGCTCGACGACCGGATGGGTGTCGGCGATGGTGGCCAGCGCTTGGGCATCGGTGGAGTAACCGGTTTGGATCCGCTTGGTCTTGGGCAGGCCCAACTCGTCGAACAGCACCTGCTGCAGCTGCTTGGGCGAGTCCGGGTTGAACTCACGACCGGCCAAGGAGTGGATCTCGGCGCGCAGCGCGTCCACGCGCGAGCCCAGCGAACCGGCCAGGTCCTCCAGCACCGCCAGGTCCACGGCGATGCCGGCCGCCTCCATGCGTGCCAGCACCGGCGTCAAGGGCAGCTCCACCTCGTCGTGCAGCGCCAGCTGCTCGCGCTCGGCGAGATCGGCGCGCACCGTCGGCACCAGCCGGTCCAGGGCGTGGGCGGCCAACCCCACTCGCTGGCGGTCGGCGGCGACATCCAGCGCGAGCTGGCCGGCGTCCTCCGTGTCGCCGGCCAGCTCGACGCCGAGGCGGTGGCGCGCCAGGGCCTCGAGGTCATAGACGCGCTCCTGGGGCTGGCACAGGTACGCCGCCAGCTCGACGTCCAACACCACCCCGGCCAGCGACCAGCCCCACCCGCCAGCGCCGTGGCGCAGCCCCTTGGCCCCGTGGACCACCAGCGGCCGGTTCGGATCGGCCAACAGCTCACCCAGCGCTGCCCGGTCCTGCTCGGCGAGCTCGTCGAGCTCGGCGGCCACGGCCACCGCCTGGTCGCCGGCCAGTCCCACCGCGGTCAGGCGGCGATGCGGCCGGTGACCCGTCACCTGCGCGACGACAGCGATCTCGGCGTCCGCCCGGCGAGCGGCGATCCATCCGGCGAGGTCGCCGGGCCCGGCCCGCTCGACGGCGACATCGTCCAAAGACGCGCCGGCCTGCGCGGTGGCCGGGCGCAGCACCTGGCTGTCGAGGCGCTCCCACAGCTGGCGGAACTCCAAGGTGGCAAAGACGCGCCGGACGGCCTCGAAATCGGGCTCGCCCATGCGCAGCGCGTCCAAGGCCACCGGCACCTCGAGCTCGGCGTCCAGACAGGCCACCCGATAGCCCAGGCGCACCGCTTCGGCGTGCTCGGCCAGCGCCGCGCCACGCTTGCCCGAGACCTCGTCGACGCGGGCCAGCAGCGTGTCGAGATCGCCGTAGTCGCTCAACAGCTTGGCGGCGGTCTTGTCGCCCACCCCGGGCACGCCCGGGATGTTGTCGCTGGGGTCACCGCGCAGCGCCGCCAGCATGGGATAGCGCGCCGGCTCCACGCCGTACTTCTCGGTGATGGCCGCGGCGTCCATGAGCACCGTGTCGGTGACGCCGCGGCGGGTGTACAGCACCCGCACATGGTCGTCGACGACCTGGAACGCGTCGCGGTCGCCGGTGACTACCAGCACCTCCATGTCGGCGCCCACCGCCTGGCGCGCATAGGCGGCGATGAGGTCGTCGGCCTCGGTGTCGTCGCGGCTGACCCGCGGGATGGCCAGCGCATCGAGGACCTCGTCGATCAGCGGCAGCTGCGAGCGCAACGCGTCCGGGGTTTCCTCGCGGTGACCCTTGTAGTCGGGCAGCACCTCCAGGCGCTGGGTGGGGCGGCCCTGGTCGAACATCACGGCGACGCGATCCGGGTGGTGCTCGGTTAACAGCTTGACCAGCATCGTGCTGAAGCCGTAGACGGCGTTGGTGAGCTGGCCCGTGCTGGTCGCCAGATCTTCCGGGAGGGCAAAGAACGCGCGGTAGGCCAGGCTGTGACCGTCGAGCAGGGCCAGCGTCTCGCGCGCGGCGGCGTCACTCACCGGCGATTCCTCCGCTTGGCGGGCACCCTCTTCCTCCTATCGGCTTCGTAGCCTAGACTCCGCCCGCGGCCAACCGGCGCGCGAACGGGCTCGGGCACGCGGGCCCGGGCCGTGTTGCCTTTCGCCCACCACATCGGGCGAACCAAGACCACCGATGCACAGGAGGGCCCGATGACGCAGTCAAGATCCGTGCGTTCCCTGGCGGGGCTGGCAGCGATGGTGCTGCTGATGAGCGCCTGCGGCAACGGCGAGCCCACAGAGACCGAGGCCAGCCCCACTCCCACCCAGCAGGCCGAGACCGAGGGGAACCAGCAGGAGGCCGAGACAGAGGGCCTCGTGCTGGGCTCGCTTTTGCCCGAGACCGGCGATCTGGCCTTTCTCGGCGAGGGCATGATCGCCGCCACCGAGATGGCCGTGGCGGACATGAACGAGGCCGGCGGGGTGCTGGGCCAGGACGTCGAGCTCATCAACGCCGACGAGGGCGATCAGGCCGGCACGGTGCGCGAGGGCGCCGACCGCCTCATCGGCAGCGGCGTGGACGGCATCGTCGGCGCCGCGTCCTCGGGGCAGTCGCTGGAGGTCCTGGACACCATCACCGGCGCCGGCGTGCTGCAGTGCTCGGGCTCGAACACCTCGCCGACCTTCACCGAAGAGGACGAGGACCTGTACTTTCGCACCGCGCCCAGCGACGCCCTGCAGGGCCCGGTGCTCGCCGACCTGGTCGCGGCGCAGGGCCACAGCGAGGTCGGCATCCTCGCCCGCGCCGACGATTACGGCCAGGGCCTGGCCGACGCCACCGCCACCGCCCTGGAGGAGGTCGGCGCCACGGTTGTGGCCCAGGAGATCTACGACCCCGACACCGCGACCTTCGACGCGGAGGTCAGCCAGATGCAGGACGCCGGCGCCGGCGCGGTGGTGCTCATCTCCTTCGAGGAGGGCGTGAGCATCCTGCAGTCCCTGATCGAGTCCGGCATGGGCCCACAGGACATCGGCATCTTCGGCGCCGACGGGCTGCGCAGCGAGGGCCTGCCCACCGAGGTCGAGCCGGGCAACCCCAACGCTTTGGACGGCATGCGGGGCACCGCGCCCGACCCCGGCGCCGACGAGGACTTCCTGCAGCGCTTGGACGAGTCCGCCGGCGGGCTCGAGGAGACCGTCTTTGCCGCCCAGAAGTACGACTGCGCGGTGCTGACGGGCCTGGCCGCGATCGCGGCCGACTCGACCGACGGCGCCGAGATGGCCGATAACGTCATCGGGCTGCTGCAAGGCGACAACGAGTGCACCAGCTTCGAGGAGTGCGCCGAGCTGCTGCGCAACGGCGAGTCGATCGCCTACCGCGGCCCCAGCGGCGTCACCGAGCTCACCGAGGCCGGCGACCCCGCCTCGGGCACCTACGAGATCTGGCGCTATCAGGACGGCGAGCTGAGCACCGTCGAGACTCGCGAGGCCACGGTCTCCGGCGCGCACAGCGCTGGTCGCGCCGGCCGCGTCAGCGTCGTCGCGTCAACGTGCCCAGGTAGAGCTCCAGCACCTTGGGGTCGGCCAACAGTTGGCTGCCCGTTCCCGTGTAGGCGTTGCGGCCCTGGTCGAGCACGTACCCGCGGTGGGCGATCTCCAGGCACCGGCGGGCGTTCTGCTCGACCATCACCACGCTGACCCCGGCGGCGTTGATGTCGCGCACGCGCTGGAACACCTCGTCCTGGTTGATCGGTGACAGGCCAGCCGAGGGCTCGTCGAGAAACAGCACGCGCGGGTCCATCATCAGCGCTCGGCCCATGGCCAGCATCTGGCGCTCGCCGCCCGACAACGAGCCGGCGCGCTGCTTGGGGCGGGCGCGCAGGATCGGGAACAGCTCCGCGACGGTCTCGTAGCGCTCCGCCAGCCACTCCGGGCGCTGATACACCCCCATCTCGAGGTTCTCGCGCACGGTCAGCCGGGGAAAAACGTTGGCGACCTGCGGCACGTAGCCCACCCCCAGCGCCACGAGCTCGTGGGGCGCGGCATGGGTGACGTCGCGATCGCCCAGTTGCACCGTGCCGGCCCGCGCGGGGATGAGGCCAAAGAGCGCCTTGACCAGGGTGGACTTGCCCGCGCCGTTGGGCCCGATGACGCCGACGATCTCGCCGGCGCCCACATGCAGATCGCAGCCGGTGAGCACGTCGTGGTTCCGGACTTCGCCTTCGACTACCGGCACGGCGACTTCCGGGTATACTTCGAAATCATGGGCTTCTGGACCCCCGAGTACGTCCGGAAGAAACTCGACCGCCTGGCGGACGTCGAGGGCGTCGAGATACTGGTGGCGGTCGACGAGGACCTCGGCGTCGGGGAGGCAATCGAGGCCCGCGACCACCGGGCGGTTCCCTACAGCGGCGGGGT
>PXPH01000046.1 GCA_003021615.1 Actinobacteria bacterium QS_8_72_14
CTCGCGTGGTATCGTCGCCGACGTCGAGGAGGTGGCCAGCTTCTGGGCGCTGGGTGGGCGGGCGCTATCCGGTGTCGGTGACCGCCTCATCGCGGCCACCCCCAGCGAGCGCACGACCCTGCCCCGGCCGCCCGCGGATACACTGTCGCGCTACCGCGGGGAGGGAATCGTCCTCGGGCACCCGCGCACCCAGGACGGCGACGTCGACCCACAGCCGCTGGTGCTGCCGCCCGAGCTGCAGCGCCTGCATACGTTGCTGGTTGGCGCGACGGGGTCAGGCAAGACCGTCGCCGCGGTGACCGGGCTACTCGCCAACCAGGACGCCACCGACGGCGCGACGATCGTTCTCGCGCCAAAGGGCGACGGCATGCCTGAGGCGTACTGCAAGGCCCACTACGCGAAATACGGCTCGCTGGACGATGTTCTCTATTTCGACTGTAGCGAGGTGCTCCCGGCGTTCTCCTTTGACCAGGCCTGGGCCGACTTGCTGGCCCGCAAGCCTCAGCGCATGGTCCCCGACCTGGACCGCATCACGTTGTTGTCGGAGCTGCTGGGCCGGCCCGACCAGGCCGTGCCGGCGATCCAGGTCACCGGCACCAACGGCAAGACCTCCGCGGCGGCGGTGCTGACGGCGTTGCTGAACGGTCTCGACCTGCGGGTGGGCACCTACACCTCGCCGCACCTGCAGACGGTGTGTGAGCGCGTCCGCGTGGACGGGGCCCCCCTCAGCGAGGGGGGCTTCGCTGAGCGCTATGCCGAGCTGGCGCCCTATCTGGCCGAGGTCGACGCCCGCAGCAGTCAGCACGTGACGTTCTTTGAGGCCCTGACCGCCCTGGCCTACGCCGAGTTCGCCGACGCTCCTGTCGACATCGCCGCCTACGAGGTCGGCATGGGCGGGCAGTGGGACGCCACCAACCTCGTGCGCGGCGAGGTCGCTGTGCTGACCCCCGTGACCCTTGATCACCCCGAGCTCGGCGACCGCATCGAGGAGGTCGCCCGCGAGAAGGCCGGCATCATCAAGCCGGGCGCGGTGGTCGTCAGCGCCCCCCAGCCGCAGGCCGCCGCGGAGGTGATCGCGGCGGTGGCCGCCGAGCAGCAGGCCGAGTTGGTCACGCTGGGTCAGGACGTGCGGGTCGTTCAGCGTCATCCGGCCGTGGGTGGCCAGGTCATCACCGTGGAGAGCGTCACGACCACCCTGCAGGATCTGTTCGTGCCCTTGTCGGGGGCGCACCAAGCCGACAACGTTGCCGCCGCGCTTGCCGCCGTCGAGGGGTTTCTGGGCTTCGCCGGCGGGCTCGACGAGGAGCTGTTGGCCGAAGCGGTCAGCTCGGTGCGCGTGCCCGGGCGCTTGGAGGTCGTGGGCCGCGGGTCCGAGCAGGCACCGGTCGTGTTGGACGGGGCTCACAACCCGGCGGGGGCGCGGAGCCTGGCCCAAGCTCTCCAGGAGGAGTTCGCCCACCGCCGGCGCGTCGTCATGCTGGGCGTGCTCGACGACAAGGACGTAGAGGCCCTCGTCTCCGCGCTGGCCCCGGTCGTCCACTGCCTGCTGGCGGTGGAGGCGCCCAGCCCACGCACAGCCGCCGCGGAGCGGGTCGCCAAGGCCGCCGAGGGCCTGATCGACGATGTGCGCATTGCCGGCAACGTCGAGCAGGGCCTGCAGCAGGCCAGCGCGCTGGTGGGCCATGGCGACGCTGTGGTGGTCGCTGGCTCGCTGTACACCGTCGGGGCGGGGCGCGCCGCTTTGGATCTCGACCCGGCCTGACCCCCGAGCTAACCGCTGGCGGGCTGGCCGAAATCCGCGCGTTGTCGCCTAGGCCCGTGCCGGGCCCCACAGAAAGGACCGTGTGTGACGCAGCGAACCCTGATCCTGATCAAGCCCGACGCCGTGGCTCGGGGCCTGACCGGCGAGATCATTACCCGGATCGAGCGCAAAGGCTTGCGCCTCGCCCGCATGGACCTGCGAACCATCGATCGCGACGTCGCCACCCGCCACTACGCCGAGCACGCCGACAAGCCCTTCTACGAGGAGCTGGTGGGCTTTATCACCTCCGGGCCGCTGGTGGCAATGATCGTCGAGGGCGCCGACGCCGTGGGCCAGATGCGCACGCTGATGGGGGCCACCAAGCCCGTCGAGGCCACCCCCGGGTCCATCCGCGGCGACCTGGCCACTGAGATCACCACCAACCTCGTGCACGGCTCGGACTCACCCGACAGCGCCACCCGCGAGATCGAGACCTTCTTCGGCGCCGGCGCCTAGTGGCGCGCGATCGTTTTCTGCCGCGAGTGACCGCGCCGCGCTCGGGGCTGTCCCCAAGCTGGGGCCGGTGGGAGCTGGCGTGACTCGTCGGCGGCGCACAGGATCGCGACCGCCTGCGCCCGCCTCGAGTGGAGGTTGCCGTGCGCCCTGCCCGCTCGCTTGCCACAAGCCTTGGCCCATCGGCCGCCGAACCGTCGACCGCGCCGACGACGCCGCCGACCGAGGGCGAGCCCGACCGCCAGGCGCCGGGCGCCGGCGGTGATCTGCCAGCCGCCGATGGCCACTGGCGGGCCGTGCCGGCGCCGCCGGGCTGGCGGCTCGAGCCGGGCGATCCCAGCCGGCGAGCGCCGATCACGACCCCCGAGGAGTCCGCCGCGGTGCTGGCCCCGCTGGTAGCCGGGGGCGACCGGGAGATGTGCGTCATGGCGGCACTGGACACCAAGCACCGGCTGTTGGTGGTCGACACCGTGTCAGTGGGCACCGCCGACCACACCTTCATGGCCCCGCGCGAGATCTACCGCGACGCGCTGCTGGCGGGCGCCTCGGCGATCGTGGTAGCCCACAATCACCCCTCGGCCGACGCGACCCCCTCGGCCGATGACCGCCAGATCACGCGTCGCCTGGCCCAGGCCGGGGCAACGTTGGGCGTCGAGCTGCTGGACCACCTCGTGGTGGGCGATCCGCACTGGACGAGCCTGGCGCGCCTCGGCGTCGTGTGACCCCCGCCGGCGCTCGCCCCTGACATCATGGACTGCGGCATCGTCATGACCGGCGGCGGGGCGCTGCTGCACGGCCTCGACGAGCGCCTCACCCGCCAGACCTAAACGCCTATCCACGCCGCCGAGCATGCGCTGGAGGCCGTCGCCATCGGCTCGGGCACGCGCCTCGAGGGCTTCCAGGCCCTTAAGCGCGTGCTGATCTCGGCCTGCCGTTACTGACGGCGCCGCTGCGCCCAGCGCCGTGCTGCCCGTGTGCCCCGTGTGGGAAGCTCTCCAAGGAACCGATGACCGACCGCCGTCGCCGCCCGCGCGCTCTTTTGGCGCTGTTGATGCTGATCGCGCTCATGCTGATCACGATCGATTTCCGCGCCGGCGACGACGGCGCGTTGGCCCAACTGCAGCGCAGGGCACTGGCGGTGTTCGCCCCCTTGCAGGAGGGTGTGGCGACGCTGACCCGGCCGGTCGGTGAGGTCGTCGGCGCGATCGGTGCGCTGGGCGAGCGCCAGGAGCGCATCGCCGAGCTCGAGCGGGAGCTGGAACGCGTGCGCCAGCGGCGCTTCGCGATGGCCGACCTAGAGCGGGAGAACGCCGAGTTGCGCGAGCTGCTGGATATGCGCGAGCGCCGCGAGTTCACCACTCGCGCGTCCAGAATCATCGCCCCCCCGCCCGGCGCGTCGCGCTGGACGGCACTGGTCGCCGCCGGGGCCGATCAGGGCGTCGAGCGCAATATGGCGGTGATCAACGCCAACGGGCTGGTGGGCAAGGTCGTGACGGTCACCGACAGCTACTCGCGGATTCGGCTGGCGGCGAGCCCACAGGCCCGATACGCCGTGCGGCTGGCGCGCAACGGCGAGCAGGCCCTGCTGTCGGGACGGGGCGAGCGGCCCATGGAGTTAGAGCTCATCGAGGAGAGCGAGGTCAACGTGCAGGGGGGCACACAGGTTGTCACGCGGGCCTATCAGGGCGCCAGCATCCCCGACGGGCTGCCGGTGGGCCGCATCGTGCAAGGAGGCCCCGTCGAGCCCACGACGTCGTACTCGGTGGCCCCCGTCGTCGACTTCAGTCGCCTGGGCGTGGTCATGGTGGTGCTCGACGCGCCCAAGCCTCCCTTTGACCTCGATGACGGCGAGGCGGATGCCGGGCCGTCGATCCCGGGGGATGGCGGCGCTGCGTCGCCCACGCCGTCCCCGTCGATCGAGCAGGGGGCGGCGCTTCCACCAGTGGGCGGTCGTCCGCTCGAGACGGGGTGATCGCTCGCGTCACGCTGCTGAGCACGGCGGCCCTCGTCGCGGTGCTGTTGGACACCGTCGTGCTGGCCGACCTGACGCTGGTCGGCGTGGCGCCCGCGACGGTGCCGGTGATGGTGATCGCCGTGGCTTTCAGCGACGGCCCGGGGCGCGCGATGGCCCTGGGCTTTGGGGTGGGGCTGCTGTCGGATCTGATCAGCACCGGGCTGGTGGGCGTATCAGCCTTGGTCCTGGTGTTGGTGGCCTACACCATCGGGGTGGCCCGTCGGCTGTGGATGGGCGGGGAGCTGACCGGCAAGCTGCTGGCCGGCGGCGTGGGCACGGCGGGGGTGGCCCTGGGCGAGCTGGTCCTGGAGCTGGTGTTTAGCCAAACCGAGACGAGCCTGGCGGGCGGGGCTGGGCAGGTGCTCACGGCCGGCCTCTTCGGACTGTTGCTCACCCCCTTGATCATGCCCTTGATGGATTGGCTGAGCCGGCAGGTCGCCGACCGCCTCACCGGGTCCTGAGCGCCACGGGCCTGCCCGCGGGTCGCACTGGCGCGTGAGTGGGGCCCTTGTCGGCGGCGGCCGGTGCTAGGCTCGCCATCGTGCGGAGCGTTCGCCAAGCCGCCGATCGGGCTGAGAGCGTCCGGCTGCGGCTGACGTTCTTGGCCGTGCTGTTGCTGAGCCTGTTCGTGCTGCTGCTGGCCCGCCTGTGGTTTTTGCAGATCATGGCCGGCGAGCAGTTCGTTGCCGAGGCCACCGGCAACGCGGTGCGCACGGTGACCTTGGACCCGCCGCGGGGCAAGATGGTCGACCGCGACGGGCAAGCGCTGGTGCGCAACCGGATGACCCCGGTCGTGGCGGTGCGGCCAGACGAAATGGGCGACGCGCGCGAGCGCGTCTACAGCGATCTCGCGCGGCTGCTCGACATGGACCGCGAGAAGGTTGTCGAGCGGGCCGAGTCGCAGCGCTACGGGCCTTTTCGCCCCAGGCCGATCGCCACCGACGTGCCCGTCGACGTCGTTAGCTATATCCACGAGCGCTCCGCCACGCGCTACCCCGGCGTTCGCGTGGAGACGAAGCCGCGGCGTGAGTACCCCCGCGGCGAGCTCGCGGCCCACGCGCTGGGCTACGTGGGCCAGATCTCCAGCGAGGACTTGAAGAAAGAGCGCTACGCGGGCTACCAACGGGGCGCGGTCATCGGATGGTCCGGCCTGGAGCGCGCCCGCGAGCCCTCGCTGCGGGGCACGCCGGGCCAGCGGCGCCTGGAGGTCAACCCGGCTGGGGAAGTCGTGCGCGAGCTGGGCCGCACTCCGCCGGAGCCGGGCTCGGATCTGCGGCTGACCCTGGACACCGAGACCCAGCGGATGGTGGAGGAGGCCCTCACCAAGGGCATGCAAGTGGCTCGCGATGACGACTTGCCGGCCACCGCCGGCGCTGCGGTCGTCATGGACCCCAGCGACGGCAGCGTCGTCGCGATGGCCTCGCGGCCCACCTTCGATCCGGGACGCTTCGTGGGGGGCATCAGCGTCGATGGCTGGCGCCGGCTCAACGACTCCGACAAGCATTACCCGCTGATCAACCGCGCGGTGCAGTCCGCTCAGCCTCCCGGCTCGGTGTTCAAGGCCGTCACCAGCCTGGCCGCCCTCGACGAAGGGCTCATCACGCCGACGACCCAGCTGGCCTGTCCCAGCGTGTGGGAGTGGAACGGCTTCCACTACCCCAACTGGCAAAGCCGCGACGGTGGCCAGCTGGGCCTGGTGGACGCGCTGGCCGAGTCCTGCAACACCTACTTCTTCGAGCTGGCGCGCCGCATGTGGAAGATCGAGCAGTCCCAGGGTGACGACCCGCGTCAGCTCATCCAGACCCACGCCCACAACCTGGGGCTGGGCCAGCTCACCGGCGTGGATCTACCCAGCGAGCGCAGCGGGACCGTGCCCGGGCGCCAGTGGAAGCGGCAGTACTGGGAGCGCACCCGTGAGTCGACCTGCGCCCAGGCCGAGGAGGCCCGGGCGCGCGGCAGCGACAACGCCGAGCTGCTCACCGAGCTGTGCGAGTCGGGCTGGCGCTGGCGCGGTGGCGAC
Organism: Actinobacteria bacterium QS_8_72_14; assembly: GCA_003021615.1. Taxonomy (GTDB): domain Bacteria; phylum Actinomycetota; class Nitriliruptoria; order Euzebyales; family Egibacteraceae; genus QS-5-72-10. The sequence goes on from PXPH01000046.1 coordinate 6,289, forward strand.
GCGGTAAACCTCGCCGTGGGTCAGGGCGATCTGCTGGTGACCCCGCTGCAGATGGCGAATGTCTACGCTGCCATCGCCAACGGCGGCACGCTGCCCACCCCTCACCTGACCGAGGCCGCTGAGGCCCCCGACGGTGAGGTTACCGATCTTTCCCCCGAGCCGGCCGCACAGCTCGACTACCCCTCGACGCACCTGGACGCGATCCACCAAGGGCTGATGGCGGTCAACGAGCGCGGCACGGCCTCGGCGGTGTTCGCCGACATGCCGGTGCGGGTGGCCGGCAAGACCGGCACCGCCCAAAACGAGCCCAAAGAGAACATCTCGTGGTATGTCGGCTACGCCCCGGCCCAGAGCCCCCGCTACGTCGTGGCGGTGATGGTCGCCCAGGGCGGCGGCGGAGGTCAGACCGCCGCGCCGATCACGCGCCGCATCTTCGAGGGGCTGTTCGACGTGGCGCAGACGCCGCTGGGCACCGGCCCCAACACCGACTAGCCATGCCCTTGCTTGTGTGCCCGCCGCGCCGCGACCCCCTGGACGGTGCCCGAGCGTGACAGCCACTGGCTTTGGCCGGCGGCGCGGGGCGGGCGGGGCCCGCCTGGCCGTGCAGCGCCGCTGGGCCGGCGGGTTCTCGCCGATGCGCCGTGTGGACCCGCTGCTGTTGTTGTCAGTGCTGGCGCTGTGCGGCTTTGGGTTGCTGCTGGTCTACTCGGCCACCCACGTTCGCCTGGAGTCGGTGGGCCGGGACCCGATGGCCTACGTCAATCAGCAGCTGGTGTCGGCACTGCTGGGGGTGGGCGTGGCCGGGGCCGTGCTCAGCGTCGACTACCGGCTGTTTCGCGCCTGGGCCCCGCTGCTGTATCTCGCAACGATGCTGTCGCTGGGGGGCGTGCTGCTGGTGGGTGAGACCGTGCGCGGCGCGACGCGGTGGATCGATGTCGGTCCGCTGACGTTGCAGCCCGCCGAGCTCGCCAAGCCGATGCTGGTGCTGATGCTGGCGACGCTGTTCCACGAGCGCCGCGAGGAGGCGCTTGGGCTGCGCGCGCTGATCGAGGCGCTGGTGATCGGCGCGATCCCCACGGTGCTGATCGTGCTGCAGCCCGACCTGGGCACGGCGATCGTCTTCGTGGCGATTACCTGCGGGGTGCTGCTGATGGCTCGGGTGAAGGTGCGCTACCTGTGCGCGCTGGTGGCCATCGGCGCATCCTCCTTGGTGGCGGTGTTCCAGCTCGGCTTGCTGGCCGACTATCAGATGGAGCGTTTGGACACGTTTCTGTCCGGGCCGGGCTCACAAGGTCTGCAGGGGTCGGGCTATAACGTCAATCAGGCAGAGATCGCCGTTGGCTCCGGGCAGCTGTCGGGCCGCGGGCTGTTCGAGGGCACCCAGACGTCGCTGTCGTTTGTGCCAGAGAACCACACCGACTTCATCTTCACCGTGGTGGGCGAGGAGCTCGGCTTTTTGGGAGCGGTTCTGCTGCTGGGGTTGTACGCGGTGATGCTGTGGCGCTCGCTGGTCATCGCCGGCACCGCCCGCGACACCCTTGGCACCCTGATCGCCAGCGGCATCGCCACGGTCTTCGCCGTCCAGATGTTCGTCAACGTGGGCATGTCCATCGGGCTCATGCCGGCCACGGGCCTGCCCCTGCCGCTGGTGTCCTACGGCGGCACGAACCTGATCGGCTCGATGCTCATGGTGGGGCTGTTGGAGAACGTGGCGATGCGCCGGCGCATGTGAGCCCTTGCCCCCGGAAGCTAGTGAGCGATGTCGAGCACCACCCGCAGCGGGTCCTCGAGCGTGTCGACACGGAAGGGCTGGCGGGAGTTGACGCCGACCGCCCATTGCAGGTTGGCTTCGAAATCGCCCATGCGCACGGCCTCGCTGACCACCTCGGTGTTGCTGCCCGTGACGCGCTCGGGGCCGTCGTAGGCCTCCTGGGCGGGCGCGTGTAGCTCGGTGGCCAGGTCGACGGCCGGCTCAGCGGCCATCACGACCGCGGTCGTCCCGGCCACGTCCACGGGCTCGCCGCGGCCGGGCTCCAGGGGCTCGTCGTCGTAGCCCGCGCGCACGGTGGGCACGTCGCCGGAGAACTCCCATATGACACGGTCGAACTCGGCCTGGCGGGCCACCCGGACCTCCTGAAGCACCGCGACGTCTCCCTGGGCGCCCTCGAGGACCACGTCCTCGGTTCCGCCGTTGAACACCGGCGTCGCCTGTGGCTCGTCGTCGCTGGGTGTTTGGGACTCGTCGTCGCTGGGTGTGGGGCTCGACGTCGGGCTCGATGTCGGGCTCGACGTTGGGCTGGAAGCGGTGGCCACCGTCGCCGGTGTTGGCGAGGCGCCGTCGCTGAGGGCGACGTCGTCGTCCTGCGAGCCGCAGGCGGCCGACAGCAGCGCGACGGCGACCACGGCGATGATCAGCCGTGGGCGCACGACCTCAGATCGCTTGGAACGGTGCATGGGGTCTCCTTGCTGACGGATGACCGCCGCGCTCGCCGACTGCGCGACGCGTTCGGCGAAACCCGGCAGCGCAGGGTGTGGAAAGGCGCGTCCCAGTCGGGCCAACGGTACACTCGCGGGGGCAACGGTTCCGACGCGGAACAGGTGTGCCGCCATCGTCCGCGACGGGAGATCGTCCGCGACGGGAGTCGTGTGTGGCAACGAGCGCTTCGTCCCGCGAGAGCATCTGGGCCGATCTTGAGCCACTGTTGCCCCAGGTCCGCAAGCCCGCCCAATACACGGGCGGCGAGGGCAACATCGTGGTCAAGGACCATCGTGCCTGCTCGTCGTCCTGGCTGCTGGTGTACCCGGATGCCTATGAGGTCGGCCAGCCCAACCAGGGGGTGCAGATCCTCTACGAGGTTCTGGGCGAGCGCGAGGGCACCGTGGCTGAGCGCGGCTACAGCCCGGCAGCCGACATGGAGGCGCTGTTGCGCCAGCACGGCCTGCCGTTCTTCTCTCTGGAGACCCACCGCCCGCTGCGCGCCTTCGACGTCGTGGCGTTCAGCCTCGCGACGGAGCTGGGCTACACCAACCTGCTGACCGCGCTCGACCTGGGCGAGATGGCCGTGCGCGCGGCTGACCGCGCCGACGACGCCCCGCTGGTCATGGTCGGCGGGCACGCGGCGTTCAACCCCGAGCCGCTGGCACCGTTCGTCGACGTGGTCTGTGCCGGCGATGGCGAGGAGTTCGTCGGCGAGGTCGACGACCTCGTCAAGGCGTGGCGGGCTGACCGCGAGCGGGGGGCGGGCTGGCCCCGCGAGGAGCTGCTAGAGGCCATCGCCGAGGTGGACGGCGCCTACGTGCCACGCTTCTACGAGGCCGAGTACACCCGGCAGGGTCGGCTCCGGGGCACGTTCCCGCGCCGCCGCGGCGTGCCCTACCGCGTGCCCAAGCGCACCGTGTCCAACCTCGATGCCTGGCCCTATCCCAAGCGGTCTGTGGTGCCGCTGACCGAGACGGTCCACGAACGCTACTCGGTGGAGATCTTCCGGGGCTGCACGCGGGGATGCCGCTTCTGTCAGGCCGGCATGATCACCCGGCCGGTGCGGGAGCGGTCCAAGGACACCATCAAGGAGATGGTCGACAACGGGCTGGCCGAGACCGGCTTCGAGGAGGTCGGCCTGTTGTCGTTGTCCAGCGCCGACCACTCCGAGATCCAGGGGCTGTGCGGAGAGGTCGCCGACGCCTACGAGGGCACCGCCACGTCGCTGTCGCTGCCCTCGACCCGCGTCGACGCCTTCAACGTCGACTTGGCCGACGAGCTCACCCGCGACGGGCGACGCAGTGGGCTGACCTTTGCCCCCGAGGCCGGCACCGAGCGGATGCGCCGCGTCATCAACAAGACCGTGGCCGAGGCTGACATGCTGGCCACCGCCGAGGCGGCGTTCTCGCGCGGATGGCGCCACATCAAGCTGTACTTCATGATCGGGCTGCCCACCGAGACCGACGCGGACGTGGTCGGCATCGCCGAGCTCGGGCTCAAGGTTCTCGAGGTGGGCAAACGCTACGGCAAGAAGAACAAGGTCACGGTCAGCGTGGGCGGTTTCGTGCCCAAGCCACACACGCCGTTCCAGTGGGCCGCGCAGGATTCGCCGGAGCAGCTGCGCCACAAGATCGGGCTCATCAAGTCGCGGGTCGGCGGCGAGAAGGGGCTCAACCTGCGCTACCACGACCCCGCCCCCGGGGTGCTGGAGGGCATCCTGGCGCGCGGCGACCGTTGGGTGGCCGACGCGGTGCAGCGCGCCTTCGAGCTCGGCGCCCGCTTCGACGGGTGGGACGAGTGCTTCGACCTCGAGCTGTGGCGGCGGGCGCTGGCTGACGCCGGCCTTGACGAGGCGTGGTACACGACGCGCGAGCGCGACGAGGCCGAGGTGTTCCCGTGGGAGCATCTCGACAGCGGGCTCGAGCGCGACTGGCTGTGGACCGACTGGCAGGAGGCGCTGGCCGAGCGCGAGCTGGGCGACTGCCGGTGGATCCCCTGCTACGACTGCGGCGTCTGCCCCGGCCTCGATCTCGAGCACCAAACCGGTCATCTGCCGATTATCAGTGCCAGCTAGCGCCCGCCCCGCGCCGCCGTCCGCCGCCGCTGCGGCCGCTGTGCCGGTCGCAGCCACCCTGTCGTCGGCCGGCAGCGACGCGGGAGCGGCCCAAAGCCCGAGCCGCTCAAGCAGCGACGCGGTAGCGGCCCGAAGCCCGAGCCGCTCAAGCAGCGAAGCGGTAGCGGCCCGGATCAGGGTCCGCTACGCCAAGACCGGCAAGCTGCGTTTCATCAGCGCCATCGATCTGGGCCGCCTCTGGGAGCGGGCCCTGCGCAAGGCCGGCTTGCCCATCGCCTACTCGGAGGGTTTCAGCCCGCATCCCAAGATCAGCTTTCCCGACGCGCTGCCGGTGGGCTGCGCGTCGACGGGGGAGTACGCCGAGCTGACGTTCGCGGCACCGGTGGCGGTCGACGCGGCGATCCGCGATCTGAACGCGGCCTTTGTGGACGGCTGTGAGGTGTGGCAGGCGGTCCCCGTGGTCCACGGCGCACCGCGGTTGTCGACGTTGCTTGCGGCCAGCCTGTGGCAGATCGACTACCCGTCGGACACCGACCCGTGCGACGTGGACGCCGCCGTGGCGGCGTTGCGAGCGGCGCAGCGGGTCGTCATCGCCCGCCACCGCAAGAGTGAGACGGTCGAGGCCGACCTGCGGCCCTTTGTCCACGATCTCGTTGGCAGCGGCACGTGCGTGCGTGCCGTTTTGCTGCGCAGTGAACCGCCGGTGCGTGCCGGCGAGCTGCACGCGGCCCTTGCCGCTTTTCGACCTGACGCCGCCGGCCGGCAGGCGCTGCCCGAGCCGACGCGCTTCACCCGCGTCGCCCAGGGCGCCCCGGCCGAGAACGGCGTGGACGAGGCCCTCTCCGGCGCCCGCGTCGCCCTCGGGGCCTCGGGTGACCCATGACGCGTGAGAGGACCCCTGTTGCTCGACGACAGCGACAATCTGGCCGACGGCCAGACCGATTCCGACACCCGGCCCGCCGAGCCCGCTGAGAGCACCGACAGCGACAACGAGCCCGCTGAGAGTACCGACAGCGAGAACGGGACCGACAGCGACGACACGGCTGACAGGCGGCGCGCCCGACGCCGGACGCGAACCCGCCGCCGCACCACCGAGCCCCCCTCGACGTCGGGTCGGGCCTTCCAGGGCAATGCGGTGAGCGGCTCGCTGGGGGTTGCTGACGAGCCCGCTGTGTCCGCCGTCGTCGAAAACGAGCCCTCGCAGGGCGATCGCGCCGGCGAGGGCGAAGCGGTCGAGGACGCCGGGGAGTCGGCTGGCCCCGCGCCGGACGAGGCCGGCGAGCCCGCCCAGCGCATCCGCCGGCGGCGGGGGCGCCGTGGCGGCCGAGGCCGCGGGGGACGGCGACCGCGAGAGGGGGGCTCGGCCTCGCCAGTGGCCGCGGCCGAGCCCGAGCCGACCGAGGCCGCCGTTGAGCCGGCCGAGGCGGGAGCTGCCGCGGCCGCCGGCGAGGGCGCTGTGGCCAAGGACGCCAGTGGGGATGGCTCCGAGGACGGGCCCACGAGGCTGCGCTCCCAGCGCCAGCAGGGTGGCAGCAACCGGTCGAAGGGCCGCGGCGGGCGGCGCCCCGGCGCGGTCAGCGAGCAGACGCGGTGGGCGATCAACGAGAGCCCACCCAAGCGGATGCTCATCAGCGCCGGCACGAAGCGCACGCAGGTGGCGGTGCTCGAGCAGCGCACCCTCGTGGAGCACTTCGTCACGCGCAAAGAGGACGAGTCCATCGTGGGCAACATCTACCTCGGCCGCGTGCAGAACGTGCTGCCGGGCATGGAGGCGGCCTTTGTCGACATCGGCCAGGGGCGCAACGGCGTGCTCTACGCCGGAGAGGTCGACTACCCCACCGACACCGACGATCTCGAGCAGGACGGCGAGCTGCCGCGGATTGAGAAGACCCTCAAGCCGGGCCAGACCGTGCTGGTCCAGGTCACCAAGGACGCCATGGGCACCAAGGGCGCCCGCCTGACTCAGCACCTGTCGCTGGCGGGCCGCTTCTGCGTGCTGGCTCCCGGCGGGGGCATGCTGGGCATCAGCCGCAAGCTGGCTGAGGAGGAGCGCGCCCGCCTGCGCGCCATCCTCTCCGAGCTGGTGCCCGCGGGCTTTGGGGTGATCCTGCGCACCGCCGCGGAGGGCGCCACCCGTGAGCAGCTCGAGGTCGATGTCGCCCGGCTGACCCGCATCTGGGAGAAAGTGTCCGAGAAGGCCCAGTCTGCCCAGCCCCTCGAGCCCGTCTACGAGGAGCCGGGACTGGTGATGCGGGTCGTGCGCGACGTGCTGGGCCCGGAGTACCAGGAGCTCGTCATCGACGACGTCGAGCTGGCCGAGCAGGTCCGCGACTACCTCAGCGACGTGGCGCCCGATCTGGCCGGGCGCGTCTCGGTTCACGCCGACGACCAGCCGATCTTTGACACCTACGAGGCGACCGTCCAGGTCCGCCGGGCCTTGGAGAAGAAGGTGTGGCTGCCCTCGGGGGGCTATCTCATCGTCGAGAAGACCGAGGCGATGTGGGTCATCGATGTCAACACGGGCAAGTTCGTGGGCGAGGACAACCTCGAGGAGACCGTGTTGCGCAACAATCTCGAGGCCGCCGACGAGATCGCCCGGCAGCTGCGGCTGCGCGACATGGGCGGGATCATCGTCATCGACTTCGTGGACATGCTGGCCCCGGCCAACCGCGACGAGGTGCTCAAGCGCTTCAAGCGCGAGCTGGCCCGCGACAAGACGAAGTCCCGTGTCATGGACATCTCGCGGCTGGGGCTGGTGCAGATGACCCGCAAGAACGTCAGCCACGGGTTGACCGAGACGTTTACGACCACCTGTGAGCGCTGCGAGGGTCGTGGCGCGGCGATCGTTGACGTCTTCGACTGAAGCGGCGCTGGCCTCGTTGAGCAGCCACCTCGGCGCTGCGACACTAGAGGGATGATCTTGGTCCGCGCGCCGCGCGGACGCTGACGCAACAGCACCCTCGTCCCGGCGAGCCGGGCTGTGGGGCTGTTCGACCGCGTCGCATCGGAGGTGCGCCCAGATGGCTGCCGTCGACGAGCGCCGCGCTGCCGTGCTGGAGGCGATCGTGCGTGCCTATGTCCGCGACGGCCAGCCGGTGGGTTCCAAGCGCATCGCCGACGAGGCCGGTCTGGGCGTGTCACCGACGACGATCCGCGCCGACATGGGGATGCTGGAGGACGCCGGCCTGATCGTCCAACCCCACACCTCGGCGGGCCGCGTGCCTACCGACGCCGGCTACCGGTTCTACGTGGACCAGATGGCCAGCGCCGTCTCGACCTCGCCGCAGCAGCAAGCGGCCGTGGAGCACCATCTGCTGGACGCCCCCGACATCGAGGAGTTGTTGCGCCGCTCGTCGAAGGTGCTTAGCCGCTTGACCCGTTACGCGGCGCTGGTGGCCGCGCCGCCGCCGGACGCGACCCGGGTGCGCCACGTGGAGCTGGTGCGCCTGGGCGAACGCCACGTCATGGCGGTGGTCATCGGCCACACCGGTCGGGTCGACAAGCGCACCGTGGAGCTGGCTGAGCGCCTCGACGACATGGACGTGCAGCGCGCGTCGCACGCGGTCAACGGGGCGGTGCGTGACCTGCCCATGTCGCAGGCCGCCAACGTCGTCGCGGGGCTGGCGGAGGGCTGCGCGCCGGCGCTGCGCCCTCTGATTGACGCTGTGGGCTCGGAAATCGCCCCCGAGCCGGACAACAGCGAGCTCTTTCTGGGTGGCACGGCCACGATCGCCGGCTGGGGCTCGGCTGGCGACCCGGCGCAACTGGCGCGTATCTACGAGGCGCTCGAGGAACAGGTGGTGGCCCTGCAGCTGTTGCGCAACGCGCTGGCCAGCGGCGATCCGGCGGTGCGCATCGGCACGGAGATGCCGTGGCTGGAGCTGTCGGCGTGCTCGATGGTGGCCGCGGCCTACCAGGCCGGCGAGGGGGCGACCGGCTCCCTGGGGGTGCTGGGGCCCTCGAGGATGGATTATCCCCACACCCTCGCCGCGGTGCAGACGGTAGCCTCGTCGGTGGAGCGAGCCCTGGCGGTCCTCGACGAGCAGCGTGCCTGATCGCCGCCAGTGACGAGCGCCCCGCTGCTGTCGCAGCGACGCGGTAGCGACACGGAAGAACCACAACGACGGGTGGACCCATCGTGCGTGACCTGTACGAGGTGCTGGGCGTCGAGCGCGACGCCAGCGAGGAGGACATCAAGAAGGCCTACCGCCACAAGGCCCGCCAAGAGCATCCCGACGCCGGCGGTGACTCCGAGGAGTTCAAGGAGGTCACCGCCGCCTACGAGGTGCTCAAGAACCCCGAGGCGCGTGCCAACTACGACCGGTACGGCGACCCGCGCGGGCCCGGGGGCGGCGGCGGAGGCGGCGACCCGTTCGCCGGCTTCGGCGACCTGCAGGACCTGATCGACGCCTTCTTCGGCGGCGGGATGGGCGGCATGGGCGGCGCGGGAGCGCGCGGTGGCCGCTCCGGGCGGCGCGGCGGCCGCGACGCGATCGTCGATGTGGCCTTGACGCTGGAGGAAGCCGCCGCTGGCGTGCGGCGCGACGTGGAGGTGACCCTTCCCCGCGAGTGCGACACCTGTGGCGGCTCGGGCGCCAAGCCCGGCAGTAGCGGGCCGACGCGGTGTCGAACCTGCGGTGGCGCCGGCGAGGTGCAGCAAGTCCGCCGCAGCGTCTTTGGCCAGGTGCTGACCGCTGGGCCGTGCCCCGATTGCGAGGGTGTGGGCCAAGCGGTCACGGATCCGTGCGCGGCCTGTCGCGGGCAGGGGCGCCGCGAGGTAACCGAGTCGGTGACCGTGGACGTGCCCGCCGGCGTGGACGACGGCACCCGTCTGCGGTTGTCAGGCCACGGCGAGGCCGGCCGCCAGGGGACGGCCTCCGGTGACCTGTACGTGCGGGTGCGGGTGACGCCCCACGAGGTCTTCGAGCGCGACGGGAACGACCTGCACTGCGAGCTGCGGCTGCCCATGACCCAGGCGGCCCTGGGCGCCGAGCTCAAGGTCTCCACCTTGTACGGCGAGGAGAAGCTCAGCGTGCCGGCCGGCACGCAGACCGGTGACGTGCTGGCGCTGCGTCGTCAGGGCATGCCCAAGCTCAGCGGTGGGGGCCAGCGCGGCGATCTCCGCGTCCACTGCCGCGTGGAGACGCCCACGCGGCTGTCGGAGCATCAGCGTGACCTGCTGGGGCAGCTGGCCACCGAGCGTGACGAGGAGGCACCCCAGGGGGCCGACTCGCGGGGGTTCCTGGGGCGGCTGCGTGAGGTCTTTGGAGGCTGAGGCGAGCTGGTCCTGGCCACCACCGGCCCCCACGTGCTGGTCGATCCCGCTCGCATCGAGGGCGATCGGGCGATGCTCGACGACGGCGACGGCCGGCATCTGACGCGGGCGTTGCGTCGCCGCGAGGGGGCGCCGGTCAGCGTCGCCGACGGCGCCGGGCGCGCCTGGCAGGGGGTGATCGCCGATCTTGGCCCGCCGGTGGTCGTCAGCTTGGAGACGCCCGTCGACGTGGTGGCCCGGCGCCCCGAGCTGGTGGTGGTGCACGCCCTGCCGGAGGGCCGCAAACTCGACGACGTGGTGCGGCGCCTGTCCGAGCTTGGCGTCGACCGTCTGCAGCCGGTGATCAGCGCCCGTGCCGAGAACCGTCCCGCAGGCGACAAGGTCGCCAAGCAGCTGGCCCGGTGGCGAGCGGTGGCCCACGCCGCGGCCAAGCAGGCCCGCCGCGCGTGGCCTTTGACCGTCGAGGAACTTGCCACGTGGCCCGGGCGCCTGAAAGAGCTGTCCGCCGGCGCGGTGCTGGGGCCGCAGGCGTCGCGGCCGTTGGGCGAGGCGGTGGGCGACGTCGCCTCGGCACACGCGGTGGGACTGGGCGTGGGCCCCGAGGGCGGGCTGACCCAGCAGGAGGTCGGCGCCGCGGGGCTGGCGCCGGCCGCGCTGGGCGACACCGTGTTGCGCACCGAGACCGCGGCGTTGGCCGCGGCGGCGGTGGTGTTGCACCGCGCCGGGCGCTTCGGTTGACCCTGGCAGGGACGTGACGGCGTTGTCCAGCCCGAACCGCCCGCCGCCCACGGCCACCGTCGACGTCGTCGACGAGCTCCACGGGCGTCGCGTCGCCGATCCTTACCGGTGGTTGGAGGAGCTCGACGCTCCGGCGGTGCAACAGTGGGTCGCGGCCCAGAACGCCGCTACGCAGGCATGGCTGGGGGCCACCCCCCGGCTGCGGGACGCGTTGCGGGCGTGGCTGACCCAACTGACTGACCACCAGCGGCGCAGCGTGCCCAGCCGCCGCGGGCGCTGGTGGTTCTGGCTGGCCAACGACGGCCTGAGCGACCAGGACGTGCTCATGGTCGATCACGACCCCGACGGCGCCGGGCGGGTGCTGATCGATCCCAACCACCTGTCCGATGACGCCACCGTCTCGCTGGCGGCCACGTCGGCGTCGCACGACGGACAGCGCGTGGCGTATGCGCTCAGCGAGGCGGGCTCGGACTGGATGACGTGGCACGTGGTCGACGTGGCAACCGGTCGCAACCACCCCGACCGGGTCGAGTGGGCGAAGTTCGCCACCGCCGCGTGGGCCCGGGACGGCTCGGGGTTCTACTACGGACGTTTCGATGCCCCCGAGAACGGCCAGGCCCACGAGGCCGCCCATCGCGGCCACCAGGTGTGGTTTCACCGGTTGGGCGCGGGCCAGGGCGACGACCGCTTGATTCTGGCCCGCCCAAAGGACCCCGAGCTGGTGTTCTCGCCGGAGGTCACCGACGACGGACGCTGGCTGGTGATCACCGGCTCGCGGGGCACCGAGCGGCGTTGTGGGGTGTGGCTGGCCGACCTCGCCGCCGCCGATCCGGCCGCCGCGGCGCCGACGGCGTGGCTGGACGAGCTCGACGCTCGCTACGAGGTCGTGGCCGCCGAGGGCGCCACGCTGCTGGTGCTGACCGACGCGGGGGCGCCGCGCCAGCGCGTGGTGGCCGTCGACGTCGCCGACGCCGGGCGCGACGCCTGGCGGGAAGTGATCGGCGAGGACCCCACCGACACCCTTGAGCACGTCGCGCGGGTGGGTGACCACTTGGTGTGTGCCTGGCTGCACCACGCCCGCAGCCGCGTGACCGCGCACACGGTGGCGGGTCGCCGCGTCGCCGAGGTCGAGCTGGGAGAGCTGGGCTCGGTGGAGGCGATCAGCGGCCGCCGCGGCGACACCGTCGCCCATCTAAGCTTCGCTGGCTTCACCCGACCCCCAAGCGTGGTGCGCTGCGAGCCCGACCGCG
>PXPH01000047.1:0-26339 GCA_003021615.1 Actinobacteria bacterium QS_8_72_14
CCGCCGCCGCCGATCGGTGAACAGATTCGAAAAGAACTTGTCAGGAAACAGATGACGGCGGTGCAACTGCTGCCGAGATTGTCGCTGACCAGACGCGCAGATTGATAGAACCTTCCCGAAAAATACCAGCTACCTAGGACGCCTTGCGTGGGCGTTGTGAGGCGGCCTTCTTGGTGGCCTTCTTCTGGGCCGCCTTCTTGGCGGTCTTTTTGGCGCTTGCCTTCTTGGCGCTTGTTTTCTTGGTGGCGGCTTCGGCCGACGAGCCCGTGGAAGCGCTCGTGTTGCCGCCGTGCTGGCCGGTGTCGCCGCCGGTGGCCGTGGCGGCAGCCGCGGGGGTGTCGCTGTCGGTGTCACCGCCGCTGGCCTGGCCCTGGGTGTCGCCCATCGAGTCGCGCAACGCCTGCATGAGGTCGACGACCGGCGCCGGCTCGGTGTGCTCGCCGGCGGTGACCACCTCGTGGCCCTCGACCTTGGCCTCGGCGGCTTCGAGGACGCGCTGGCGGTAGGTGTCGGTGAACGCGCTGGGATCGAAGTCCTCGGTGAGGCTGTCGATGAGCTGCTCGGCCATGGCGACTTCCTGCTCGCGGGGCTCGGGCAGGTCGTCGGTGCCCAGCTCGCTGTGGTCGACCGGCTTGACCTCGTCGGGCACCACGTAGTAAGACCGCGCGAAATAGATGGGGTCGATCTGCTGTAAGGGCACGAACTGCTGGATCTCCACGGTCCGGCTCGACTCGGGCTTCAACGCGTCCAGCTCGTCCTTGGTAAAGACCACCCACTCGCCAGGGGCGTACTCGTAGCCCTTGACGATGTCGTCGTAGTCGACCGGCTCACCGGTGGTCTTGGCCACCCGCTGATAGCCCACCCGGCTGTGGTCCGACGCACGCAGCTGGTTGAAGCGAATCGAGCGGTCCTGCGTTGCCGCCACAAGCTTGATCGGGATCGTCACCAGACCAAAAGAGAGCGTGCCGGTCCACAACGCGCGCATGGCGGTTCCCTCTCTCGATGCCGCGACCGCTTCGCTGCTTGACCCCAGTATGACGGCTGTTGGCCATCGCAAACCCCCGGCCGTGGGCCCGGCTCGCCTCCCGCCCACGACGCGGGCGGCCCTGCGCGGTGTGGGTCGCCACGCGCAACGGCCCCGGCCCCCGGTTCATCCCCCCGTCACCACGCGCAACTCGGTCAGCTGCTGTGACGGCAGCACGTCGGCGCCGAGCTCGGCGCGCAGCCGCGCCCCGGCGCCGTCGTCGCCGGCGCCGGGCGGTGGCCAGGTGCTCACTACCGGCAATGCGTTGGGCAGCAGCCCCACCAGGCGCAGCGTGTGGGGGCTGCCGCCGGCGGTGCGCGCGACGACGTCTACGCCCAGCAGCGTCTGCAGCGGCACGCCGAGGGCCTCGAGGAAGGCCTCGTGGCTGATCGTCACCTGCCAGGAGGCCTTCGGGTTGTCGGCAGCCGGGTCCAGCGACCAGGGATCGTCGACGCTGGGCCACTGACCGTCGTCGCGGCCGAAGGCGAAGCTGTCGACGGTGCGCTCGGTGCGCCCACCGTGCGACGACGAGTAGTAGGCCCACACCAGCCCGCCGTCGCGGGTGACGACCTGCCCGGCGGTCTCGGCCACGGCCCGAAGCCACGGGCGCGCGGCAGCTCGCCGCGGGCCGCCGCGAAACGCCTGGCTCGCCGCGGTGGGCCCGAGATGGCAGTCACAGGCCGTATTCAGGCCGCTGGCGGCGACGCGCAGCGCGTAGGTGCGCGCCGCCACCGCCTGGGCCCGCAGGCTGGCCTCCGGCCACGACGGCGGCATCTCGGCCAGCCCCCGCAGGTAGCGCTGCACGTCGATCACCAGCACCGGGCGCAGCGCCCCGCCGATGGCGGTGACCTCCACGCGGCCCCAGCGGGTGGCGTCCACGGCGCCGCCCACCCCGGAGAAGGCCACGGCCGCCCCGCCGGTGGCGCCCGCGTCCCAGTCGAGGGTCAGCCGCGCCCCGCGCAGCCGGGGGCCGCCGGCTGGGTGGGCAACGACCTCGTCGTCGTCGGCGGTCACCGTTACCGGCTGGCCGGTGGGTAACGGGACGCGCTCGCCGCCGGCGGTGGCGAACACCGCCCCGGCCTCCCAGGTGCGCCGCGAGGTCACCCGCATCCGGTCGGTGGGCCTGGCCGTCGGGCTGAGCAGGCCCACTCGCAGGGCGTGGCCGGTGTTGTGCTGGGTGACTCGCGTGTCGGGGTAGTAGTGGTCGAGAATGGCGCGATGGTCGTGGCCGTGGCGGGCCATCGCCCGCGCGCCGTACTGGCTCAGCCCGACCCCGTGGCCCCAGCCGGCGCCCACGGCGACCACCTCCGCAGGGCCGGCGGACAGGTCGGCAAGCTCGCCGGTGGTGTCGCCGTCGGCGAGGTCGGCCTGTGAGCGCGTGACCTGTGGCGGGCGCGGCTCGGCGACCGGCAACGCGAGACCGTCGCCGGCCCGCTCAGGGGCGCCGGCCCGCTTAGGGGCGTGTGGGGTCGCTTCCCGGCGCGGCGGGGAGCGGTCACCGGCGGGCGGGGCCAGCCCATCGTCGGGATCGGCCGGCCCGGCGGTCGTGGCCAGCACCACCCAGACCCCGGCCAGCGTCAGGCCCAATGCCGCCACGGCAGCGATGGCTGCGCGGGTTCGCGTCACCAGGGGTCATCCCACCGTCTCGCCGGAGGCGATCGGCTGGCGCAACGCGGCGAAGCCCGGCTTGATGACCTGGTTGATCAGCCGCAGCCGGTCGTCGAAGGGCCAAAACGCGCTCTTCATCGCGTTGACCGTCAGCCACTCCATCTCGCCCAAGCTGAGATCGAAGGCCTCGCTGAGGTGGGCGAACTCATCGGTCAGCGTGAGGTTGCTCATCAGGCGGTTGTCGGTGTTGACCGTCACCCGAAAGCGCAGCCGCCGCATGAGGTCGACGGGATGTGCGGCGATGGAGGCCGCGCCGCCGGTGTGCACGTTGGACGTGGGACACATCTCCAAAGGCACCCGATGGTCGCGGATGTAACTCGCCAGGCGCCCCAACCTCGGGGTGCCGTCGTCGTGGGTGTCGATGTCGTCGGTGACGCGCAGGCCGTGGCCCAGCCGGTCGGCGCCGCACCACTGCAGGGCCTGCCAGATGGACTCGCGCCCGAAGCTCTCCCCGGCGTGGATGGTCAGGTGGAAGTTCGCGCGGCGCACCAGGTGGAACGCGTCCAGGTGTTGGGTGGGTGGATAGCCGGCCTCGGCCCCGGCGATGTCGAAGCCGACCACGCCCGCGTCGCGCCAGCGCACGGCCAGCTCGGCGATCTCGTAGGAGCGCGCGGCGGTGCGCATCGCCGAGCACAGCACGCCGATCACGATGTTGCGCCGGGCCGTGGCCTGATGGAAGCCGTCCAGCACCGCCTCGACGACGTCGTCGAGGCTCACCCCCCGTTCGGTGTGCAGCTCGGGGGCGAAGCGGATCTCGGCGTAGACCACGCCGTCGTCGTCGAGGTCCTCGGCGCACTCGCGGGCGGCGCGCTGCAGCGCCGCGGGGTGCTGGGTGACCGCCACCGTGTGGGTAAAGCCCGACAGGTACTTCTCGAGGCTGCCGCGCGCGGCGCCGGCGGCGAACCACCGGGCGAGCTCGTCGGGGTCGGTCGTGGGCAGCCCCGTGTAGCCGGCCTGGTCGGCCAGCTCGAGGATCGTGGTGGGCCGCATCCCGCCGTCGAGATGGTCGTGCAGCAAGACCTTGGGGGCGCGGTGGATGACGTCGCGGCGGATCACGATCAGCGACGCTACCAGGCGCACCGTGCACGCGAGGGCGGCCTCGGCTCGCAGGGTGTGCCGCCAGCGTGGCTGGCCCCGCTAGCCTGCCCGCGGCGGGCCGTGACGCGACAGCCGCAGCCAACAAGGGGGTCGGGCGCCGATGACCGTCGGGGTGGCCTACTTCGGCAACCGCATCCTGCGCCACGCCGCCGCCGACATGGCCGATGCGGCCGAGCGCGGCTTCACCGGCGTGCTGCACACCTTCAGCGAGCACGATCTCGCCCACTACCGCCAGCAGATGGCGCGCATCATCGCCGCCAGCCACGACGTCGGCCTGCAAGTCCAGCTCAGCCCCTGGGGGCTGGGTCACGTCTTCGGCGGCGAGGCCGACAGCCGGTGGGTGGCCGACAACCCGCGCCAGTGCCAAGTGCTGGGCGGCACGACGCCGGTCAGCGCCGCGTGCCCGTCCAATCCGGGCTTTCGCGACTTCGTGCGCGCCTGGGCCGACGCGGCGGTCGATGCCGGCGCCGACCGCATCTTCTGGGACGAGCCGGCCTGGGCTCGCCCGGAGACGGTGGGCCTTCCTGCCCACGCGGCGGCCTGTGGCTGTGCCAGCTGTCGCGCGGCGTTCGCCCACCGGTTCGCCGCGTCGATGCCCGCCCGTCTCACCGACGAGGTCGCCGCGTTCCGCCGCACGGTGCTGACCGAGTTCATCCAGGAGCTGGTCGCCCACGTCGCCGCCCGGGGTGTGGCCAGCACCGTGTGCCTGCTGCCGCCGGTGGGCGACGACGGCGCCGACGACGCCCCCGGGGTGGGCGACTGGGCTGCGATCGCCGCGACGCCGGGCGTCGACGCGCTGGCCACCGCCCCCTACTGGAAGGTGTTCGACCAGCCGCCGGCGCAGTTCGTGGGCGCCGCGGCCGCCCGGGTGCGCGACGCGGCCCACGCCCACGGCGCCCGTGCCCAGCTGTGGCAGCAGGGCTTCGGGTTTGGCCCCGACGAGCTTCCCGATTTTCGCACCGCGGTGCGCGCCGGGCGCGACGCCGGCGTCGACGAGCTGTGGGTGTGGGGCTACGAGGCCGGCGGTCACATGTCGTCGCTGGGCACGCGCGAGCCCGAGGTGGTCTGGGAGGCTGTCTGCGACGCCGTCACGCGGTGACGCAGTTCGCCCCTCCGCTGGGCGAGCGCGTGATGGCACGCTGGTTGCCCACAAACGGCGTCGGGCGGCAACCCGGGCGACCATCGATTGGGGCGTCGCGGCCACACCGAAGACAGGAGTACGCGGGGTGGAGCAGGCCAGCCAACGCCACGCGCTGTGGATCGCCAAGGCCATGGCCCGCACCGACCTCGCCCCGCTGCGGGCCGACGACGTCGAGGCGTTGGGCCAGATGTGCACCGTCCGGCGGGTCGAGGCCGGCAAGGTGTTGCTGAAGTCCGGCGATCCCGTCCACCAGATCCTTGTGGTGCGCGACGGCGAGGTGCACCTGGCCACGCGCCAGCGGGTGCGCGGGCGCCAGGCCGTCCAGCGCATCCGCTCGGGCGGGGTGGTCGGCGACATCCCCATGCTGTGCGAGCTGCCCATCCCGTTCGACGTCATCGCGGGCAGCGACGCCACCGTCCTGGAGCTGCCCCGAGACGAGCTCGTGGCGCTGCTGCAGCGGTCGCCGACGTTGTCGCTGCGGTGGATGATGTCGCTGGCCAAGCGCTTCGAGCAGACCCAACGGCGCATGATCACGCTGCTGACCGCCGACCTGGACTCGCAGATCGCCTCGGTGCTGCTCGACGAGCGCGACCGCGACCCGGCCGGCGGGTGGGTGGTGCGTCTGTCCCACGGCACGTTGGCGGGCATGCTCGGCGCGCGTCGCCAGTCCGTGTCGCGCTCCCTGGCCCGGCTGCGCAAAGCCGGGGTGGTCTCCAGTGGCTATCGCCAGATCAAGCTGGCCGACCTCGAACAGCTGGCCGCCATCGCCGGCGAGAACCCGCCGGCCGACGCGGGGGCGGCCGGCAAGTGAGCCTGCCACCGCTGCGGGCTCGCTTTCCCCAGCGGCTAGGATTGCCAGGGTGGGACCCGGCGACGTCGACGTTGGGTGGCTCCCCTTGAGCTACGGCGAGGGGAGCGTGACCCCCGTCGGAAAAAGGGACAGCCCCCATGACCTATGAGCTGAGCGCGCCCCGGGGCGGGGCCCTTCGCGCAGGGAGTGTGGACACGGCGAGCGCCGCCGGTGGCCCGGGCGAGGTCGCCCGCCCGGCCAGCCGGGCGGGCGTGGCCGTGGCCGATCACGCCGACGCCGCCCCCGCCGTCGACCTCGTGATGCCGGCCCACAACGAGGCCGAGGGGCTGGCGCGCAGTGTCCGGCAGGTGGTAGCGCGCGTGCCCGAGTGCGTGGCCTGCCCCACCCGCATCACCATCGTCGACAATGCCAGCACCGACGCCACCTGGCAGGTCGCCCAACAGCTCGCGCGGGACCTGCCCGGGGTGCGGGCGGTGCGCCTGGAGGGCAAGGGCCGCGGGCGGGCGCTGCACCACGTGTGGTCGACCAGCGACGCGCCGGTGGTGGCCTACATGGACGCGGACTTGTCCACCGACCTCGCCGCGCTCGGGCCGCTGCTGGCGCCGCTGGTATCGGGCCACAGCGACGTGGCCGTGGGCACCCGCCACGCGCCGAACGCCCGGGTGGAGCGCGGGCCCAAGCGCGCGGTCCTGTCGCGGAGCTACAACCTGCTGCTGCGCGTGCTGCTGGGGGCGCGCTTCAGTGACGCCCAGTGCGGCTTCAAGGCCATGCGCACCGACGCCGCCGAGCTGCTGCTACCCCATGTGGAGGACACCGGCTGGTTCTTTGACACCGAGCTGCTGGTGCTGGCCGAGCGCGCCGGGCTGCGCCTCCACGAGGTCCCCGTGGACTGGGTCGACGACGGCGACTCGAGCGTCGACCTGCTGGCCACGGCCGCCGGCGACCTGCGCGGGGTGGGTCGCATCCTGGCCGGGCTGGTCACCGGGCGCATCCCGGTGGCTTCCATGCGCGACGCGGTGGCCCGGCGGCGCCCGCCGGTGACCGCCGCCGGCCCACTGTTCGTCGAGATGGTGCGCTTTGGGCTGGTCGGGGTGGCCAGCACCGTGATCCACGCGGCGCTGTTCGTGGGGCTGCGCGAGGTGTGGGCCGCCCAGGCCGCCAACGCCACCGCCCTGCTGACCGCCGCGGTGGGCAACACCGCGGCCAACCGCCACTGGACCTTCGGCGCCAGCGGGGGCGGCCACGTCGCACGGCACTACATCCAGGCGCTGGTGGTGCTGGCCACGGCGCTGGCGCTGACGTCGGGGGCGCTGGCGGTGTTGCACACCCTTGCGCCCACCCCGAGCCGCGCGCTGGAGGTCGTGGTGCTGGTCGCTGCGGCGGGCAGCGCCACCCTGCTGCGCTTCGTGGCCCTGCGACGCTGGGTGTTTGGCGTGTCCGACCGCCGCGACGCCTGACGGGCGAGACGCGCGCGAGGGCTCGCTGCTTCCATGTCGACGCCGACTGACGCCGACTCGAGCCGCCCCGACGTGGGCGCTCGCGCTGGCGCCCGGCGCCGGCTATGGCGGCTGTGGCGGGGCCACCCCGACGACCCCGCGTGGGCGCGCCCCGCCGTGCTGGCGCTGTTGGCCGGCACCGCCGTGCTGTACCTGTGGGGGCTGTCGGCCTCCGAGTGGGCCAACAGCTACTACTCCGCGGCCGCCCAGGCGGGCTCGCAGAGCTGGAAGGCGTGGCTGCTGGGCTCCAGCGACGCCGCCAACTCCATCACCGTGGACAAAACGCCGGCGTCGCTGTGGGTCATGACCGCCAGCGTGCGGCTGTTCGGTTTGAGCTCGTGGAGCGTGCTGGCGCCCCAGGCGCTGCAGGGCGTGGCTGCCGTGGGGGTGCTGTACGCGGCGGTGCGCCGTGTGGCCGGTCCGGCCGGGGGGCTGTTGGCCGGGGCGGTGCTGGCGCTGACGCCGGTGGCGGTGTTGATGTTCCGCTTCAACAACCCGGACGCGCTGCTGACGCTGCTGCTGGTCGTGGCCGCCTACGCGCTGGTGCGGGGGTTGGAGGGCGCCTCCACGCGGTGGCTGGTGTTGGCCGCGGTGGCCGTCGGGTTCGGGTTTTTGACCAAGATGCTGCAGGCGCTGGTGATCGTGCCGGCGCTGGCGGCGGTGTGGCTGTACGCCGCGCCGACGTCGCCGGGGCGGCGGCTGGGTCAGTTGGTCGTCGCCGCGGTGGCGCTGGTGGGCTCGGCCATGTGGTACGTGGCGATGGTGGCGCTGTGGCCGGCTCACGCGCGTCCCTACATCGGCGGGTCGCAGAGCAACAGCATCATCGAGCTCGCCCTGGGCTACAACGGGTTTCAGCGCCTGACCGGCGACGAGGTGGGCGCCGTTGGGGGCGGGCCCGCCGCCGTCGACAGCGGCGCGGGCTGGCTGCGGCTGTTCGAAGGCCAGGTGGGCGGCCAGATCGCCTGGCTGCTGCCCGCCGCGCTGGTGCTGCTGGCGACCGGCCTGTGGGTGCGGCGCGGGCGGGCGCGCACCGACGCCTGTCGCGCCTCGCTGCTGCTGTGGGGCGGCTGGCTGCTGGTCACCGCCGCGGTGTTTAGCGTCATGCAGGGCATTTTCCACGGCTACTACACCGTGGCGCTGGCCCCGGCGGTGGCGGCCCTGATCGGCCTGGGCGGCGCTGAGTGCTGGTCGCGGCGCCACCACGGCTGGGCCGCCCGGCTGGCGTTGGCGCTCGCGGTGGCGGCCACCGCCGTGTGGGGCGCGGTGCTGCTGGGCCGCGAGCCCAACTGGCTGCCGTGGCTGCGGGTCGCGGTGCTGGTCGTGGGCGGCGTGGCTGCGCTCGGGGTGGGCCTGGACCTCACGCGGCGGTGGGCGGGCCCTGCCGTGGCGGCCGGGGCGGTGGCCACCGCGTTGATGGCACCCGCGGCGGTCTCGCTGTCCACGGCGGCACAACCGCACTTCGGTGCGATCCCCCGAGTGTCGCCGTCGCTGGTGGCCGGCTCGGGCACGGCGGCATTGCCCGCCGACGGCGGCGACGTCGCCGCTGACGACGGCGGGGCCGGCGCGCCCATGACGGCGGCGGCCGGGCCGCAACGGCTCACGGCCCCCGTGACCGGGCCCACGCGCCCTCGCGGGGCCTGGCCGCTTCGGTGGGCGACGACGACCCAGCGGGCTGGATGCTGCCCGGCGGCGGACCATTCGGGGCGCTGCCGGCCAACGTGGGGGTGTTGGGCGGTTTGTTGTCGGCCGGCGAGCCCCCCGAGGAGCTCGTCGAGCTCGTGCGCGCCGACGCCGAGGACTACACGTGGGCGGCGGCCGCCATCGGTTCCAACCAAGCCGCTGGCGTGCAGTTGGCTGCGCGAGTCCCCGTGATGCCGGGGGGGGGATTCAACGGCACCGACCCGTCGCCGACGTTGGCGCAGTTTCGCCAGCTCGTCGCCGCCGAGGAGATCCACTACTTCTTAAGCGAGGCCGCCCCCGGTCGCGGCCCGGCCGGCTTCGGCCCGGCCCAGGGCGGCTCGCGGGCGGCCAGCCGCATCCGCGGCCGGCGCGCGCCGGCGCGGCGAAGCCGGCACTCGAGCGCTGGGCCCCGCAAGGCCCCCGGGCGAGTGGGCGCCTCCGGGTCGAACAGCACCCCACCAACACCGCTGTGGACCACACCACCCCGGCGCGTCGACAGACCCAGCCTCGCTCACCCGCGCTCGATCTCGCCGTGGGCCCAAATCAGCGAGGCGAACTTGCGTAGCTGCCGCGTAGAATCATGCCGTTGCGCTGTCGAGAGGGGCTGTTGCGTGAAGGTCTACACCCGCGAGGGAGACGACGGCACGACCGCCCTGTTGTACGGCGGGCGCGTGGCCAAGCACGACGCCCGCACGGCCGCCTACGGCACCACCGACGAGCTCGTCAGTGGACTGGGCATGGCCCGAGCGGGCCTGCGGGACCAGCCGCAGTGGCACGACGCGGTGCTGGCGATCCAACGCGAGCTGTTCGTGGTGGGCGCACAGCTGGCCACGCTGGGCGAGCGCTGGGACCGCCTCGAGGACGGCGTGTCGCGCGTCACCGAGGCGATGGTTGAGCGCGTCGAGCAGCGCATCGACGCGCTCACCGAGCAGTGGCCGCTGCCGGCGGAGTTCGTGGTACCGGGCCAGCATCCGGCGGGGGCGGCGTTGGACCTGGCCCGAGCGATCGCCCGGCGCGCCGAGCGGGAGGTCGTGGCCATGCAGCATGACGGGTTGCTGCCCGACGACTGGCCGCTGCGCTATCTCAACCGCATCAGCGACGAGCTGTTCGTGCTGGCTCGGGCGGTGGAGGGCGGTGAGTACACCCGCACCCGGGCCTGAGGCGGCCCGCGAAGCTTTAGTAGGTGTGCTCGGGGCCGGGGTAGTCGCCGTCGCGGACCTCGGCCTGAAACGCCTTGGCCGCGTCAGCGATGTGCTCGCGCAGGTGGGCGTAGGCCTTGACGAAGCGCGGCTTTGGGCCGCTGGTCAAACCGAGCAGGTCGTGCAGCACCAACACCTGGGCGTCACAGCCGGCCCCCGCGCCGATGCCGATGGTGGGCACGTCGACGGCCTCGGTCACCGCCCGGCCCAGGTCGGCGGGCACGCACTCCAACACCACCGCGAACGCCCCGGCCTCGGCCAGGGCTTGGGCGTCGGCCAGGATGCGTTGGCCGGCGCCGGCGTCGCGGCCCTGCACGCGATGCCCGCCCAGCTGGTTGACCGACTGCGGCGTCAGGCCCACATGCCCCATCGCCGGCACGCCGGCTTGGGTCAGGCGGCGAGTCAGCGCCACGCTCGGCCCGCCCCCCTCGATCTTGACGGCGTTGGCCCCGCCCTCCTTGAGCAGGCGCACCGCGTTGGCCATCGCCGCGTCCTCGCCGGCCTGGTAGCTGCCAAAGGGCATGTCGGCCACGACCAGCGCGCGGTGCGCCCCGCGGGCCACGGCGCTCACGTGGTGCAGCATCTCCTCCAGCGTCACCGGGATCGTGGAGTCGTAGCCCAGCACCGCCGTGCCCACCGAGTCGCCCACCAGCAGCACCGGGATGCCGGCGTCGTCGAGGATGCGCGCGGTGGGGTGGTCGTAGGCCGTCAGGACCGCGAACGACTGCCCCTGGCGCTTGGCTGCCCGCAGGTCGTGGATCGACACGCGGGCGTCGTCGCCGGCTGCCATGGGATGCCTCGCTTGTCCTGCCGGCCCAGCGGGTCCAGCGGCGTGCTCGTGGTGAGAGGGCGCCAATGGTGCCCTGTCGTTCGTGCCGCCGCACGCCGGCGCAGTAGCGTCACGGCCGCCACGTCGAGGCTTTTCCGGGCAAAGGACGCGACATGCAGGTGGTGCTTCAACGCGTCGCGCGGGCTGGGGTCCGCGCCGACGGCCAGCAGGTCGGCGCCATCGACGCGGGGCTTGTGGCCTTGGTAGGGGCGGGCCGGGCCTCCACCGAGGACGACGCGCGCTGGCTGGCGGCCAAGACCGAGTCGCTGCGGCTGTTTCCCGATGACGACGGGCGCATGAACCGTTCGGTGACCGACATCGGCGGCAGCGTGCTCGCCGTCAGCCAGTTCACCCTCTATGGCGACGCCCGCAAGGGCCGCCGCCCGTCCTTTGTGGAGGCCGCCGGGCCCGAAACGGGCGAGCGGCTCTACCGCGTCTACTGCGAGGCGCTGACGGTGCCCACCGCCACGGGCGTCTTCGGCGCTCACATGGAGATCGAGCTGGTGGCCGACGGCCCGGTGACGCTGCGCCTCGCCCGGCACGCCCACGCGCCCGAAGCGCTGGGGTAAAGCCTGCGCTGGCCTGTCGGGGCCCGCTTGTCACATTCCTCACGAGAGGTGTGAGGAATGTGACAAGCGAGGCGGCCCCCGCGGGGCGCCGGGCGGGTCAGCGCGTCCAGCTCTGGGTGATGGGCAGACGCCGGTCCTTGCCGAAGGCCCGCCGCGTGATCTTGACCCCCGGTGCGGCCTGGCGGCGCTTGTGCTCGGCGCGATCGACCAGGCGGGCCACCCAGTGGACGACGTCGGTGTCGAAGCCGTCGGCGACGATCTCTGCCGGCGAGCGGTCGGCCTCGATGTAGGCCTCCAGGATCGGGTCCAGCACCTCGTAGGGCGGCAGGCTGTCGGTGTCGCGCTGGCCGGGCCGCAACTCGGCCGACGGCGGCTTCTCGATGCTGCGCGCGGGGATGACCTCGCCGTCGGCGACGGCGTTGCGGTGGCGGGCCAGCTCGTAGACCAACAGCTTGGGCACGTCCTTGATGACCGCGAACCCCCCGGCCATGTCGCCGTAGAGCGTGGCATAGCCCACGGCGTACTCGCTCTTGTTGCCCGTGGCCAGCAGCAGCCGCCCCCAGGCGTTGGACAGCGTCATCAGCACCGTGGCCCGGATGCGCGACTGCAGGTTCTCCCACGCGACGCTGTCGTCCGCACCCGCCAGCGGCGTGGCCAGCACGCCCTGGAAGGCCTCCATGGCCGAGGCGATGGGCAGCTCGACTAGCTCGACGTCGAGATTGGCGGCCAGGGCCCGGGCGTCGGCCAGCGACTCGGCCGAGGAGTGCGGCGCCGGCATGGCCACCAAGGTCACCTGCGCCGAGCCCAGCGCGTCCACGGCCACCGCCGCCGACACGGCGCTGTCGATGCCGCCCGACACGCCCACCAGCGCCCCCGAAAAGCCGTTCTTGTGCACGTAGTCCCCGGTGCCGGTGACCAGCGCGGCCCACGTCTCCGCCAGCGGCTCCAGCGGCCGCGCCGACGGTGTCGCGGCGGTCACCGCGTGTGGCCCGGCGACGTCGGCGGCCACCACGTCGGTGGCAAAGGTCGCCCCGCGAACGGCCACGGTCCCGTCGGCGCCCATGGCGAAAGAGGCGCCGTCGAAGACGACCTCGTCTTGGCCGCCGATGGCATTGACATAGGCCAGCGCGACCTCGTGGGTGGTCGCGTGATGGGCCGCCCAGCCCTCGCGCTCGCGGCGTTTGCTGCGGTGATAGGGGCTGGCGTTGACGTTGACGACGAGCTGGGCGCCGGCCCGGGCCGCGGCGGCCACCGGCCCGTCGCCGCCCCACATGTCCTCACAGACGGTCACGCCCACCGTGACGCCGGCCACGTCGACGACCACCGCGTCTTGGCCGGGCACGAAGTAGCGGGCCTCGTCGAACACGCCGTAGTTGGGCAGGCGCTGCTTGCGGTAGACGGCCTCGACGCCCCCGCGGCGCAGCACCGCGGCAACGTTGGCCAAGGGGGGCTGGTCGCCCACGGTGGAAGTCGCCGCGGCCGGTGGCGACCCCCATGGCAGGGCCTGGACCGTGCCCACCACCAGCGCCGCCTCGCCGGTGGCCGCCGCCAGGTCCTGCAGGGCCGAGGCCGCCGCGGCCACGAAGGCCTGCCGGCGCAGCAGGTCCTCGGGGGGATAGCCGGTGATGGCCAGCTCGGGGGCGACCACGAGATCGGCGCCGTCGCCGGCCGCATGCCGGTAGGCCGCGGCGATTGCGGCCGCGTTGCCGTCGACGTCGCCGACGCGCAGCTCCAGCTGGGCCAGGGCGAGGCGCATGGGGGTGCTCCGCCAGGGCGAGGCGCATGGGGGCGCTTGGGGCGCGCAAAATCGCCGTCACCATGCTGCCGCCGGTACGGGGTGGTGTCGCGGCCAGGTTTTACCGCCCTGAAACGCCGTGGTGACGGCGGCGACCCACCCCCGCCGTAGCTTTCCGCGCGTCCGAGTCGACGTGGGCTGGCCGGGTTCGCCCTGGACCCGGCACTGGAGGTCAACTGCCATGACGCGAATGCTGAGACGGCTTGTGGTGACCGGCGGGGCGACGGCGGCCGTGCTGGTGGTGGTCGCCGGGCCGGCGCTGGCCCAGGAGGAGACCGCAACCCAGCAGTCGCTGAACATCACGTTCTTCCTGCTGGCCATGACGCTGGTGTTTCTGATGCACCCCGGCTTTGCCATGTTGGAGGCGGGCTTCACCGGGTCGGGCAACGCCGCCAACATCATGATGAAGAACATGATGGTTGTGGCCCTGACGTTCATGACGTATTTCGCGATCGGCTGGGGCCTGATGTACGGCGAGACCCTCGGCGGCGTCGTCGGCGGCGACCAGTTCTTCTTGCTGGGCGGCTACGCCGGCGAGCTCAGCGGCAACGCGATGCTGTCCAGCGAGTTCATGTTCGACGCGGTGTTCGCCGCCACGGCCGCGACCATCGTCTCGGGAGCGGTGGCCGGACGCATGAACCTGTGGGGCTTCATGATCCTGGCCGCGGTCATCACGGCCTTCGTCTACCCGCTGGTGGGCCACTGGGGCTGGAGCGCCAACGGCTGGCTTAGCACCATCGGCTTTTTCGACTTCGCCGGCTCGACGATCGTCCACCTCGTTGGCGGCGCGGCGGCGTTCGTCGCCGCGGCCGTGCTGGGCCCGCGCCCGGGCAAGTTCGGCGCTGACGGCAAGCCCCGGCTACTAGCGGGCCACTCGGCGCCGCTGGGCGTGCTGGGGGTGTTCCTGCTGTGGATGGGCTGGTTCGGCTTCAACGGCGGCTCGGTGCTCAACGCCGAGGCAGCCGTCGGTCCCGTGCTGGTCACCACCGCGCTGGCGGCCTCGGCCGGCGGCCTGACCGCGGCGGTCATCAGCGCGCTTCGCGCCGGCGGCAAGACCGACATCTCCATGACCGGCAACGGCGTGCTGGCCGGGCTGGTGGGCATCACCGCCGGCGCCAACGTGGTCGCGCCCTACGCCGCTGTGCTGGTGGGCATCGCCGCGGGGCTTTTGGTCTCACTGGCCGTGCCCATGGTCGAGCGCATGAAGGTCGACGACGCGGTCGGCGCGTTCAGCGTCCATGGCCTCTGCGGCGTGCTGGGCACGGCGTGGGTCGGCCTGTTTGGCACCGCCGAGCCCACCCTCGGGCTGTTCTACGGCGGCGGTTGGACGCTGCTGGGCATCCAGCTGCTGGGCTCGCTGGTCGTGACCGCCTTCGTGGCCGCGGTCACCGGGGCCGTGTGCCTGGTGTTGAAGAGCCTGGGCCTGCTGCGACTCGACGAGGGGGAGCTGCAGCAGGGCCTGGACGTCGCCGAGCACGGCATGGCCGGCTACCCCGAGGGCGTGCTCACCGGTGTCGGCGCCGGCACCAACGGCTGAGCACCGCCGGCCCCCACGGGAGGCGTTGGGCCCCGCGCGAGCGGCGGCGAGTGGCTGTGGCGACGGCGGCCGCTGAGGCGGTCGCCGTGCGCACCGTCGAGGAGCGCGAGATCCGCTTTGTGCGGCTGTGGTTCACCGACGTGCTCGGCATGCTCAAGTCCGTCGCGGTCACCAGCGCCGAGCTCGAGCAGGCCTTTACCGAGGGCATCGGCTTCGACGGCTCGGCCGTCGACGGCTTCGCGCGCATCCAGGAGTCCGACATGCTGGCGCTGCCCGACGCGGCAACGTTTCAGGTGCTGCCCGACGACTCCGGGGTGGCGCGGATGTTCTGCGACATCCGCACTCCCGGCGGCGAGCCGTTCGCGGCCGACCCCCGCCAGGTGCTGCGCCGCAACCTGTCGCGAGCGGCCGACCTGGGCTTTACCTGCTATGTCCACCCGGAGATGGAATTCTTTTTGTTCCGCGGCGCCAACGACCCCACGCCGCTGGACCAGGGCAGCTACTTCGACCTGACCACCCTGGACGTCGAGAGCGACTTTCGCCGCCACGCCATCCAGCAGCTTGAGCACATGGGCATCAGCGTGGAGTACTCCCACCACGAGGTCGCGCCCAGCCAGCACGAGATCGACCTGCGCTACGCCGACGCGCTGACCATGGCCGACAACGTCATGACCTATCGGCTGATGGTCAAGGAGACGGCCATGCACCGGGGGGTGCACGCCACGTTCATGCCCAAGCCGCTGGCAGACCACTGGGGCAGCGCGATGCACACGCACCTGTCGCTGTTCGAGGGCGACACCAACGCGTTCTTCGAGGAGTCCGATCCCTACCGCATGTCGACGGTGGCCAAGCAGTTCACCGCCGGGATCCTGGCCCACGCCCGCGAGATCTGTGCCGTGGTGTGCCAGTGGGTGAACTCCTACAAGCGCCTGGTGCCCGGCTTCGAAGCCCCCGTCTACGTTTCCTGGGGGCGCTACAACCGCTCCTCGCTGGTGCGCGTGCCCCTGTACAAGCCCGACAAGCCCGAGTCGGCGCGCATCGAGTATCGCGCCCCCGATCCGGCCTGCAACCCCTATCTGGCCTTCAGCGTGCTGCTGGCCGCGGGGCTGCGGGGGATCGAGAAGCGCTACGAGCTGCAGGCCGAGGCCGAGGACAATATCTTCGAGATGACCGACATGGAGCGCCGGGCCGCCGGCATCCCCAGCCTGCCCAAGAACCTCGACGAGGCGCTGCGGGAGATGGAGGACTCCGAGCTGGTCGCCGACGCGCTGGGCGAGCACGTCTTCGAGTTCTTTTTGCGCAACAAGCGCGTGGAGTGGGACGCGTACCGCGCGCAAGTCACGCCCTACGAGCTGGAGCGCTACCTGCCCATGCTCTAGGGCGGTGACGTCGTGAGCACGACCTCCCACGGCGACGCCGCCGCCCAGGTCACCGACGCCGAGCTCGCCCGGCTGGGGCTGGCGGGGGTGGCCGAGGACCTGGCCCGTCTCGAGCTGTGGCCGCAGGCCCGCCACGGCGGCGGGCCAGCCCGGTTGCTGCGCGAGCTGGCGGCGGCGCCCAACGCCGCCGAGGCCGTCTCGGCTCTCGCCCGGGTGGTGGCCGCCCAGCCCGAGGCGCGGACGTGGATGGCCGCCACCCCGCACGTGCCGGTGCGGGTGGCCACGACCGTCGGCGCGAGTGACGCGCTGGCTGATCTGCTCACTCTCCGCGAGCGCCTGCTAGCCCACCTGGCCGGGGACCTGGAGCCGTGGGACGTGGCCACGGTGCGCCGGCTGGGCGCCGCGGCGCTGGGTGAGAGCGAGCCCGAGCAGGCGTTGGTGTGGACCCAGCGCGAGGGGCTGTTGCGCATCGCCGCGCGCGACCTGCTGGGCATGACCGACACGCCCGGGGCCACCGCCGAGCTATCGGATTTGGCCGAGGGGCTGATCACCGCCGTGTGCCAGCAGGTGGCCGGTGACGCGCCCCTGTCGGTGATCGGAATGGGCAAGCTCGGCGCGCGCGAGCTCAACTACGTCTCCGATGTCGACGTCATGTTCGTCACCGCCGACGGCACCGTCACGGAGGCCACACGCGCCGCCGAGCAGCTACTGCGGCTGCTGGGCTCTCACACCGCCCATGGCCGTGCCTACGAGGTCGACGCGAATCTGCGCCCGGAGGGCCGCGACGGCCCGCTGGTGCGCACCCTCGAGGGCTACGCCCGCTACTACGAGCGCTGGGCGGCCCAGTGGGAGCTCCAGGCGCTGCTCAAGGCCCGGCCGGTGGGCGGCGACGCCGAGCTCGGTCGGGCCTTCACCGACCTCATCGCCGGCCACGTGTGGCCCGACCGCCTCGACGGGCAGCGCGTGACCGAGATCCAACGGATGAAGGCCCGCGTGGAGGCCTCCAAGAGCGTGCAACGCCACGGCGCCCGGGAGGTCAAGCTCGCCCCGGGCGGGCTACGCGACATCGAGTTCGCCGTTCAGCTGCTGCAGCTGGTCCACGGGCGCCACGACGCGTCGCTACGCCAGCCCGGCACCCTGGACGCGCTGTGGGCGCTGGCCGCCGGCGGCTACGTCGACGAGGGCGACGCCGCGCTGTTCGGCGACGCCTATCAGTTCCTTCGCACCGTCGAGCACCGCCTGCAGCTGTGGCGGCTGCGGCGCACCCACGCGCTGCCCGGCGACGACGACCAGCGCGAGCGCATCGCCCGCACGGTGGGCTTTCGCGACCTCCCCACGGCCACGGCGCTGGCGCAGTTCGACCGGGAGTACGAGCGCGTGCAGAGCTTCGTGCGGCGGCTGCACGAGAAGCTGTTCTTCCGCCCACTGCTGGAGCGCTTCGCCGAGCTGACCCGCCAGGAGCAGCTGGCCGACACCGAGGGCAACCTCGACGAGCAGGCCGCTCGCGACCGGCTGGCCGCGTTGGGCTTCGCCGACCCCCGCGCCGCCATCGACCACCTGGATGCGCTGGCCTCCGGGTTGAGCCGTCGCAGCCGGCTCTTTCGCACGCTGCTGCCGGCGCTGCTGCCGACCCTGGCCGGCAGCGCTGATCCGGACGTCGGCCTGGCCGCGCTGCGCCAGCTCGCCGACCGCCTCCAGGAGAGCCCGTCGTTTCTGCGCACCCTGGCCGACAACCCGCCGGTGGGCGACCTGCTGGTGGGCGTGCTGGGCTCGAGTCGCGTGGTCGGCGAGTGGCTGCAACGCCAGCCCGAGCTGTTCACGGTCCTGGCCGACCGCGAGAACCTGGAGACGACGCAATCGCGGGCGGACTATCAGCGCCTGGCTGACGGCCTGCGGGTGCGCGGCGACGACGAGCCGGGCCACTCCAGCGCGCTGCTGCGCAAGATGAAACGCCGCGAGGCCGCGCGCACCGCCGTGCGCGACCTTGGCGGGCTCGCCGACGTCGAGGACGTGGCCGGCGAGCTCACCGCGCTGGCCGAGGCCTGTCTTGACGCGGCCGTGTCGCTGGTGGTGCCCGAGGGGCTGCGCCTGGCTGTGATCGGCATGGGCAAGCTCGGCGGCGGTGAGCTGGGCTATGCCAGCGACCTCGACGTGATGCTGGTCCACGACGGCGACGGCCCGACGGCCGCGGCGGCCGTCGAACGGCTGCTGCGCCTGGTGGGTGAGATCACCCCGGAGGGCGCGGTCTTCGAGGTGGACCTCAAGCTGCGCCCGGAGGGCACCGATGGGCCGCTGACGCGCACCCTGGACAGCTACCGCCAGTACTACCAGCGCTGGGCCCAAGGCTGGGAGATCCTGGCGCTGACCCAAGCCCGACCGGTGGCCGGCGACGCCGAGCTGGGCGCGCGCTTCGCCGAGCTGATCGACGAGGTTGTCTACGCTGACCAGCCCTCCGGTGAGCGCCTCGACGCCGTGCGGCGCATGAAGGCCCGGCTGGAGGCCGAGCGCGCCGGCGACCAGCAGAAACCGCGGCGCACCCGCCCGCGGGCGGGCGCCGCGGCGGGGCCAGGCCGGCACGGTCCCCAGCGTCCCGGCGCGGCGGCGGGCAGCGGGTCACGCTCGGCCAGCCAGGACCTCAAGCTCGGTCCCGGCGGGCTGTCCGACGTGGAGTGGACCGTGCAGCTGTTGCAGCTGGCCCACGGCGGCCAGCACGAGGCGCTGCGCGTGCCCGGCTGCCTGGCCGGCCTCGACGCCGCGGCCGGCGCCGGTCTGCTGGACGCCGAGGAGGTCGAGTGGCTGCGCGGGGGTTGGCGGGTGCAAAGCCGCGTGCGCAACGTCGCCTACCTCGTCGGGCTGCGCGACACGGCGGTGCTGCCCACCGACGAGGCCCAGCTGCAGCGCCTGGCCCGCGTGCTGGGCTATCCCGCCCACGAGGCCCAGAGTTTCGCCGACGATCTCGCCCGGGCGCGCCGGCGGGTGCGCAAGGTCCACGAGCGCCACTTCTACGGCGCGTGACCGCGCGGGTTGCCACCGATCGCGATCGAATCCGCGCCAGCAGGGCCGTCTGGCGGTCGGCGTCGGCGGCGGTGGCGGCCCGCCCCTGCCCGCAGGGCCCTGGCGCCAACAAGCGAGCCCCGCGCCCCCACGCAACGCGGGGCTCGCCTTGGCCACAGACCGGCTGGCCACCCGGCGGGGTGAGGGCCAAAACCGCCTGATGAGGCGGGCGGGCGGCTTTAGATGTCGTAGTACAGGTGGAACTCGTGGGGGTGGGGGCGCAGGCGGATGGCCGAAATCTCCTCGTCCATCTTGAACTGCAGGTGGGTCTCGATGAGGTCCTCGGTGAACACCCCGCCCTCCAGCAGGAAGTCGTGGTCGTCCTCGAGGGCCGACAGGGACTCCTCGAGGCTGGCGGGCACCGCGGGCAGGTTGGTCAGCGCTTCGCGGGGAAGCTCGTAGATGTCCTTGTCGACGGGGTCGGGTGGCTCGGTCTTGTTCTTTACCCCGTCGAGGCCGGCCATGAGCATGGCGCTGAACGCCAGGTAGGGGTTGCAGGAGGGATCGGGCACCCGGAACTCGATGCGCTTGGACTTGGGAGTCTTGGAGTACACGGGGATGCGGCACGCCGCCGAGCGGTTGCGTTGGCTGTAGACCAGGTTGACCGGGGCCTCAAAGCCGGGCACCAAGCGCCGGTAGCTGTTGGTGGTGGGGTTGCTGAAGGCCAGAATCGCGGGTGCGTGCTTGAGCAGCCCGCCGATGTAGTAGCGCGCCGTGTCCGACAGCTGGGCGTAGCCGGACTCGTCAAAGAACAGCGGCTCGCCACCGGTCCACAGCGACTGGTGGGTGTGCATGCCCGAGCCGTTGTCCTCAAAGATCGGCTTGGGCAAAAACGTCGCGGTCTTGCGGTGGCGCAGCGCCACGTTCTTGACGATGTACTTGAACAGCATGGTCTTGTCGGCCATGGACAGCAGCGTGTCGAACTTGACGTCGATCTCGCCCTGGCCGGAGCTGCCCACCTCGTGGTGGTGCAACTCCACTTCGACGCCGCAGTCCTCCAACGTCGCGCTCATGTCCGAGCGCAGGTCCTGGTAGTGGTCCATGGGCGGCACGGGGAAGTAGCCCTCCTTGTGCCGCGGCTTGTAGCCCAGGTTGGGCTGCTCGTCCTTGCCGGTGTTCCAGGGCCCCTCGATCGAGTCGATGGCGTAGTAGCTCGCGCCCGGCGTGGAGTCGAAGCGGATGTCGTCGAACACGAAGAACTCGGCCTCGGGACCAAAGAAGGCCGTGTCGGCGATGCCCGAGCCGGTCAGGTACTGCTCGGCCTTGCGGGCGACGTATCGCGGGTCGCGGCTGTAGGGCTCGCCGGTGAGGGGGTCGCGGACGAAGGTGTTGATCGCCAGCGTCTTGCGCTGCATGAACGGGTCGATCACCGCCGTGTCCGGATCGGGCACCAGGACCATGTCGGACTCCTGGATGTCCTGAAAGCCGCGGATCGACGAGCCGTCGAAGCCCAGGCCCTCCTCGAAGGCGTTCTGCTGGAGAGCGTGGGCGGGGATGGTGAAGTGCTGGGTGAGGCCCGGCAGGTCGCAGAACCGCAGGTCCACGAACTCGATGGCCTCGTCTGACACCTTCTTCAGGATGTCATCGGGTGAGCTCCCCAACGTCGCTCCTTTTCGTCATCATCTCATTGCTCAACGCGGACGGCGGGCCGGGAGGCTCGCCCCCGGAGCGGCCGCGGGTCGCCTCGGCCGGTGCCCGACAGGGCGGCCCGAAGGCCGCTGTTGGGGCCGGGGACGAGCCACCGGACCACGCGGCGCCCTCCCGCGCGTCTCGCGGGGCCCGTCCGCGTGGCGGTCACGATACGCAGGCCGCTTTCCGATGCCGTTGCCGCAGGGTTTCGTCTACGTTACACGACCGGCGGGTCGGTCAGCTCGGCCCGCTGGCCCCGCGGGCTGGGGGTGCAGCGAGGTGGGGCGCCACCGCGTGCCGTCCTGGCCGTCCTCGGGCTCCTGTGGGCGCACCCAGACGGTGCGCTGCGGGAAGGGGATCTCGAGGCCCTCGGCGTCCATGGCGGCCTTGATGCGGGCGCGCAGCTCGCGCTCGACCGCCCACTGGTTGGCCGGTGCGGTGGGCATGGCCATCCGCAGCCTCACCCCGTCGGCGCCGAGGTCCTGCACACCCCAGACCTCGGCGGCGCCGGTCACGCCCTGGCCTCGCGCGTCGTCGTAAAGGAGCTGGTTGGCGGCCGCCTCGATGACCGCCGTGGCGCGCCCGACGTCGGTGTCGTAGGCAATGTCGACATCCACAACGGCTCTGGCCCAGCCATGGCTGAAGTTGCCGGCCCGGCGGATGTCGCCGTTGGGCAGATGCCACAGCGTGCCGCCCACGTCGCGCACTCGGGTCAGCCGCAGGGTCACCCCCTCCACGGTGCCGATGACCTCTCCGGTGTCGACCACGTCGCCGACGCCGAACTGATCCTCCAACAGGATGAACAGCCCCGACAGCAGGTCCTGGACCAGGCGCTGGGCGCCAAAGCCCAACGCCAGCCCGACGATGCCGATGGCGGCGATGAGCGGTCCCAGCTGCACGCCGAGCTCGCCCAAAAGCAGCAGCGCGGCGAGGATGACCACGGTCACCGTCGCGGCGCTGCCCAACACCGCGCCGAGCGTCGAGGCGCGCAGCGCCCGACGCTGCGACAGCGCGTCGTCGTCGCCGTCGCCGGCGGTGGCCCGCGTGACCAGTCGCCGGATGCCCATACCGGCCAGGCGGCGGGCGATCACCGCCATCACGACGATCAGCGCGATGCGCAGCATCACCTGCACGACCCCCGCCGCGGCCTCGGAGCCCACCAGGGGGTCTGGCACCGCAACGACAGCGGGCAAAAACGCAGCAACCATGTCACACCTCACAGACTTCTCGGGACCCCGGCTTGGGCTGGCGCCCTCAGGCCCGGGCGGGCTCGGCGCGCCGCCACACCCCGGCAGACTCGGCCTGACGGCCGGCCCGGTAGGACGAGCGCACCAACGGCCCCGACTCGACATGGTCGAAGCCCAGCTCACGGCCCAGCTGGGCGTAGCGGTCGAACTCGGCTGGCTCCACGAAGCGCTGCAGCGCCCAGTGCTGGGAGGTCGGCTGCAGGTACTGCCCGATGGTCAAAATCTGGCATCCCACGTCGGCGAGGTCGGCCATCGCCGCGGCGACCTCGTCCTCGCTCTCGCCCATGCCCAGCATGAGGTTGGACTTGGAGGCGCAGCGGCCGTCGGCGCGCACCCGCTCCAGCAGCGCCAGGCTGCCCTGATAGTCGAAGGCGGGCCGCACGTGGGAAAACAGCCGTGGCACGGTCTCCAGGTTGTGGGCCAGCACCTCGGGCTCGGCGTCCAGAACCAGGCCCAGCAGGTCCGCGTCGCCGCGGAAGTCGTCGATGAGCAGCTCCACGCCGCAGTGGGGCAGCCGCTGCTTGATCTGGCGGCACGTCTCGGCGTAGAGCCATGCGGCCTTGTCGGCGAGGTCGTCGCGGGCCACGCCGGTGACCACCGCGAAGCTCAGCTCCATGGCCGCCACGGCCTCAGCGACGCGCACCGGCTCACCGGTGTCGTAGTCGCCGGGCTTGCCGGTGGCGATGTCACAGAAGCCGCAGCGCCGGGTGCACACGTCCCCGCCGATCAAAAACGTGGCCTCGCGGTCCTCCCAGCATTCGTGGATGTTGGGGCACTGGGCCTCTTCGCACACCGTGTGCAGGTCCAGCCCTCGCATGGTGTGCTTGATGTCGCGGTAGTTGGGCCCGGCCAGCGGCACGTCGCGCTTGAGCCATCCCGGCTTGCGCTGCGGGATGGGCTCGGCGCCGACCAGCGTCAGGCGCGTGGCGTTCTCCGGGACGATCGCCGACACGGGCTCCCTTTGCGGCCTCGGGGCGCCTCAAGTCTAGGTGGCTGGGGTCCCACGGACCGAGCCAGCCCGACGGGCCCGGCGGTCAGGGGCACAAGGAGCGTGGTCCGGCGCCGGTAGCGCCGCCGG
Organism: Actinobacteria bacterium QS_8_72_14; assembly: GCA_003021615.1. Lineage (GTDB taxonomy): Bacteria > Actinomycetota > Nitriliruptoria > Euzebyales > Egibacteraceae > QS-5-72-10. Next base: position 23,235 of record PXPH01000047.1, read on the forward strand.
GTCGACCGACACCACGTCGCGGCCCAGGGCGGCGGCGAGCCGGGCCACCAGACGGGCGCGCTCGGCCTCGAGCGTGGTCGACACCCCCAGCGAGGCCAGCGAGCACACGCCCCCGTCGCGGATGCCACACGGCACGATGCCCGCCTGGAACTGTCCCAGGTCGCAGTCGACGTTGAACGCCAGGCCGTGGAAGGTCACCCCCTGCTCCACGCGCAGGCCGACCGCGGCCAGCTTGTCGTCGCCGACCCACACGCCCGGCCGGCGGCGGTCGCACACGGCCGGCAACCCGTGGTCGGCGGCCGTGGCCTGGCTGGCCGCCAGCAGCGCGTCGAGGAAGCCGCCGACGGCCTTGGACGAGGCCAGCTTCACGATGGGGTAGGCCACCAGTTGGCCCGGCCCGTGGTAGGTGACGTCGCCGCCGCGCTCGACGGGGACCACCCGGACGCCGGTGTCGTTGCGCACCAGGTTGCGCTCGAGGTCGGCGTGGCGCCCAGCGGTGTAGACCGGGTCGTGGGTCAGCGTCAGCAGCACGTCGCCGACGCGGTCGTCGACGCGGCGCTGCCACAGGTCGTGCTGCCACGCCAGGGCGCGCTCGTAGACGACCTCGCCGCAGGCGGCGTGCCACAGCGGCGGCGCCGCCGTGGGCGGCGTCGCCGCGTTCTCGTTTGGCCGGCGCGCCACATCGACCCCCTGGCTTTAGTAGCCGATCTCGGCGTCCCAGTCGGTGGTCTCGGCGAGGTGCTTGACGTCGCTGACGAACCGCGCGGCGTCGGCCCCGTCGACCAGGCGATGGTCGTAGGTCAAGCTGAGATACATCACGTGACGCACTGCGATCGCGTCAGAGCCGTCCACCTCCACCACCGCCGGGCGCTTGCGGATCGCGCCGGTTCCCAGCACGGCGACCTCGGGGTAGTTCAGGATGGGCGTGTCGGCCAGCACGCCCACGCTGCCCGTGTTGGTCATGGTGAACGTGCCGCCCTGGATGTCGTCCATCTCCAGCTGGGCGGCGCCGCGGGCCTTGTCGGCGACCTGCCGGATGGCCCGGGCCATGCCGGCCAGCGAGAGGTCGTCGGCACCCTTGACATTGGGCACGATCAGGCCCTTTTCGGTGTCCACCGCGATGCCGAGGTTGACGTAGTCGCGGTAGGTGACCGTGCCGGCCTCCCAGTCGGCAACGGCGTTGATCTTGGGATGCTGGCGCACCGCGATGACTGCTGCCCGGCACAGGAACGCGAACGGGCTCAGGCTGACGCCCTCGTGGTCTTTAAACGTCTGCGCGATCCGAGCGCGAGTTTCCATCAGGGAGGTGACGTCGACGTCCTGGACCGTGGTCAGCTGAGCCGAGGACTGCAGCGACTCCATCATCTTGGAGGCGATCCGCTGGCGGATGCGCGACAGGCCCTCGGTGTGCTCGCGCTGGCCGGCGCCCACCGGCGCAGGGGAGCGGCCCCCCGTTGGTGGGGCCTCGCCGGCCTCGCCGGGGGGAGCCTGTGGCGTCGCTGGCGCTGTGGCGGCGGCCTCGATGTCGGCGCGGGTGACCCGCCCGCCCTCGCCCGAGCCGGTCACCGTCAAGGGGTCGATGCCCTTCTCGGCGGCGATGCGCCGCACCAGCGGGCTGGCCAACGGCGGGGCGCTGTGGCCGTCGCTGCCGGCGGTCTGGCCCGGGGCGGGGCTGGGCGGGGGCTGTGACGTGGGCCCGGGCTCGCCGCGCTGGGCCGGGGCGGCGGGGGTGGGCTCTGCCGCCGGCGGCTGCGACACGGCCTGCCCGGAGGCCGGTGAGGGCTGGTCGGCGCCGGGCTGGGCGGCCGCGCCGCCGGCGCCGGCGGCCTTGTGCTCAACCTCGTCGCCGATCATGGCCACGACCGTGCCCACTTCGACTGTCTCGTCGACGTCGACCTTGATGTCGGTGACCACGCCCGAGGCGGGGGCCGGGACCTCCGTGTCGATCTTGTCCGAGCTGAGCTCGAACAGGGGCTGGTCGGCCTCGACGCGGTCGCCGACCGAGACCAGCCACCCGGTGACGGTGCCCTCGGTGACGCTCTCACCGAGCTGGGGAAGGGTAACCTCGGTTGCCACGGTGCTCGCTCCTGCTCCCTGCGGGGATTGCGGTGGGTGTCATGGGTGCGGGCGGCGGGGGTGGAGGCGCAGTCAGCGCGGGCCCCAGTGGCCAGGGCGCTCAGCCGTGCAACTGCCGGCCGGCCAGCGCGAGGTGGGCCTCGCCGACGGCCTCGCTGAGCGTGGGGTGGGGGTGGATGAACTCGGCGACGTCGGTGGGCAGAGCCTCCCAGTTGTAGATGAGCTGGGCCTCGGCGATGAGGTCGGTGGCCTTGGGGCCGATGACGTGCACGCCCAGGACCCGGCCTCCGTCCTTGGCGGCGAGCACCTTGGTGTGGCCCGTGCCCCGCATCATCATGGCACGCCCGTTGTGGCTGAAGGGGAAGACGGTCTTGTCGTAGGCGATGCCCTGTTGCTGTAGCTCCTGCTCGGTATAGCCCACGCTGCCGATCTCGGGGTGGCAGTAGTACACGCGCGGCACGCCCCGGTAGTCGATGGGCCGCGCGGGTTGGCCGGCCACCTGGTCGGCCACCAGCATCCCCTCCTGAAACGACGCGTGGGCCAGCCCCAGCGACGGCGGCGGCAGGATGTCGCCGATGGCGTAGACCCCCTCGACGCCGGTGCGGCACCACTCGTCGACGACCACAAAGCCGCCATCCAGCTCGATGCCGGCCTCCTCGAGGCCCAGCCCGGCCGTGACGGGACGGCGTCCGATGGCGACCATGAGCACGTCGCCGTCCAGGGTCTGCTGACCCTTGGCGGTGTCGACTGTCACGGCCACTTCGCCGTCGCCCTTGTCGACCTTGGTGGCCTTGGCCCCGGTGTGGCTGGCGATACCCGCCTTGCGAAAGTCGCGGGCCAGCTGCTTGGAAGTGTCGACGTCCTCGTGGGGGACCAGGGCGTTTTCGAGCTCGACGATGGCCACGTGCTCGGCGCCGAAGCCCTGCCAGATGGAGGCGAACTCCACGCCCACGGCGCTGGCGCCCAACACGATCGGGCGCTGCGGCGCTTGCTGGCGATACAGGGCCTCGTCGGAGGTGATCACCAGGT
>PXPH01000047.1:26366-39106 GCA_003021615.1 Actinobacteria bacterium QS_8_72_14
ATCGTTCGCTGGCCCTCGCTGGTGTCGACTGCGACGGTGCGCGGGCCCGACAGGCGCCCCGAGCCGGTGATCATGTCCACCCCGCGGCGGCCGAGCTCGCTTTGCAGCCCCTTGTGGTTGGCGTTGACGACGCCGTCCTTGTACTCCAGCACGCGGGCGCCGTCGATGCCCTCGAAGGTCGCCTGGACCCCGTAGTGGTGGCTGTCGCGGGTGTGCTCGGCGACCTCGGCGGCCTGCAAAAACGCCTTGGTGGGGATGCACCCCCAGTGCAGACAGGTCCCGCCCACCTTGTCCTTCTCGATCAGCGCGACGGACAGCCCGAGGTTGGCCGCGTGTAAGGCGCAGGAGTAGCCGCCGGTGCCGCCGCCGAGGACGACGACGTCGTAGCTGTCGGCCATGCCGTGCTCCTGATGGAGGGTGCGGTGCGGGCGGGGCGCATCGTAGCCAACCTGTTGCCACGAATGGCAGCCGGGCAGGCCCGTTCGATAGAGTCGCGCCTCGACCTGCTGACCTGGACGAAGGACCTTTCCGTGGCCGACGGCCCGATTGCCTCCCCGCTGGAGGATCGCCATCGCGCGCTGGGCGCCAAGCTCGCGCCGTTCGCTGGCTGGGAGATGCCCATCGACTTTGGCAGCGTCGTGGCCGAGCACACCGCCGTTCGCCAGCACGCCGGGGTGTTCGACCTGTCGCATCTGGGCTCGGTGAGCGTGACCGGCCCCGAGGCAGCCGCGGTGGCCCAGCGGGCGCTGAGCAACGACATCGAGCGCATCGGCGAGGGCGGGGCGCAGTACTCGCTGTGTCTGACCCCCGACGGCGGCATCCTCGACGACCTGATCGTCTACCGCATGCCCTGGGGCATGTGGACCGTGCCCAACGCGGCCAGCAACGCCGACGTCGTGGCCGCGCTGCGCGCCTGCGCGCAAGGCCGCTCGGCGGCGGTGACCGACCACGGCGCGGCGGTGACGTGCCTGGCGGTGCAGGGCCCGGAGTCGGCTGGGGTGCTGCGCCAGGCGGGCGTGGAGCCCGGCGACTTGGCGTTCATGACCTGCCGCGACCTCGAGGGCCACGGGGTTGGCGACGCGGCGGGCGCGCCCCCGCCGCGGGGCGGTCTGCTGGCACGCACCGGCTACACCGGCGAGCGCGGCTACGAGCTGTTTTTGCCCGCCGAGCAGGCGCCCGCGGTGTGGGACCGGGTGCGCACAGCCGAGGCCCACCCCGTGGGTCTCGGCGCCCGTGACACCCTGCGCTTGGAGATGGGCCTGCCGTTGCACGGCAACGACCTGGGTCCGGACACCAGCCCTGTGGCGGCACGCCTGATGTGGGCGGTGCGGCTGGGCACCGGTTTCGTTGGCGAGGACGCGGTGGCCGCCGTCCAGCAGCGCGGGGTCAGCCGCCGCCTGATCGGGCTGTGGGCCACGGGTCGGGGCGTCCCGCGGGCTCAATGTCCGGTGAGCCGGGCCGGCCACGCGGTGGGCGAGCTCACCTCTGGCGGCTACAGCCCGACGCTGGGGACGGGGTTGGGCCTGGGCTATCTCGACGCCGATGTCGAGCCGGGCGCTGGCGTCGACATCGATGTGCGCGGCCGCACGCTGCCCGCCGAGGTGGCCAAGCCCCCCTTCGTGGACCGCTCGCCCAAGAGCTGACCCCGCCTGGCCGCCTATCGGCTGCGGCGCGGTCCGCCGCCCCGCGAGCGTGGCCCCGAGCTGCCCACGAGCGCGGCGACGCGGCGCACGGTCGCCAGGCGTAACGTCTCCGGTGAGAGGGGGGCGGCGGGCTCGACGCACACGATCACCGCGTGGTCGGGCGCGCGCGCATAGGCCACCCACGCGTCGTCCTCGCCGCGCACGCGGAAGGTGACCCCCTCGTCGTCGACGCTCACGGTCGTGGTCTGCCACTGCGAGCCCAGCTCGACCACCGCCTCGGGGTCGCCGACGAGGTCGAGCCGGTCGTGGCCGCGCGCCTCGCCCACGACCGCCGCCAGCCACGGATCGAGGTGGCGGGCCAGGCGCTCGTCGGTTCGCGACGGCGGGCGCCGCGTGCTGGTCACGCGCACGCAGGCGTGGTCGTTGGCCGCGGTCTCGGCAAAGCCCACGGTCAGCTCGGCAAGGCGGCCCTCCACGTGGTCCTGCTCCACCACGAAGGTGGGGCCCGACCAAGCCTCGACACCGTACAGCGGGAACGGCGCCCGGCGCGAGCGACCGGGCAGAAGGCGCCGGCTTGGGCTGCGCTGGCTCGCGTCGCGTAGCGCCCCGGGCCGTGAGCGACGCCGGCGGCCCGGCCCCAGGGCCGTCGCGGCTAGCCACGCCAGCACGGGCTTGGCGGCTGCGGCCGGGGGGACGGGCGACTTGTGGCAACGGGTCACAGTCCACCTCGTGTGGGCAACGACTGGGCAACGACCCAGTTCGTGGTCAGCCGCACCCGGCCGTGGGGTGGGTGTCGCATCCCACCTGGCAGGCTGCCAGGCGTCGACGCGCGCGGGGCGTGGGCGCCTACACTGCCGTGCTCGTGAAGATCGTCATCTGTCCTGATTCCTTCAAGGGCACCCTGGGCGCGGCGGACGCGGCGGCGGCAATGGCCGCCGGCTGGCGCTCGGCGCGGCCCGACGATGAGGTCGTGACGGTGCCACTGGCCGACGGCGGGGACGGGACGCTGGCCGTGGTCGCCTCCGCGGTGGCGGGCGCCACGCGCCACACCGTGGAGGTCGCCGACGCCTGGGGAAAGGCCAGCCAGGGCGACTGGCTGCTGTTGCCTGACGGCACCGCCGTGGTGGAGGCCGCCGAGGCCGTGGGGCTGGCAAGGCGAACGGAGGCCGAGCGCGACCCTGTGACGGCCACCAGCTACGGGGTGGGCCAGCTGCTGGCGGCGGCCGTCGCCGCCGGGGCGCGGGCGATCACCGTGGGCCTGGGGGGCTCGGCGACGGTCGACGGGGGCGCCGGCATGGCCCTGGCGCTGGGCCACAAGCTGCGCCGCGTGGACGGCAATGGCGTCAAGGTGGGCGCGCGCTGGCTGGCCGACCTGGCCCGCGTGGAGCCGGCCCGACCCCTCGACGCAGCCGTGGACGTCGCCGTGGACGTCACCAACCCCCTGCTGGGCCCGCATGGCGCCGCCCGGGTCTACGGGCCCCAGAAGGGCGCCAGCGAGGCCGATGTCGCCGAGCTCGAGGCGGTGCTGGCCCACCTGGCCGACGTCGTCGAGCGCGACGTGCCCGGCGGGCCGTGGCGCGACTTGCCCGGTGCGGGGGCCGCCGGCGGCCTGGGCTTTGGGGTGGCCGCCTTCTGCGGCGCAGCGCTGCGCTCCGGCGGTTCCTGGATCGCCGGGTTAACCGGGCTCGAAACGGCGCTGACCGGCTGCGATGCGGTGGTGTTCGGCGAGGGCGCGCTGGACGGCCAGACGACCGCCCACGGCAAGATCGGCGCCCACGTCGTCGCTCAGGCGCGCCGCCACGGGGCGCGCCTGCTGGCCGTGGCCGGCCGTGTGGACGGCGAGGCCGCCGCCGGCTTCGACGACGCCGTCGAGCTGGGCACGACCGGCCTGGAAGCTCCGGCTGCGGGCGCGCGCGCCGCCTCCAGGGCGCTGGCCCAGCGCGCGGCGAACGCGGGGTCCTGATGGGTAGGCTGCCCAACATGGACGAGCCGCCCAGCGACACGCGTCCCCCGATGGTGCAGCGCGTCGTCGACGCCGCCGCGGCCCGGGGCGTGACGGTGGAAGTGACGCGGTTCCCCCACGGCACGCGCACCACCGAGGAGGCTGCGGCCGCGATCGGCTGCGACGTCGCCGCCGTCTGCAAGTCGATCGTGCTGATGGCCGACGGCGAGCCGGTGGTGGTCTTGGCCTCGGGGGCCAACCGGGTGGACACGGGCAAGGTGGCCGCCGAGGTCGACGCCGATCAGGCCCGGCTGGCCAGCCCCGAGGAGGGGCAAGAGGCCACCGGGGGGCCGATCGGGGGGACGGCGCCGTACGGCAACCCGGAGGCCATGTGGCTGCTGCTGGACGACGACCTGTTGGCTCAAGAAGAGGTCTGGGCCGCCGGGGGGCTGCCGGACGCGGTGTTTCCCATCGCGCCTGATCAGCTGCTGGAGACCAGCGGTGCCGAGGTCGCCGACGTCGCCGAGCGGGGCTGACGCGACGCCCCTGCGCGGCGGTTCGCAGCCGGGGGTCACCGGTGTGGGCGCTGTCGACGGGCGTGGCGTCACGCGCTGCTACACTGGCGCCAGTGAACGCGACAGGCTCCCGCGACGATCAAGCTTTGAGCACGACAGGCGTCTTAAGTGTAGGAGATCCGGATGCAGAGCGAAATCACCACCGCCCCTGAGCAGGAGCGCCAGCTCACCGACCCGATCCTGCTGACGGACGCGGCCGCCAGCAAGGTTCGCGAGCTCATGGAGCGTGAAGAGCAGGAGGGTCTGAGCCTGCGGGTCGCCGTGCAGCCCGGTGGTTGCTCGGGGATGCGCTATGCGCTGTTCTTCGACGACCGCGAGCTCGACGGGGACGTCGCCTTCGAGGTGCAGGGCGTGTCGGTGCGCCTCGATCAGATGAGCGCGCCGTATCTGCGCGGCACGAAGATCGACTGGGTCGACAGCTTGCAGGGTGCCGGGTTCTCGATCGAGAACCCGAACGCGCAGAGCGCCTGCGCCTGCGGCGACAGCTTCAGCTGAGCGCTGGCATGGCCAAAAAGAGCAAGATCGCCAAGAATCAGCAGCGGCGTCAGGTTGCCGACCGCCAGCGCGAGCGCCGGGCTGAGCTAAAGGCGACGCTCAAGGACCCTGAGGTCTCGCTGGAGGAGAAGCTCGCCGCGCGCGATCAGCTCAACAAGCTCGATCGTGACGGCAGCCCCACGCGGGTAGTCAACCGGGACGGCATCGACGGCCGCCCGCAGGCCTACATGCGCAAGTTCGGCCTGTCGCGCATCAACATGCGCAAGCTCGCCCACCGTGGGGAGTTGCCGGGCGTGCGCAAGTCGAGCTGGTAGCCGGCGGCGCTTCCGTTGGCCGCTGCTGTTCAAACGCCGCGGCGCGCAGCCGCAGCGTCCGCTCGGCGTTGCGGTGTTACGCCTAGTTCGGCGGCGCGTCGCGCACCGGGCTCTTGGGCCATTACGGCGTATTGCAGGCTCAGCTCGGTCGTCGCGCGCCGCTTGAGGGGGGCGGTGACGTCGTCGTAGTCGGCCAACGCCTGGCGTAGGGCCGGCTGGCGCAGCTTGAGTTCGGCCTCGGTGACGCCCTCCCATTCGAGGGTGGGCGGTCGCTCGCGCCCACCAGCGTGGGCGCCCTCCGCCACAGCGACCGCCCTCCGCCACGGCGACCGCCAGCCGGCGCGGCGACCGCCCTCCGCCACGGCGACCGCCAGCCGTCGCGGCCAACGGCGCGGGCCCACCTGCCGCGCAGCCCAGGGGTGAGCGTATATCACGCTGGTTATCCCCCTCAAGGGGGATGCCTATTCGGCCGAGCGTCTCAGTGGCGCCTACCATTTCCGGGTACCACCAGCATACGTTGACGCAAGGCCACAAGACCCATGAGCGACAAGGCCGTCCAACAGCTGGCGACCGTCACCATCCGCTTCGCCGGCGACTCCGGCGACGGGATGCAGCTGACCGGTAACCGGTTCACGTCGGCCAGTGCCATGGTCGGCAACGATGTCGCCACGCTGCCGGACTTTCCCGCCGAGATTCGGGCCCCGGCAGGCTCGCTGCCGGGGGTGTCGGGCTTTCAGCTGCACTTCGCCGATCACGACATTCTCACTCCCGGCGACGAGCCGGACGCGCTGGTGGCGATGAACCCCGCGGCGCTGAAGGCCAACCTGCCGGCGCTGCCCACCGGCGCCACGATCATTGTGAACTCGGACTCGTTTACCAAGCCGGCGCTGCGCAAGGCCAAGTACGACGCCGACCCCCGCCAGGACGGCAGCCTCGACGGCTTCAAGGTCTACGAGGTGCCCATCACCGACCTGACCCTGAGGGCGCTGGAGGGCCACGACCTGTCAAAGAAGGCCAAGGAGCGTTCCAAGAACATGTTCGCCCTGGGGCTCATGTCGTGGATGTACTCCCGCCCGCTGGAACCCACCATCGAGTGGGTCGAGTCCAAGTTTTCGGCTGCCCCCGACCTCGTCGACGCCAACGTCGCGGTGTTGAAGGCCGGCTGGGCCTTCGGTGAGACCACCGAGCTGTTCGACCACCGCTACGAGGTCCAGCCCGCCGCCGACCTGCCCCCCGGGCTGTACCGCCAGATCACCGGCAACCTGGCGACCGCTTATGGCCTGATCGCCGCCGGGCAGCTGTCGGGCCTGCCGCTGTTTTTGGGGGGCTATCCCATCACCCCCGCCTCGGACGTGCTCCAGGAGCTGGCGCGCCACAAGAACTTCGGCGTGGCCACCTTCCAAGCCGAGGACGAGATCGCCGGCGTGGGCGCGGCGCTGGGGGCCAGCTTCGCCGGCAACCTGGGGGCGACCGTCACGTCCGGTCCGGGGGTGAACCTCAAGGCCGAGACCATCGGCCTGGCGGTGGCCACCGAGCTGCCGCTGCTGGTGTGCAACATCCAGCGGGCCGGGCCCTCCACCGGCATGCCCACCAAGACTGACCAGGCCGACCTGCTACAGGCGCTGTTCGGTCGAAACAGCGACGCCCCGGTCCCGGTGGTCGCGGCCGAGACCCCCGGCGACTGCTTTGATGCCGTCATCGAGGGAGCGCGGCTGGCCATCAAGTACCGCACGCCGGTGTTCGTGCTGTCCGACGGCTATCTCGCTAACGGCGCCGAGCCCTGGCTCATCCCCGACGTCGCCGGCCTGCCCGACCTCTCGGCCGATGTCGCCTTCGCGGCGGCTCGCCATGGCGACGACGACTCGTTCCAGCCGTTCACCCGCAGCGAGGCCACCATGGCCCGTCCGTGGGCGATCCCCGGCACACCCGGCCTGCAGCACCGCGTCGGGGGGCTGGAGAAGGCCGACCGCAGCGGCAACATCTCCTACGACCCCGAGAATCACCACCGCATGACGATGCTGCGCCAGGCCAAGATCGACCGCATCGCCCAGGACATCCCCCCGCTTGCGATCGAGCCCGACAGCGACGCTGACGCCGACGTGCTGGTGGTCGGATGGGGGTCCACCAAGGGACCGATCAAGGCGGCGGTGCGTCGGGTGCGCGACGAGGGCCACAAGGTGGCCCAGGCCCACCTGCGCCACGTGAACCCGTTTCCGTCCAACACCGGTGCAGTGTTGCGCCGCTACCACCGCGTGCTGGTGCCGGAGATGAACACCGGGCAGCTGCGCATGCTGTTGCGCGCCACGTTTTTGGTGGACGCGGTGGGCTACAACCGCGTCACCGGGCTGCCGTTTAGCTCCGGTGAGTTGGCCGAGGCGATCCGGTCGCAGGTCCACCAGCCCCACGAGGGGGTCGAGGCAACATGAGCGACGCGAGTCGCGTTAGCGGTGGTCGCCCTGGACAGGCCACAGACACCCTGACCCGCAAGGATTTCGCCAGCGACCAGGAGGTGCGCTGGTGCCCGGGCTGTGGCGATTACGCCATCCTGGCCACCATCCAGGGGGTGATGCCGGACCTGGGCGTGTCGCGCGAGAATACCGTGTTCGTCTCCGGCATCGGGTGTGCCGCGCGGTTTCCCTACTACATGAACACCTACGGCTTCCACGGCATCCACGGCCGGGCGCCGGCGATCGCCACCGGGATCTCGGAGACCCGCCGCGACCTGAAAGTGTTCGTGGTCACCGGTGACGGCGACGCGCTGTCGATCGGGGGCAACCACCTCATCCACGCCATGCGCCGCAACGTGGACCTGACCATCATCATGTTCAACAACCAGATCTATGGGCTGACCAAGGGCCAGTACAGCCCCACCAGCGAGACGGGCAAGGTCACCAAGCCCACCCCGGAGGGGTCGCTGGACTACCCCTTCAACCCCGTCAGCGTGGCGCTGGGCGCCGAGGCCACGTTCGTGGGCCGCACGATCGACAACGAGCGCGACCACTTGTCGGCCATGGTCGAGCGCGCCGCCCACCACGAGGGCACAGCGTTTATCGAGGTGTATCAGAACTGCAACATCTTCAACGACGGCGCCTTCGACGCGGTCCGCAAGAACGAGGCCAACCAGATCCGCTTGGAGCACGGCCGACCGGTGCGCTTCGGCGCCCACGGCGAGCACGGTGTTCTGCTCTCGGACGGCTGCGAGCTCGAGATCGTCGACGTCGAGGGGGCCGAGCCCGCTGACGGCAGCCAGCCGGGGGCCACGGGGCGCCGTGTGGCCGCCGAGTCCGAGCTGGTGGTCCACGACGCCCACCGCGAGGACGCCTCGCTGGCGTTCGCCTTGAGCCGGCTGAGCCACACGCCGCTGGGGCCCACCCCCATCGGGCTGTTTCGCCAGGTTCGGCGCCCCGTCTACGGCGACGAGCTGGCCCGCCAGCTCGCGGACGCGCAGCTGCGCAAGGGCTCGGGCGACCTGCAGGCGCTCATCACCGGCTCGGACACCTGGCGGGTGGGTGGCCAGCGCCCGCCTTCGCCGACGCCCTAGCTGTCCTTCTCGGGGACGCCCATCGACCCCTCCCGACCGTGCGGATGCCTCTCGTCGATCTGAGCGGCCGCACCCTACGAAGGTCTGTGACAGTTCGCCCGCAGTGCGAGGGGCAGCAAGCTAGGCGTCTTCTTGCCAAGACCCAAGGACGCCCGGCGGGCGGGGTCGCCGCCGACCTGAGCGATCCCGCGGTGTGGCGCGCCGCCGACCACGGCGGGCGTGCACTGCGCACCCGTCGTCTCGCGTCGACCCCCTCGAGACGCAAGCCCCCCACCCGCACCCGGTCCCTGATGGAACTGCTGGAGTCGGCTAAAACGTCCAAGGCGGGCTGGGTTAAGACTTCATCAAAATCAAACAGAAACTCGGCGGCGACCAAAGCGTGAGAGTGCCAAGGACTCTCCACAAGGGCGTCCCGAAGCCGATTACAACCCCTTTCTCCCAAGAGAGGTGCGTCATGAGAGGGAACTACCACCTGCCTGCCCTGGCCACATGCCTTGCACTTTTTATTGTTGGCTGTGGCGAAACTACCGCGAGGGACAATGCCCCTCGATCACAACAGACCATGTCGCCTGCACCCGCCGAAGAGTGGGGGCCGCTCGCTGTCGTCCAGTCTGGTAACGCGGTTCCAGACATTACTGTTGTCGGCACCCTACGGATAGGCGAAGAATGCGTGACGTTCGAAGAAAAGGAAGATGCCCTGGTCATCTGGCCGAGCGGTCGCGTAGACTGGAATGCCGATTCTCGCACTATCACGTTGGAGAGCACGTTAACAGGTGAAGGTGAACCCGCAGTCCTTCAGGATGGTGACAAAGCCCTTTTCGTTGGACTTGAAAAAGAACCTCGCGAATCTGAAGTGCAGGATATAGATCAACTCGACTGGGTCAATGCCCCCGAGCCGACGTGTCAGTCCGACCATCGCATTTTCATCGGCCTCTTCGAAGGACGCGCGTCAAGCGATTCCAGCTAACACGTGCACCCATAACAATAACTGATAATTATTATTTCGTCTGGGGAAGATGTCCAAAGCGTTGTCGAAGTCCACTGCTTTCCCCTAATAGTCTCTCGAACTGCCGTCTAGCTCAACTCCGCCCTCCGTGAACGCGACCAGGCGGTAGGGGAGCGGGACCGCGCTCGCCAGGAGGCCGCCGACGCTGTCAAACGCGCCGAGCACGCGGAGTCAGTCCGCGACGAGGCGCTTGCGCAGGCTCGTGCAGACCATCAGGCCGCCGACGGGGCGCGCGCCGAGGCCGCCGACGCGCGGCAGCGCGCGAGCGCCAACGGGTGGCTCGTCAACAGCACCGACCGCGCGAAGTACCGGCAACCAAGCGAGTGACGCGATGAGCCGCACCGAAGACCGCATCAAGGCTGCGCAGGCCGAGTCCGAAGCGACCCGCGACGAGCCCTACCCGCGCGGCTCGCCCGAGGGTGAACGTCCCGGCCGGGCTCAGTCGGTGGTGCAGTCGGTGCGACTACCCGCCGACGCCATGGCCGAGATCGAGGTCATCGCCGGCCGGCACGACGTGCCCGTGGGTGCGCTCATCCGCGGCTGGGTGCTCGCCGCCCTGGCAGCCGAGCGAGGTGAGTCCCTCACCGAGGCCGTCGACCAGCTCGTCAGCGACGCCGAGCGCGTGCGGCGGCTCGCCAACGACGAGCCTGCATGAGCAGCAGCGACCCCGACGCCGAGTAGCTGCACACAAGTCTCCCCCGGCTGCCGGTTCCACCCACGCTTCCCCCTGGCCCGCACTCCAGGCGTGTGTGTCGACGAGGCCCACGCGCTGCGCCCGCGTGACCGCGGCTCCAGTCACCTGGCTGCCTGCCACTTCTCCGACGACGTCGCCAGCTTTACGCGCCCCATCGATTGAATGCGTCGCACGGGCATAACTGTGCGAGTGGTGGGATACACCGAAGGGTGACGCATGAAAATGGAGCCTCCGAGGGGAGAGACAACGTGGCCGTAGTTCACGCACTGCTCAGAGCACTCAAGACCTTGGTTACTCTTCCGCTGACGATAATTCAGGCGATAGCCGGGACTCTCAAAAGACTCCTGGCGCCGAAGAAGGCGAGACTGTAAGTACTGCTCACAAGCCAGTCAGAGACCCAAGCCGGGGCTGGCCAGCCGCGCCCGCTCGTCGCTGATCACATCCTCGCGCTCGCCCTCGTCGCGCTTGGCCTGGCGACACCAGTTGCCCAACGTCGTCTCCGAGCTCCCCAGCTCGTTGGCGGCCTGGGCGATCGACCGGTCCGTGCTGCCCACCAGCTCGACCGCGTCGCGCTTGAACTTCTCGCAGAACTTCCTGTGCGTCCCTTGCGTGTGGTTCTGCTCTGCCATACCGGAACCCTCTCACTCAAGAGGTGTCCGGCTACAAGGGAAGCACAGCTAGCGCCGCGTGCGACGCTCGCCGCCGTCGCCGCCGGCCATCTCCACAAAGCGCGCCGGCACCAGCTCGTGCCGCACGCGAAGCCGTCCCTGTTGCTGGTCGTAGACGGTGACCAGCGCCGAGCTGCGCGATCCCACCGGTGCCACGAGCCGCCCACCCTCGGCCAGCTGCTGGGCCAGCCCCGGGGGCACCTGCGGTGTGGCCGCCGAGATGATGATGCCGTGGAAGGGGGCGTGCTCGGGCCAGCCCGCGTGGCCGTCGCCGGCGGCCACCTCGGCGTTGCTCACGCCGTGGGCGGCGAGGTTGGCACGGGCGGTGTGCGCCAAATCCGACCACCACTCGATGGCCCACACGTAGCGGCACAGCGCGGCCAGCAAGGCCGTCTGGAACCCGTAGCCGGCGCCGATCTCCAAGGCGACGTCGTCGGAGTCCAGCTCCAGGGCCTCGACCATGGCCGCGATCAGCGAGGGCTGCGACGTGGTCTGGTTGTGCGGCAGGCTCACCGGTCGGTCCTGGTAGACGTCGGCGGCCTCGGACTCGGGCACGAAGAGCTCACGCGGAATGCCCGCCAGGGCGTCGAGCACCCGCCGGTCGGCCACGCCCTGCTCGGCGGCGGCGTCGCGCAGGCGCCGCGGTCCGTTTGCCTGCCGGGCTCGTCGCACGGTTACCGCTCACCTCCCGCGACGTCGGCGATGCGGGGCGCCCCGCAGTACACGTTGCCGCGTCCACCGCGCAAGAAGCCCACCACGGTCATCGAGAAGCGCTCGGCGAGGTCGACGGCCAGGCTGGACGGCGCCGAGATGCCCGCCACGACCGGCACGCCGGCGGCCAGCGCCTTCTGCACGATCTCGAAGCCGATGCGCCCGCTGACCAGCAGCACGTGGCCCGTCAGCGGCAGCCGGCCGTGCTGCAGGGCCCAGCCAACCACCTTGTCCACGGCATTGTGGCGGCCCACGTCCTCGCCCACGCGCACGGTGACCGCCTCGGCGCTAAAAAGCCCTGCGGCGTGGAGCCCGCCGGTGCGGGCGAACACGCGTTGTGCGGCCCGCAAGCGTTCGGGCAGCTGATACAACGTGGCCGCGTCCAACCAGGGGCCGGGGGCGGGCGGGCGCATGCCGGCCACCTCGAGGTCCTCGAGGGCGCGGGTGCCACAGACGCCGCATGCGCTGGTCATCGTTCCGCGGCGCGTCGGCCCGGCCAAATCCGGCAGCGGCCCGGCCAGGTCGACGGTCACGACGTTGTCGCGCGCCTGCGGGTCGATGTCGGCGTCGGCGCAGGGCGCGATGCGCCCGGTTGCCGTCATCGCCCCGCAGGCGCACCTCCAAGGGCTCCTCGACCACCAGCTCGTCGGGGCGGGGGTGGGCGGCCTCGCCGTCCAAAGCGGTGATGCGGCGGTGGGCGCGGGGGCGGTTGCCAGCCAAACCCGTGGCCATGGGCTCATCTCCTCGATGCGACATCGGGGCGCGCGGCGATCATGCCCGCTGTGACCGGCGGTGAACGAGGTCGATGGCGCCCGTCGGGGCAGGGTCGCGGCCAGTACCGTGTGGTCATGGCAGCCGATCCGGCCCGTCGCACCGTCCCCACGCTGGCAGGGTCGGGCCTGACGGGCCTGGTGCTGTGCGGCGGCGCCGGACGTCGCTTGGGCGGCGACAAGGCGCTGGCCACCGTCCAGGGTCGGGCGTTGATCGACCGGGCCGTGGCCGGCCTGCGGCCGGTGTGTGCCACGGTGCTGCTGGCGGTGGGCAACGATGGCCAACGGCTGTCCGGGCGCGCCGACGCGACCGTGGTCGACCAGCCCCCCGGGGCGGGCCCACTGGCCGGCGTGGCGGCCGGCCTGGCGGTCGCGCCCACC
>PXPH01000047.1:39270-60731 GCA_003021615.1 Actinobacteria bacterium QS_8_72_14
GCCGCCGGTGGCCACATGCCCGCCGAGTCCAGGCCGTGAGCCGGGGGCGGTCCCAGCCGCCCTTCGCCCGGCGGGCCAGCGAGCGGCGTCGGCACGGGCGCGCCCAGGGGGTAGCGGGTAACCTGGACGGATTGTGACGTGGCGAGGGATCCATGGCTGACACCGACGAGGCCCCGGGCGCATCGTCGCGCGAGGAGGGCCAGGAGCCCGAGGACGGCGGCTCGAAGAAACGCGTTGTCGCCCTGGGTGTGCTGGTGCTCATCGCGGTGGCCATCGCCGGGGTCCTGTGGCTGCGGCCGTTCTCCGACTCCGAGACCGAGGCCACCGACATCGAGGGCGAGGCGATCGCCGCCGCGGTCTCGGTCGAGGGCGAGGCGCTGCCGGCCTTCGAGAGCGTCAGCGACCCCTCCGCCGACCCCGCGGTCGGCATGCCAGCGCCGGCGCTGGAGGGCACCGGCCTGGACGGCGAGCCCCTGACGATCGACCCCGATGACGGCACGCCGCGGGCCCTGGTGTTCTTGGCCCATTGGTGCGACGTGTGCCAGGAGCAGCTGTCGGTGCTGCAAAAGGCCGTCGCCGAGGGTGAGCTGCGCGACGACGTTCGGCTGGTGGCGATCTCTACGGGCGTGCGCCAGGGCGAGGCCAACTACCCACCGGGGCCGTGGTTTCGCGAGCAGGGCTGGCAAGTGCCCACCCTGGTCGACAGCGAGGACCGCAACGCCGCCGCGATCTACGGCCTGCGGGCGTATCCCTACTGGGTCTTTACCACCGGCCAGGGCACCGTGGTCGGCCGCCTCGACGAGCTGCTGACCGTCGACGGCCTGGGCCAGCTCATGGAGGAGCTCGCCACCCGCGAGGCCGAGACGAGTCAGCGGTAGGCCGCTCGTCGTGGCACGATCCCCGACGATGTCGACCACGGTTGCCCCTGCGCGGCGCATCTTGCTGGTGGCCCAACGCGATGACGTCGCCGTTGAGGTCACCACGGGCCTGAGCGGAGGCCCCGACGTGTCGTTCCTGCGTGTGGCCACGCCGCAGCGCGCGCTGGCGATCCTCGACGACCCCGAGGAGCACGGGCGTTTTGCGCTGGTGATCGCCGACAACGACACTCACCCCACCGGCGGGTTCCACCTCTCGCGGGAGGCCCGCGTGCGCCGGGACATGGGCCAGGAGACCCCGCCGGTGCTGTTGGTGCTGGCGCGCCCGCAGGATGCGTGGTTGTCGGACTGGTCGCAGGCCGACGCCTACATGGTCCGGCCCATCGACCCGTTCGATCTCGCCGAGGCCGCCGAGGCCCTCATCGAGGCGCGGCCGCTGCCGGCTCTGCCGGGTGTGGGCGGCGATCCCGTCAGCGGGCCCTACGACCTGCCCGGCAGGCGCCGCGAGCTGCACTCGCCCGCGCAGGCAAGCGCGGCGCTGCCGGGAGACCAGCCGTGATCCGCCCTGTCCCGCCCGCGGACGGCGACGCCCACCCGGGCACGGTCGAGTGGCCGTCGGTGATCGGGACGCTGCTAGCCGGCCAGGACCTCGACGCGGCCACAGCCGAGGCCGCCATGCGGGTGATCATGGCCGGCGAGGCCGGCGACGCCCACATCGCGGCGTTTTTGACGGCCCTGCGCGCCAAGGGCGAGACGGTCGGCGAGCTTGCCGGCTTGGCGCGCACGATGCGGGCCTTTGCCGAGCCGGTCCCCGTCGATGGGCCCGTGGTGGACACCTGTGGCACCGGCGGAAGCCGCACCGAGACCTTCAACGTCTCGACGGTCGCCGCGGTCATCGCCGCGGCCGCCGGCGCCCGCGTGGCCAAACACGGCAACCGCGCTGCCAGCGGGCGGTGCGGCTCGGCCGACCTGCTGGAGGCCTGGGGGGTGGCCATCGACCTGCCCGGCGAGGCGGTCGCTGCCTGCGTCGACGAGCTGGGCATCGGCTTCTGCTTCGCGCCCACCTACCACCCGGCGATGCGCCACGTGATGCCGGTGCGCACAGCCCTGGGCGTGCCCACCGCGTTCAACCTGCTGGGGCCACTGTCCAATCCCGCCGGGGCGGCGCATCAGACCGTGGGTGTGGCCGACCCGGCCGTCGCCGAGACGGTGGCGGGAGCGCTGGCACAGCTGGAGGCCAGACACGCGCTGGTGTTCCACGGCGCCGGCGGGCTGGACGAGCTCACGACCGCCGGGGTGTCGCCTGTGTGGCGCGTGCGAGACGGCGCGGTGGGCCACGAGCAGCTCGACCCGAGCGCGCTAGGGCTGGTGACCTCCGATGTGGGCGAGCTGCGCGGCGGCGACGTCGCGGCCAGCGCGGCGGTGGCCGAGGCTGTCCTGGCCGACCAACGCGGTCCCGCCCGGGACGTGGCGGTGCTATCGGCGGCCGCCGCCCTCATTGCCGCCGACCTCGACGGCGACTGGCCGGCGGCCCTGGCCCGATGGACCACGGGCTCACCCTCGGGGCGCCCGCGGCGGTTGCGGCGCTCGGCGCGGAACACCCGCCGGCGCTCGCGCTCGGTGGTGCCACCCCACACGCCGAAGTACTCGCGGTTGGCCATCGCGAGCTCGTAGCACGGCTGGCGCACCGGACAGGCTTGGCACACGCGCAGCGCGGCGCGGATGTCGGCGGGCTCTTCGGAAAAGAACATCTCCACGCTGCGACCGCGGCACGCCGCGCGCTCGTGCCACAAGGGGTCGGCGCAAGCCGGCTCCTGGAGCACAGCGGCCTCCTCGACGTCGCTGGGAACCTCGCCTTGCCCACCAGGGCAAGACCCCCCAGGCTCCCCGTCACTGAGAGGGTTCCCCAATTCTGCCCCCCATCATGGCAGCCGCGGCGCCCCGTGACGAGGCCTCTGGGCCAGCAAAGCTGGACGCCCGGCTGTGGGCCAGGCCACCATGGCGGTGCGTCTCAGGAGCCCGCCGGCGAGTGGCTACCCGGTTTGTCCGATATCGAGAGTCACGACCCGTTCGCGGTCGCGCGCAGCGGGTCGCGCCCGCGCTGGCGGCCGGCGAGCCGCTCGGCCCAGGCGGGCCGCCGGGCACTGGGGCTGGACGGCACACCCCGCGGATGGATGGCCGTGGTGGTGTGTGACGGCCAACTCGACGACGCCTTCGTCGTGCCGTTGGCTTCACAGGCGATCGCGCGCGCCAGGCCAGCCGCGGTGGCAGTGGACATGCCCGTGGGCCTGGTGGACGAGGCCGGGCGCGACGCGGATACCGCCGCCCGCCGCCTGCTGGCGGGAGCGGCCTCGACGGTGTTTACCACCCCGCCGCGCGCGGTCATCGAGGCCTGGCGGCAAGGGGAGGTGACCAGCCACGGCGAGGCGTCGGCGTTGGCGCGTGCGGTCACCGGTACGGGCGTGAGCCAGCCGGCGTGGCGTCTGGTGCCAAAGATCGCCGAGATCGACCAGCTCGCAGCGGGGTGGGGCAACGGCCTGCGCGAGTGCCACCCCGAGCTGGCCTTTCGCCAGCTGACCGGCGGCGACCGCCTGCCGCGCAAGCGCTCCTGGGACGGGGTGATGCGCCGGCGCGCCCTGCTGGCCGACGTCGGGGTGGTCCTGCCCGACGTCGTCGGCGGCGGCGACCGGGCGGCTCCCGACGACGTGCTCGACGCCGCCGTGTGCGCCTGGGTCGCCGCCGGGGTGGTCGAGGGCGGCGCGTTACAGCCCCATCCGCCCGAGCCCCGTCAGGTCGACCAGGGCCAGCCGATCGCGATGTGGACGCGCCCGCCGGCCGACTGCGGCGCTACGCTCGGCGCGAGTTCCTCTTCGGCAAGGGAGCCACCCACGCATGGACTTGGCTGACGGCATGAGACCCGACAAGCGATTCCGCTGCGACGCCTGCGGAAACTTGACGCGCTTCGATCTCGAGGTCGTCGAGCGCGCGCGGCGCTTCTGGCATGCGGAGCTCTCCGGCGAGGGTCGCGTGGAAGGCGAGGAGCTCGTCTCTCAGGAGGTCATCGACGCCGTGTGCCACTGGTGTGGCACCGGCGAGGCGGTGCGGGTCGTCGATGCGCCCGGGGCGGTGGAGGCCACCCAGCCCGAATGAGCCCTGCCGAGCCACCCCACGGCCCGCCCGGCTCATCCCGCCGGGGGTGGCTGGCCCGGATGGGGGAGGCAGCCTGAGCGGCGGCGACGCGCCATCCGTTGCGACCGCCGCCAGCGATCGCTGGCGGCGCTGGCGCGCCGGCGGGCACGTCATGGCGGCGGCGATCGTCGTGGGGGGCGTGGTCGGCCTCCTGGGCGGCCCTAGCGCCCCCGAGGTCGACGACCCCGTCTCGGCTGCCCGCTGGTTCGACGCGAGCTTCGTCGGGCTCGCGCGCGAATACCAGGTGCCGCGCGACGTCGTGGCGGTGGTCGCCGTGGCCCTGCGGGGGGGCTTCGCCCTGGCGCTGGCCATGAGCCCGCCCGGGCGGCGCGTCGTGGGCTGGATCGCCGCGCGCGCGGGCCAGCGCCCGTGGCTGACCGCCGTGGTCGTGGCTGGCGGGGCGTTTTTGCTCATCGACGTGCTGCTGTCGCCACTGGCGTTCTGGTCGGGGTTTGTCCACGCGGGTGATTACGGCCTGCGCACCCAGGGCGTGGGGGGATGGCTGCTCGACTGGGTGGCGTTCCGCGCCCCCACGTGGGTGGGCGCGGCGGTCGTGGCCGGGCTCGCCTACGCCGTGGCGACGCGCTTTCCACGCGGCTGGCCGCCCTTGGTGGCCGCTGGCGGCGCGGCGCTGCTGGTCGGGCTCGTCGTCGCCGGTCCGCTGGTGCTGGAGCCGCTGGCTTACGACACCCGGCCGCTGGAGCCCGGCCCGGCCCGACAAGCCGTCCAGGACGTCGCCGCCGCCGGCGGGGTGGATGTGCACAAGGTGCTGATCGCCGACGCCAGCAAGCGCACCACCCGCGAGAACGCCTACATCTCCGGTCTCGGCGCGACCCGGCGGGTGGTGCTGTTCGACACGTTGGTTCAGGCCCGACAACCCAACACGATCCGCGCGGTGGTGGCCCACGAGCTCGCCCACCATCAGCACCGCGACATCCTGCGGGGCTCGCTGGCCGCGGCGGCAGCGGTGGTGGTGGGGGTGTACGCGCTGGCGGCATGGCTGGGGGCGCGGACGCGCCGCGGGCGCCAGCGGGCCGTTTCCGATCCCGGGGCCGTGGGGCTGGTCGTGGGCGCGGTCATGCTGGTCTCGGTGCTGGCCACCCCAATCGAGGCCGCCGCCAGCCGTGGCATGGAGGCCGCCGCCGATTGGCGCGCGCTGCAGCTGCTGGAGGAGCCCGGCGCCTTCGAACAGCTGCAGGTGCAGCTGGCCCGCAGCAACCTCAACCGTCCCGCGCCGCCGGTGTGGCGTCACGTGTGGTGGGGTACCCATCCCAGCCCA
The DNA here is from genome assembly GCA_003021615.1 of Actinobacteria bacterium QS_8_72_14. GTDB lineage: Bacteria > Actinomycetota > Nitriliruptoria > Euzebyales > Egibacteraceae > QS-5-72-10. Next base: position 44,614 of record PXPH01000047.1, read on the forward strand.
CTCGAGCGTTTGGCCATGGCCCAGCGGTGGCGTGCCATGGCGGGGTCGCCACCGGCTGGGCCACCGAGGCGAGCCTTCGTCGATGAGCCAAAGGCTGCGTGTGACACGGCGTCGCCGGGTCACGCCCCGGCGAGGCGGCCGGCTCGGTCGGCGGGGGCGTAGCGCCGCGCCGGGCGGGCCACCACCGGCGGCAGGCGCACCCAGCCAAAGCCCCGGCTGTCGGTGCTGGCCTCGGCGTTGTCGCCACGCACCCAGGCGCGGGCGCCGTTGCGCCACACCACGCGCTTGACCATCCGCCGTTGGCGCTGCCGGGGGTCGCGGACCACGACGAGATCGCCGGTCTGCAGGTGCCACCGCCGGGCCGGGCGCACCACCAACCGGTCACCGGGGCGCAGCAGCGGACGCATGCTGTCACCCGCCACACGAAGCCTCATGATGCGAGCGAGTCGCATCATCGCCACGCTCAGCAGCACCGCGGTTGCGCCCACCGCGGTGGGGATAGGATCGGCGCGCACTGCTGGAGAGAACGACCGAGACGGCAAGGAGCCCTCCCATGCGATTCGCGGCGTTGCTGCGGCAGCTGGACCGGGTGCAGGAGCCTGCCACGGCCCGGGCGCACTGCGACCTGCCCTGCGGCGTGTACGACCCCGCCCAAGCTCGCATCGAAGGCGAGTCGGTCCACGGGATCCAAAAGAAGTACCAGGACGCCAGCGACGAGGAGTTCAAGCAGCGCGCCATCCAGATCAAGGAGCAGCGCGCCGAGCTCGTCAAATACCACCTGTGGGTGCTGTGGACCGACTACTTCAAGCCCCATCACCTCGAAGCCTATCCCGACTTGCACGAGAAGTTCTGGCAGGCCACCAAATCGGCCGGTGAGGCCAAGAAGTCCACCGACCCGTCCCAGGGCCAGAAACTGCTGGACCAGATCGACGAGATCGCCAACATCTTCTGGGAGACCAAGAAGGCCGGCTAGCCCCCTTTGGGCCACGGGGCGTGCTGTGTGCGCTGCCGGGACCGCCGATGGCGGCGGTCCCGGGCGAGCCCCGGTCGTGTCACCCCCACGCAGGAGGGACGTCGTTGCAGCCCGACGAGTTCGTCTCGCGCGTCCAACAGCAAATCCATGAGCCCCTCGACCGCCAGCAAGGCGAGGCCGCGGTGCAGGCCAGCTTGCAGGTCCTGGGGCAGACGCTGTCGTCGCACCAGGCCCGCAACCTCGCCGCCCAGCTGCCCGCCGAGCTCAAAGAGCCCGTCACCCGCCAGGCCGAGGCCGAGGCGCCCGCCGACGCCGAGGAATTTCGCCAACGCGTCGCCGAGACCGCCGGCATCTCGCCGGCTGCGGCTCACGCCTACGCCGACGCGGCGCTGACCGTTCTGGCTCAGGCGGTCAGCGAGGGCGAGGCGGTCGATGTCGCCCTGCAGGTGCCGCCGTTCGTCTCCGAGCTGATGGCGCGTTGAGCACCGTGACGGTGGGCTTGGCGCAGCGCCCCCGAGCGGTCACTGAGCGGGGCGTCGCGCTGTCGGCTAGGCTGTGAGCCGTCGCGCTCCCGTGGGGCGTCACGTTCCGGTAGTTGGAACGACCCGGAGGGCGTGAGCACAGCGAGAGGAATACCGATGGCAGAAGGTACGGTCAAGTGGTTCAACCCCGACAAGGGCTTTGGCTTCATCGCGCCCGAGACGGGGGGACAGGACCTGTTCGTGCACTACTCCGCGATTCAGATGCAGGGGTTTAAGACCCTCGAAGAAGGTCAGCGGGTGTCGTTCACGGTGGTCGAAGGCGAGAAAGGCCCTCAGGCCAACGAGGTGCTGCCTCTGTGAGGTCTCGATCGCGCCGTCCAGGCTTGTTGACCGCCTGACCGTCTGGACTCCGCATCACAGGCGTTGTTTGGACAGCCCCGGCCGCTATGGCCGGGGCTTTTTCGGTGACGCACCGCCGAACCCGAGGTGGCAGGCTCTCCTCCCAGCGCGGCACGGGCCTCGCCACAGAAGGCAGCGCAGGCGTGGTCAGCTCACGGCGCGGCGTAGCCCGTCGAGGTCCTCGGCGCCCAGCACCAGCCGCGTGCTGGTCGCCAGGTACAAGGTGGCCAGGTTCACGCCGGCGTCGGCCACGCGGCGGGCGATGTCAGCCAGCACCCCGGGGCGGTCCTCGACATCCAGCAGCAGGACCTCGCGCTCATCGGTGACCTTGATCCCGGCCTGGTGCAGCGCCTCGCGCGCGCGGGCGGCGTCGGCCACGACCACGTGCAGCTCGCCGTAGCCGTCGCTGGGGGTGCAGCACACCCCCTCGATGTTTACGTCAGAGCGGCCCAGCGCGTCGGCGACGTCCGCCGCGGCCCCGGGCCGGTCGTGGATCATGATCGTCAGGTCGGTGGCCATCGTCGCTCCTTTGAGATGGGGTGTCGACGGCTGAGATGCGGTGTCGACGGCGGCGTCAACCGTCGGCGCGGCGCAGCGTCGCCGCCAGATGATGGGTCATGGGCTCGCCGACTGCAGCCATGCGCACCGCATAGGCCAACGTGCCCTCGACCGGGTTGGCGTCGACGTCGCGCTCGACGGCGTCGATGCGCTTGGCCGTGACCGTGGTGACGACCTGCTGGCTGTGCAGGCGCAGCGCGAGGGGCGCGCGGGTGATCACCGTGCCGGCAAGCACCTCCGCCGCGCCGAAGGGGTGGCTGAGCACCGCCTCTACGGCGTCGTCGTCGACCATGCGCCAGTAACCCGCCTCGGCGTGCAGCGGGGCGCCGTCGCGCCGTAACCAGGTGCGCTGCCGGTAGGCCAAAAACGGCTTGCCCACATGGCCAAACACCACCTCCTCGCCGTAGTCGAACGCGTCGATGGTGGGATAGCTCCCGCGGCCCTCGCCGCGCCACACCCCCAGCAGGCCGGCCAGTGGCTCGACGGCGGGATGCAGCGGCGGTGGGTCGCTCATAGCTGGGTGGCCTGCCCGTCGGCGAGCACCCGCACGTCGCCCAGACCGCTCTTGTCGGCGAACAGGCGCGGGTCGGCCACGAACATGGCGTAGTGCACGGGGATGACCGTCGAGGCGCCAAGCTGGATGGCGAAGCGGTAGGCGTCGTGGAAGCTGGTGCTGGGCCCGGCGATGGGCAGCGCCAGGCTGGGGGCCGTCACGCCGTCCAGCGACAGGCCGTCGCCGGGGTGGAACAGGCGCCCGTCGAGCAAAAAGCCGGTGTTGGGCGGGCCCGGCGAGCCGTCGACCATGACCTGATGAGGCAGATCGTGGGCGATCACGTCGACGCCGGCCAGCTCGAATCGCTGCCCGTCGGCGACCACGCGGGCCCCCTCGCCGATGACCTCGGCGGCATCCGCGTTGGCCACGATCGGGACGTCGGCCTCACGCAGCGGGTCCAGCAGGCGCGCGTCGCAGTGGTCGGGGTGGCGGTGGGTGACCAGCACGGCGTCGATCGGGCCGAGGTCGGTCGGCGACAGCGCGTCGGCAGCGAAGTTGCCCGGGTCGAGCAGCAGACGGCTGCCGGCGGCCGACTCGACGACCAGGCACGACTGGGGGTGCTTGGTGACCCTCACGGTGTGGCCTCGCTTGCGCTCGCGTGCGCCCAACCACCGCCCACGGCACAGGCGGCGATGGCACGATAGCGGGTCGGACCGCGCGCTGGCGGCCACGCGCCGCCCGCCGCCCGCTGCCAACGCCGCAATCAGGAGGTCAAGCCCCCCGGTGCGCTTCCTCGAGGGCCACACTCCGCCTTACGACCTGACCTACGACGACGCCGTGCTGGTACCACAACGCTCGGATGTGGCCAGCCGCCTGGATGTCGACCTGGCCACCGTCGACGGCACCGGCACCACCGTCCCCGTCGTGGCGGCCAACATGACCGCCGTCAGCGGGCGGCGCATGGCCGAGTCGATGGCGCGCCGTGGGGGGTTGGCGGTCATCTCCCAGGACATTCCCGCCGACGTCGTGGCCGACACGGTCGCCGGCGTCAAGGCTTGCCATCCGCTGTACGAGACGCCCATCACCCTCGCCCCCCACGACACCGTGGCTGAGGCGCTCAACCTGCTGCCCAAGCGCGCCCACGACGCGGCGATCGTGCTCGACGACGGCCACCCCGGCGGCGTGGTCACCGCCGCGGACTGCGAGGGCGTGGACCGCTTCACCCAGCTACACCGGGTGATGTCCACCGACGTGGTGAGCCTGCCCGCCGGCGTCGAGCCCCGCACGGCGTTCGACCGGCTGCACGCGGCGCGGCGGCGTCTGGCCCCGGTGGTCGACGACGACGGGCGCGTTGTTGGGCTGCTGACCCGCACCGGTGCGTTGCGCGCGGCGCTGTACACCCCGGCGCTGGACGAGGGGGGTCGGCTGCGGGTGGCCGCCGCCACCGGTGTGAGCGGTGACGTCGCCACCCGCGCCAAGGCGCTGATCGATGCCGGTGTGGACGTGCTGGTGGTCGACACCGCCCACGGGCATCAACAGCACATGCTGGCCGCGCTGGCGGCGGTGGCCGACCTCGGCGCGCCCGTGCCGATCGTGGCCGGCAACGTGGCCACCGCCGAGGCCACCCGCGACCTGATCGACGCCGGCGCCGACATCGTCAAGGTGGGTGTGGGCCCCGGCGCGATGTGCACCACGCGGATGGTGGCCGGGGCCGGGCGCCCCCAGCTGTCGGCGGTGGCCGAGTGCGCGGCGGCCGCCGGCGACGCCGGTGCGCACGTGTGGGCCGACGGCGGCGTGCGCTATCCCCGCGACGTCGCCCTCGCCCTGGCCGCCGGCGCCAGCCAGGTCATGATCGGCTCCTGGTTCGCCGGGACCCACGAGTCGCCCGGTGACCTGCATGTGGACGCCGACGGGCGGGCCTACAAGCTGAGCTACGGCATGGCCTCGGACCGAGCCGTCAGGGAGCGCACCGCCGAGGAGAACGCCTTCGATCGCGCCCGCAAGGCGCTGTTCGAGGAGGGCATCTCCTCGGGGCGGCGCTACCTCGACCCCCAACGGCCGGGCGTGGAGGACCTGCTGGATGAGATCGTGGCCGGTGTGCGCTCGGCGTGCACCTACAGCGGCGCCCGGACGCTGGGCGCGCTGCGCCAGGGTGCCGTGTTCGCCGTGCAGTCCAACGCCGGCTTCGCCGAGGGGCGCGCCCGCCCCGACGGCTAAGCCTCGGCCGTGAGCTGACAACGAGCTCGTCCAGCGCCGCGGCGTGGACGCCCACGCCGCGACACCTGGGCGGTCGGCGCGTGCGTCAGGCGCCGGTGTCGTCGTCGGCCTGGGTGATGAGGCGGCGCAGCTCGTCGCTGTTGGCCTGGTCGGCCAGCACCACGAGGCGGTCGGCGGGGCGCAGCACCGTGTTGCCGTCGGGCAGCACCAGCTCGCCGTTGCGGTGCACCCCGGTCAGCACCGCGCGCCCCGGCCATGTGATGTCGCGCACGGCGTGGCCGGCCACCGGAGCGTCCGGGTCCACCTCCAGCTCCAAAAAGCGGGCGTTGCCGAGGTCGCGCAGCCGCGAGGTCTCGCGGCGCTGCTGCACGTCGAGGCTGCGATCGGCTGCCTGGCGATAGGCGTCCACCAGATCGGAGCGGCGCACCACGCCCAGCAACCGGTGGGGATCGCGGGGGTTGACCACCGGGACCATGCCGATGTCGGAGGAGGCCATGCGGCGCATGGCGCGGTAGACGGGAGCGGACGGCGCAACCGTGACCGGATCGCTGGTGCAGAGGTCGCCGGCGCTCAGCCCGGCGTCGTCGCGGTGGCCGTTGGCGCCCTCCGAGTGGTCAGGTGAGACGTCGGCGGGCGCGACGACGCCGATCAGGTCGTCGCCGTCCATGACCGGCACCGCGTGGTTGCCGGTGTCCAACAGCGTGGTCCGCAGCCGGGATAGGGGCATGTCCGGCGGCACGGTCAGCGGGTCGGTGGTCATGACCGCGTCGACGGTCACTGTCTGCAGCAGGTCGATCTCCTCGGGATCGCTGGCGATAATGCCCTCGTGGCGCAGCGGCATGGTGTGGATCGACTCTGGCTGGATGCGGTCGGCGACCAGGGTGGCCAGCCCGGCCGCCAACATGAGCGGCAGCACCAGCTCGTAGTCGCCGGTGATCTCGAAGGGGATCACGATGGCGGTCAACGGCGCGCGGGCGGCGGCGCTGAACACCGCGGCCATGCCCACGAGCGCGAAGGCGCCCGGCTGGATGCCGGCGTCGGGCAGCAGCTGCGTCGCCGTGTTGCCAAAGGCGCCGCCTAGCGCCGCACCAAGGAACAGCAGCGGGGCGAAGGTCCCCACGGGATTGCCGTTGCCCACCGCGAAGACGGTGGCCGCCAGCTTGCCTAAGGCCAGCACCACCAAAAACGCCGCGGCCGACAGCCCCACGTCGCCGACGGCGTTGTTGAGCATCGCCAAGATCGGCTCGTCGATCCCATCCACCGGCGGCAGGCTGTGGCCGGTGCCCAGCACCTCGGGCAGCCACAGCGCGATCAGGCCCACGACCAGCCCGCCGGCGGCAAAGCGCAGCGGCGGCCACCCCGGCATGCGCCGGGACAGCATGGCCATCCAGTGCTCGCTGTACTGCATCGCCAGGCCCGCCACGACCGCCGCCAGCCCCAACAGGATGTACAGCAGCAGCTCCCGGGGGTCGTTGAGCTTGTAGGGCTGTCCCGGCTCGTAGATGAGAGCCTCGCCGATGATGGCCCGGGCGGTGACCGCTGAGACCACTGAGGCGATGACCACCATCTGCAGCGAGCGGGCGCGCATGCCCCCCAAGATCAGCTCGATGGAGTACAGCATCCCCCCGATCGGGGCGTTGAAGGCCGCGCCGATGCCGGCGGCGGCGCCGGCCCCGATGAGCCCGCGCTTGCGCTCGTCGTCCAAGCAGAAGAACTGGGCCAGCAGCGAGCCCACGCTGCCGCCGATGAAGACGATGGGCCCCTCGCGGCCCCCCGAGACGCCGCTGCCCAGCGCCGTGCCGGACACCAGCAGCCCCCCAAGGGGAGTCCGCGCGCGCATCTGGCCGCCGTTGACGGCGATGCTGCGCATGATCTGGACCTCGCCGCTGCCGCGGCTCTCGGGCAGCCAGTAGGTGACGATCACGCCCACCACCAGCGCCCCCACCGCGGGGGTCAACAGCAGGCGCAGCTGGCTGGGATCGGCCCCGAACGCCAGCTGCTGCACTGCGCTGATGACCTGGATCAGCGCGGCGGTCAGCAGGCCGGTGCCCAGCCCCACCGCGCCGGCCAGCCCGAAACCGATCGATCGCCCGGCTGCCCACTCGACAAGGCCCTCGCGCGCGCGATGGAGGACCGTTGCGAGCTCGGAGAAGGTCTCAGCGAATCGCTGGTCGGATCGCGACGGCTCGTCGCTTACGGCCATGGCCCGTCACCACGCCAGCCGGGCCGCCAGGCGAGCCCACTCTCGGCCGTGCTCGAACGGGACTCGGCGGGGGCTCGCCGGAAAGCCGCACACAAGTTGTCAGACATCGCCGGGGCACGCTAGTTGACGACAGGTGGCGCGTTCAGGCGGCGCCCAGGGGAGGGTAGCGTGAGTCGCCTGGCTCGCCGTCTCAGGTGGCCGCCGGGTCACGGCGCCGCGGACAGCGACACCCGCGTGACCTCGCCGGGGCGCACGGTGACCGTCGCCGGGTCGTGGCCGGGCGCGTCGACGGTCCAGCTGCCCGGAGTCAGCCACAGCAGCCCGGCGTGGCCGGTGGCGTCAGCCGCTTGCGACGCGGCGTCGCCGCCGCCCGCGGCCGGCTCGGCGCTGACCTCGACGCCGTCGGCGGCCTCCACCAGAAGGTGCCCGCCGGCGCGCCGGTCGGAAAGCTGCGGCGCCGGGGCCGGCTCGGCCCAGGCGGTCGAGCTCAGCCGCGCCAGCAGGCCCTGGGGCGCGCCCGTCGCGGCGTTGAGCTGGTGGCTGTACAGCGCCACGCCGTCCAAGCGGGAGCTGGCCCGGCCCATCTGGGCCAGCGACTGGTCCACGCTGTTGAGATACGCCCCCTGACCGAGGGCGAGGAGGCCGCCGTTGCGGGGCAGGTCCTGCTCAAAGGCGACCCAGTCGTCGAACCACGCGCGGTGCTCAGGCTTGCCCTCGCGGAAATAGTTCATGGCCATCACCGCGTCGACGGTGCCCTCGGCCAGCCACGAGGGCCAGTTCTGATAGACCCAGCTGTAGGTGCGCGTCTTGCGATAGCCCCCTGCGTGGGCAGGGCCGGGGCCCATCGTGCTGCCGGCCATGGACACCGCCGTGGTCGGATCGGCCGCCAGCGTCTCCAAAAAGACCCGGCGGGCGAGATCGGCGGTTTGGCGGCGCCGCCAGCTGCTCCAGCTGGGGCTGGTGGGCGGCGGGGTGCCGTCATAGCCCGTCTGCTCGCGGAAGCGGGCGAGCGACGCGGGGTGATAGCCCCACTCGCCGGCGCCGGTGTAACGCAGGTAGTCGGTGTGGACTGCGTCGACGTCGTAGTCGGCGGCAAGCTCGCGCATCAGCGCAGCGACGTGATTTTGCACGCCGGGCACGCCGGGGTCGAGGAACGTCTTGGTGGCCCCTGTGTCGGAAACCTGCAACCAGTGGTCGTCGCTGCCGGGTCCGTGCTGACGCCACACGTGGTCGGGTGGCAGGCTCAGCTCGTCATACGTCTCGTGGTAGGCCTGCAGCACCGGCACCCATGCGTGCACCCGCAGGCCCCGGTCGTGGGCGGCGGACACCAGCTCGCCTAGCAGGTCGAGGTCGCCGGGCATCGCCGGGTCGGGGGTGCGCGGCAGCACGTCCGAGTCGTAGTAGGCGTCCTGGCGCCGGGCGACCTGGACGATGACGGTGTTGGCGTTGGCTGCCGCCGCCTCGTTGAGCACCCGGTGGATGCCCGCCCGCGACTTGAGGGCGTCGTCGAACAGGTGGACCCACGTGGCGCGCAGCTCGGCGGGGCGCCCGCCGGCGGCGGCCTCCTCGTAGCGCGATTCGAGAGCGCTCACCAAGGAGTCGCTGAGCACCGCCGAGCCGCCCACCAGCCGCGTGGCGACCGGGTCGTCGGCGCTGCCCAGCCCCCCGAGCCGCAGCCACCGGTCGGCGGCGTGGCCGGGGCCGTCGGTGCCGGCGTACAGCACCGGGCCGCCGCCCGGGCGGGCCGCGGCCCAACCGGCGGTGACCGCGTCGACGAGGTGCTCGTCGGACTGCGCTGCGAGACGGATGCGTCCGTCGCCGGGGAAAGCGCGCGCGACCGACGCGGCCGTCGCCGCGCGGGTGCCCCCGGCGACGCGGCGCACCGGGGCGTTGGCCAACTCGCCCACGCGAGCGGCCACGTCCTGGCCCACGACCCCGTGGCCGCCGACGATCACGACCTCGTCGACGCCCTCAAGGGCTGCGGCGGTCGCCGCCGGCACCTCGCCGCGGGTGACCAGCAGCAGCTTCGAGCCGGTGCGTGCCGCCGGGGCGGCGGCCACCAGCGAGTCGGGCGGGCTAAACCCGTTGACCACAAAGGCCGTGGAGCCCGCGCCGGCCTGGTTGGCCGCGCGCGCCGCCGTGTCGAAGCGGTTGCGACCGGCGAGGCGGTCGACCTCGACGCCTTGGTCCTCAAGCTCGGCGACGACGGCGCCGCTCACGGCGCCGCTGCCGCCCAGCACGGTCACGCGCTCGGCGTCCAGCCGGGAGATCTCGGCGGCGGTCGCCGAGGGCAGGGTGTTGGGGGCCGTCAGCAGCACCGGCCCGGCGACGTCGTCGGCCAGCACCGCCCCGGCCAGCGCGTCGGCGAGGCCGCCGGCGCTGTCGCCCCGCGCCAAGATCACGTGATCGGCGCCGTCGGGGTAGCTCGCCGCGGCGGCGCACGCGGCGGTGGCATAGCGCTCGGCGCCGGCCACCCGGTCGATCGGCGCGCTGGCGGACACGTCCTGGGGGCAGCTGGTCTGGGCTCGGCTGGCGGTGGGGCTGAGCCACAGCGCGACGCCCGCCACCCCCACGAGGGCGGCCAGCGCGCCGATGGCGGTGGCCCAGCGTGCCCGGGACAGTGATGACGCCAGTGGCGGCGAAGCAAGGGTCACGGCGGTGCCAGTTCTTTGACGACGAGTTGCGAGCTCTTTCCTGCTCGCCTCAGGCGGCCCGTCCTCGCGGTGACAAGGGGCTGGTGACGAGTGCGAGGCGCTCGGCGATGTCCTCCAGGGCCGTGTACGCGCCGGTCTCGAGAAAGGCCTCCCGAAGGACCGACTCGCAGCGCTCGACGTCCATCAAGTTGGCCCCCATGGCCGACAGCGTGCTCTCGCCCGGTTCGATGCGCACCACCGACGTGCCGGCGTCGGCGAGCTTGGCGAGCTCGCGCTTGAGCTTGCGGTGGACGACCCACCGCAACGGCCCATCGAGGCTGGCGGTCAGCCCGCTGGCGGCCGACATCGGCGAGATCGCCACGACCAGGTCCGGGGGGTCGTGGGCGAGGACGTCAGCGTTGGACGGCGAGAAGACCCCGCCGTCGAGGTATTCGGCCCCGTCGATGGCCACCGCGGTGAAGTAGCCCGGGATCGCACACGAGGCGGCCACCGCGTCCGGCAGACGCGCCGGTGGCCCCTCGTGAGCGCTGAACACCACCCGGGCGCCGTCGTTGCGGCGGGTGGCGCACACCTGTAACCCTTCGGGCCACGAGCCAGGGATCAGCTCGGCCAAGGCGTCGGCCCGCTCGGTCAGGTCGATGTCGCCGAGGGGCATCATGGCGCTGGCCACGACGCTGGGCCGCAGCGCCCAGGGGCGGCGCAGGATCTCGGCGAGCATGCCCGGCGGCGGCAGGCGCCACCGCCCCCGCCAGCGGTCCGGGCCCGCCGGCGGCAGCCCGGAGCGCACGCGGCGCAGCCAGCCGTGCAACAACGCGCAGTCGTGGGACAGCGGCTCGTCGGTGACCCAGGGCCCCAGGTCGCTGGCGGCCATCCCCAGACGCAGCAGGCAGGCGCTCAACGCCCCCGCCGAGGTTCCCACGATCACGTCGGCGGTGCGGGGGTCCCACCCGAGGTCGTGCTCGAGGGCGCTGAGTACCCCGGCATGGTAGGCCTGGCCGACCGTGCCGCCAGCGCCCAGCACCAGACCAACGCGGCCCATACCTGCCTCCTTGGCCCGATATTCGGCCAACGAAGGGTTGTCCTAAAAGAACAACGCCCGCTACCCCCGTTTGGCATCCCGCGCTGGGCTGAAGTGTACGGTCGCACACCTTGCGTGCAGCCGGGTGAACATCGCATACGGGCAGGAATCGGGTCGCGGGTGGGGCCGTTAGCTTGGCCGGGAGACCACGTGGATGTGGGGCTCGAGCAGCTGTCCGTCGGTGGCCCAAAACGTCGCCACCGTGTGGTGGGGCTGGCGTCGCCGCTCGGTGGGCGAGCCGGGGTTGAGCAGCCACTGCCGGCTCACGCCGGCCTCGTTGACGGGGATGTGGCTGTGGCCGAACACCACGACGTCGGCCTCGGGGAACCAGCGGGCCAGGCGCCGAGCCCGCCCCTTGCGCTGCCCGGAGTCGTGGACCATCGCCACCGTCAGGCCGTCCAGCTCGAGTTGGAGCGTCTCGGGCAGATGACGGGTTAGCTCCGGGTCGTTGTTGCCCAACACGGCATGGACCGGCGCGAAGCGCGCGAGGTCGGCCAGGACCTCGCCCACGAGCACGTCGCCGGCGTGCAGGATGACATCGGCGTGGGTGGCGTGCTCGTAGACCGCCGGTGGCAGGGTGCGCGAGCTGCCCCGACGGATGTGGGTGTCGGCGACCACGAGCACGTGGGTCACGCCAGGCCGAGCCCTTCGGGGGCCTGCTCGGTGACGTGAGCGGCCGGGTCGGCCTCGCCGGCGGCGCGCGCCCTCGCCCGGGCCATGAGTAGCGCCTGGCTGTCGACCGGTTGCTCGCCGTCGCCGGGGAAGCGCCGCACCCACGAGCCGTCCTCGCGCAGGCGCCACGCCTGGACGTTGTCGGCCAGCGCCAGGTCGAGAACGGAGCGCAGCTCAGCGCGGAGGTCGGCCTGGTGGACCGGTGTCATCAGTTCCACGCGGCGGTCCAGGTTGCGCGGCATCCAATCGGCCGAGCCCAGCCACAGGTCGTCGGGGCCGACCTGCAGGATGCGCCCGTGCTCCAAAAAGCGCCCCACCACCGAGATCACGCGGATGCGCTCGCTGAGACCGGGGACCTCCGGGCGCAGCGCGCAGATTCCCCGCACCACGAGGTCGACCCGCACCCCCGCCCGGGAGGCCTCGTAGAGTTCGCGGATCAGCGCGCCGTCCAGTAGCCCGTTGAGCTTCAACCGGATCAGCCCGGGGCGCTCGCCCCGCTCATGCACGCGGCGTTCGCGGCGGACGAGCTCGGTGACCCCCTCGCGCATGGTGGTCGGGGCGACCATGACCTGGCGGTACCGGGTCTGGCGGGCGTAGCCGGTCAGCACGTTGAATTGCTCGGTGAGATCGGCGCCGATCGCGTCGTCGCAGGTAAACAGCCCCAGATCGGTGTAGAAGCCGGCGGTGTGGGGGTTGTAGTTGCCCGTGCCGAGGTGGGCGTAGCGGCGGATGCCGTCGTGGTCGCGACGCACCACCAACGACGTCTTGGAGTGCGTCTTTAGCCCCACCAGGCCGTAGACGACGTGGACGCCGGTTTTCTCTAGCGCCCGCGCCCAGTTGATGTTGGCTTCCTCGTCGAAGCGGGCCTTGAGCTCGACCAGGGCCACGACCCCTTTGCCGGCCTCGGCGGCGCGGATCAGCGCGTGGACGATGGGCGAGTCGCCACTGGTGCGATACAGCGTCTGTTTGATGGCCAGCACATGGGGGTCCTCGCTGGCCTCGGTGATGAAGCGCTCCACCGAGGACTCGAAGCTGTCGTAGGGGTGGTGGACCAGGACGTCGCGCTCGCGGATGGTCGAGAAGACATCAGGGCTGGACTCGAAGACCGGCGGCGGCACGGGTTCCCAGCGAGGCCAGTGGAGCTCGGGGCGGTCGAGGTCGGCGAGCTCGGCGAGGTCGTGCAGGCCCAAAAGGCCGCGCGTGCGGAACAGGTCGCGCTGGTCGACCTCGAGCTCCTCGGCCAGCATCGCCACCGTCTCCTCGGGGGTGGACTCGGCCACCTCCAGGCGCACCACGGCACCGAAGCGCCGCTGACGCAGGGTTCGCTCCACGGCCATCAGCAGGTCGTCGGCCTCTTCCTCCTCCAAGTCCAGGTCGCTGTCGCGGGTGACGCGGAACGGGTAGGCGTCCAGCACCTCCATGCCCGGGAACAGCCGGTCCAGGCGGCTTTGGATGACCTCCTCGAGGGGCACGAACGAGCAGCCGTCCGGCAGCGCCAGGAACCGGGGCAACACGCTGGGGACCTTGACGCGGGCGAAGCGCCGCTGGCCCGTGCCGGGGTGGCGGATCGTGACCGCCAGCGACAGCGACAGGTTGGAGATGTAGGGGAAGGGATGGCCCGGGTCGACCGCCAGCGGCGTCAGCACCGGGAAGATGTCCTCGTCGAACTCCCGGTCGATGTGGGCTTGCTCGGCGGCGTTGAGATCGTCGACGGGTCGCAGGGCGACGTCGTGGCGCGCCAGCAGCGGCAGCAGCTGGTCGTGCAGCACCTCGGTGCAGGTCTGCAGCAGGGGGGCGAGGCGCTCCGAGATCGCCGTCAGCTGCTGCTCGGGCGTGCGGCCGTCGGGGCTGCGGGCGGTGATGCCGGCGGCCACCTGCTGTTTCAGGCCGGCCACGCGCACCATGAAGAACTCGTCGAGGTTGCTGGCGAAGATCGCCAGGAACCGCAGGCGCTCCAGCAGCGGCACCGAAGAGTCGGTCGCCTGGGCCATGACCCGGCGGTTGAACTCCAGCCAGGACAGCCCCCGGTTGAGATACCAGTGGCAGGCATCCAGGTCGGCGTCGCCTTCGAGCTCGCCGAGCTGCGTCGCGGCGCGATCCTCTAGGCGCCGCGGCTGGCCGTCGCCGGCCGGGCGGTCCTCGCGGGTGTGCGGCTGGGCGTGAGCGGTGGACTCCACTGGCGCCTCCCTGGTGGCACCCGATCGTACCGGCGGGCGTCGCTGAGAGCTTCGTGGGCGACTACGGTCGGTGGCGACACGTGCAGCAGGCACCGGACGGCCACCTGTGGCTGCTGACCAGCCACCAGGACGGTCGTGGTGATCCCGTCGCCGCGGATGACCGCATCATCTGAGGTCGCTGCACCCTCCCCCTCAAGGCAGTAGCACCTTCTGGCGTGAGTTCGTCGGGTCGTGGAGGTGGGGATCGCGCGATTCGTGACAGGAGCGCCGCATGACCGAGCTGGCCGAGCTCACCAAGGAGCAGGACCTTCAGCAGATCCGGTCGTGGCTGGAGGAGACCGGCACCGTCGACATCGCCGACGAGCTGGCGCGCCTGCCGCCGGCCGACCGCGCGGTTGTGTTTCGCCTGCTGGGCAAGAACCGGGCTCTGCAGGTGTTCGAGGAACTGGACCCCGTCCATCAACAGGAGCTGCTGGAGGGGCTGCGCGACGTCCACGTCACCCAGCTGGTGGAGGCCATGAGCCCCGACGACCGCGCGCGGCTGCTCGACGAGGTCCCCGCCAAGGTCGCCAAGAACCTGCAGGCGGGTCTCAGCGCCGAGCAACGGGCAGCGACCGCGCGACTGCTGGGGTACGAGGACGAGTCGGCCGGGCGCAACATGACGCCCGAGTACGTCAACCTGCGCGCCAGCATGACCGTGGCCGACGCGCTGGCCAAGATCCGCCGGTTCGGCGCCAACGCCGAGACCATCTACACGCTGCCGGTCACCGACGACCAGCGCCGGCTGGTGGGCATTGTCAGCCTGCGCGAGCTGGTGCTCAGCCCGGCGGGGCAGGCGGTGGGAGAGACCATGAGCGGCGATCCCATCGCCGCCAGCGTCGACGACGACCAGGAGGACGTCGCCCGGCGCATCCAGGACGCGAACCTCCTGGCGATGCCGGTGGTCGACCGCGAGGACCGGCTGGTCGGGGTGATCACCGTCGACGACGCCATGGAGGTCTTCGAGGCCGAGGTGACCGAGGACCTCTCGCGCGCCGGGGGCACCGAGCGACCCCGCGGTCGTTAGCGCCCCCTCGGTCGCCACGCTGGTGGACGCCACGGGGCTGATCATCTACTTCTCGGTCTCGCCCTTCACCCTGGCGCGCAAGCGCGCGCTGTGGCTGCTGATTTTGGGGGTCGCGGGGACACTGACCGTCAGCGTGCTGGACCGTTACGAGAGCACGCTTGAAAGCGTCACGGCCCTGGCGCTGTTCGTGCCGCTGCTGGTCGGCGCTGGAGGCAACTCGGGGGCCCAGGCCGCCTCGGTGGTCATCCGCGCCATGGCGGTGGGCGAGGTGCGCTTCGTCGACCTGCCCCACGTCGTGGGCCGCGAGCTGCTGACCGGCCTGATGCTGGGGCTCATGCTGGCCGGTGTGGCGTTCGTGCCCAACATCGCCCCCGCGGTCGTCAGCGCCCCGTCGGTCGCCACGCTGGTGGACGCCACGGGGTTGATCATCTACTTCTCGATCGCCCTGCTGATCCTGCCACAACTCGACTAGCTGTAGCTTCTCGCAGCGTTGTTTCCGGTGAGCAGGGCCATGGGTGGCTTGCCTTGGTGCGCGCTGTGGGGTCGATGGGAGTTGTCGGAGTGCAGGGAGCGGTCGAAGGCGTGTCGGCGCTGCTGGTTGGACGTGGAGACGTCGATGGAGGCCCACTCGTGGGTGAGGGTCAGGTTGCGGCGTTCGACCTTGCCGTCGGTCTGGGGCCGATACGGGCGGGTGCGCTTGTGGGCGACGCCCCGTTGGGCCAGCAGCCCGCGACAGGCCCGTGACCGGTCGCAGCGGCCGTTGTCGGTCATGATCGGCCTCGATGGGCACGCCGTGGCCGGCGAACCAGGCGATCGCCCGGGCGGGAAAGCCCACCGCCGTGTCGGTGCGGTCGTCGTCGTGGATCTCGGCATACGCCAAGCGGGTGCGGTCGTCGACCATCTGATGCAGATAGTCACAGCCTAGCCGGGCCGGCTGGTGGCGCTGATGCTGGCGCTGCAGCCGCGCGGCCTGCCCCCGGCCGTAAGCGCGCGAGCCGCCACCGTCGGGGATGCGCCCCCTGTTTTTTGACGCCGAACCCTCCGAGAGAGGTTGTCCCGTGAGTCGTGGAAGTTGAGGTGGCGGTCCTCCGGCCAGAGCGGGCCGTGTTGGCACGCTCTGGGTGTCCATCACGACACGAAGGAGGA
>PXPH01000048.1:0-4030 GCA_003021615.1 Actinobacteria bacterium QS_8_72_14
GGTGGCCGATGGGACCTGCTCGCCTGGTTGCTATCCGCTACGCGGTCGTTGTGGGATCGGCCGGACGACGAGCACCGGCAGGGCGATCGGCAGGGTCACGAGGAGCAGCAGCAACCGCCCTAAGCCGATCTCCGGCCCCCAGGCGGCGCTGTCCAGCGGCCGGAAGGCAAGCCACAGCGCCGCCAAAGCACCGGCGCCGGCGGTCAGCAGCGATCCGAGCAACACCACTTCCGCAGGTGAGAGGCTGGTATCCACCGACGGCATTTTGATGCCCTCGGCCTCACGCATCCGCTCCTCGGTCCAGAAGTCGCGGATCTCCTCAGGCGAGCGCTCCGCTTCGATGCCGACCACCGTGGGCCGGTCGGTGCGCAGGGCGGCGAGCCCGTCGGTGAGGATCAGCACCGCCGCGGCGGCAACGAGCAGTGCCCCGGCGATGAGCGCGAGCACCGCCCACAGCGACGCTGTCACCCGCACCCGCCCCACCGCCTGGTGCGGCCTGCGCTGCGGCGGTCCGGTTGTCTCGCTCATGGGTCTCCACCGTGGCACGGCTCGGGAAGGGCCGGGCGTGCTACGCCGCTGACCGTCAGGGGTCTGCCGGAGCGGGCCGAGCGCGGCGCGGTGGGTTGCGCATCGCCGACGCACCCGCCGGTGCTGGTCATCGGGCCAGCAGCTTCTGCACATCGGCGTCGAGCTCGCCGGCCCACTCGTGGGCGACCGCGTCGGCGGCGGCGTGGCGCAGGTGGACGTAGCAGCGCTGCTGCACGATGCGGCTCGCGGGGTCCTGGTCGGTAGGCCGCAGGCCCACGCGTGGATGTCGGCGTCATAGGCCTGCCGGCCGTCGGCCAGCACCGTGTGTGCGCACGTCTGGCGGGGCTCGACGCGGTTGCCAATCGGTGGCTACAGAGGAGGAGATCCGCCGAAGATCCAGAGCGGAGGCACGACCCGTACAGGAGCGCAAGACCGACTGCGGTCGAATGCGGATTTACGGCCGCCGCAGGGGCCCCTGAGTTCAACCTTCGCCGGGGGAGGGCCCTTCGTCGCAGGGACTCAGCAACGGCGCCATAACGTGTGGTATCACCTTCCTTCTGGGGGTCGGCTCTTTCGCAGCATGGTCTCCACCCCTCTTGGCCCAGCCCCAAACACGGGGACGATTGGCATCCTTTCAGAGACCGAAGCCTAAACACGTCGGCCTGTTATTAACCCTTCAAGATCAGGGAGCGATTGATTCAAGATTAGCATGATCGACTGTAGGGCCTTCGTGTTGGTCTCCCTCAGAGAACGTGGAAAACATTTCTACCCGCATTCCACGAGCCCCTTCATCAACCGAATTTTCGTCAACTACATCCAGCACAACTAGTCCGAAGTCCACGTAAATATCTGGTGTCCAGGTCATCGCTCACCCCACCCTTCTGGAAAGGCCCGCGGAAGATCGCAAGGAAACGCGGCACCAAAGAAGTAATATCGCATACGCAGGCCCACTCGCTGGGTGTGCAGATCGTGGCTCGCGCGAGGGCGGCATCACAGTCGCTCGGCGAGGTTGTGGCGCCGCGAAGTTATGAGGCTGCTCCCGGGACGGGCACGCCGCGGATGGCAGCGTCGACCAGCTGCACGGGATGGGCGACGGGCACCGCCCCGTCGAGGTGGCGGCGCAGCTGCATGGCACAGCCGGGGTTGGCCGACACCAGCACGTCAGGGTGGGTGGCGATGACGTGGCCGGCCTTGCGGGCGCCGAGCTCCTCGGCGGGCTCGGGCTGGACGAGGTTGTAGATGCCCGCCGAGCCACAGCACAGGTCGGGCTCGGCCAGCTCGACGAGCTCCACGCCGGGCAGGCCGGCCAGCACGTCGCGGGGTTGGCGCGCCACCCCCTGGGCGTGGCGCAGGTGGCATGCGTCCTGATAGGCCACCCGCACGTCCACGGGATGGCGCGGCGCACGTGGCTCGAGCTCGGTCAGCAGCTCGGTGATGTCGCGGGTGCGCGCGGCCAGGGCAGCGGCGCGGTCGGCGTAGTCGGGGTCGTCGGCCAGCAGGTGGCCGTACTCCTTCATCGTCGAGCCACAGCCGGCGGCGTTGGTCACCACGGTGTCGACCCCGGCGGCGTCGAACGCGTCGATCAGCGCCCGGGCGCGGGCCCGGGCGGGCTCCTCCCAGCCGGCGTGGACCATCAGCGCGCCACAGCAGCCCTGCTCGGGCGGCGCCACGACGTCGCAGCCCTCGGCGGCCAGCACCCGGGCGGTGGCGGCGTTGACGTCGGCGAACAGCACCCGCTGCACGCAGCCGGTCAACAGCCCCACGCGCCGGCGGGCCTGGCCGACAGCCGGGGTGTGGGCCGGCTGGCCCCGGCCCAGCAGCTGGCGCAAGCGCACCGGCGGCAGCAGAGCCTCCACGGTGCGCAGTCGCGCGGGCAGGCGTCCCAGCGCGCCGGCGCGCCGCGCCAGGGCCCGCAGGCCCAGGCGCTGGTACAGCCACGCGCCCACCAGCGCCACCCGCAACCGCCCCGGGCGGGGAAACAGCGCGAAAATCGCGGCGCGAAACCAGCGATCGGCCCGCGAGCGGTCATAGCGGCGCTCAATCTGGGCGCGGGTGGCCTCGATGAGGCTTTGATAGCGCACCCCGGAGGGGCACGCGGTGACACACGCCATGCAGCCCAGACAGGCGTCCATGTGACCCACCAGCGTGTCGTTCATCGACACCCGGCCTTGACGGCCTAGCTCCATGAGCTGGATTCGCCCGCGTGGAGAGTCCATCTCCTCGCCCCACAGCTGGTAAGTGGGACACGCCGGCAGGCAGAAGCCGCAGTGGACGCAGTCGGCCAGCACGTCGGCCGGCGGCGGGCGCAGCACGTCGAAGGCCGCGTCGTCACACAGCGGCGGCGGGTTGGTGCGGGAGGCGGGGGACTCTGTCATGGCGCGTGCCAGGCTACGGCGCGCGCCACCAAACGTGAAAACCAGCAATCCGCCCGCGGTGGGCGGCGCGCGCCGACCAGCCCCGAGCGCGCGCCGACCAGCCCCGAGAGCGCGCGGACCAGCCCCGGGCTCACGCCGAACGCCCCGACGTGTTGTAGCGCCTCGTCGGCGCGCACTGGCTTCACCTGCGTGGCGACCTCGCACACGTCACAGGCCGCCGAAAAAGCGCCCCGGCGCGAAACGCCGATGGGGATCCAGGCGGTGTTTGATCGAGCGCATCAGCGGCCAGGCGCTGGGTAGCTCGCCGTCGACCCACGCGTCGACGTGGTCGTCCACGCCCGCCACGCGGCGACGCAGCTCGGCGCGAAAGCCCGCCGCGCGCAGCGCGCGCACCACCGCCGCGTGCTCGCTGGGCGCTCCCCCCGAAAGCGCCACGCGGTGCAGCCCCAGGGCCACGTGGCTGTGCCACCGCGCGGCGACGTCGGCCGCGGCCGCCCCGGCGCTGACCGCTTCGGCGACCTGCGCGCTCAGGCTGGGCAGCGTCGTGACCGCCACCACCGTCTCGTCGTTGCCGCCGGCCAGCCCGGCCACGAGATCGGCCCACAGCCCCTCGTCATCATCGACCGGCTCGGTCGACAGCCCGTGGCGGGCGGCGACGTCGGCGGCCGCGGCCCGGCGCTGGGCGGCCACGGCCGCGTCGCGGGCGGCAAAGCGCACCCACACGCGCCCCGGCTCGTGGCCGGTGGCCTGCCCGGTGTGGTCGAACGCCGTCGGCTCCAGGCGAGCGTCGGACAGCGCCAGGGCGAGCGCGTGGGCCTGACCGGCGGTGGCCGGGGCGCTCAAGGTGGCCGTCGCCGCCGGCAGCGGGTCCAGGCGCACGGTGACGTCGATCAGCAGCGCCAGCGTGCCCAGCGACCCACACAACAGCTTGGCGAGGTCAAAGCCCGCCACGTTCTTGATCACGTTGCCGCCGGTGCGCGCCACGGTGCCATCGGCCAGAGCGAACGTCGCGCCGATGACCAGATCGCGCGGCGCGCCGCAAGCCAGCCGGCGGGGACCGTGATCGGCGGTGGCCAGCACGCCGCCGACGGTGGCCGCCCGGCCCGCCGCGTCACCCAGTGGCGGGT
>PXPH01000048.1:4142-6059 GCA_003021615.1 Actinobacteria bacterium QS_8_72_14
GGCCGGTGGGGCACACGAGCTCGGGGGCGCCGCCCCCGGTGGGGGTGGGCTCGCCGTTGCCGGAGCTGGCGCCCCCGGCCTCGCGGCGGTCGCTCCGCACCGGCGGCAGACGCGTGCCCGCGGAAGCCGCGCCGTCGTGTTCGTGGGTGGCTGCGCCGGTGCGCGCCTGACCCTTGGGGCTGGGGCCAGCGTGCGTGTCTGCCGCGATCGCGCCTCACATCCTCTCGATCACGCCGGCCTCCTCCAGCGGATGGGGCCGGTAGGGGCCGGGGCGTTCGCCGCACAGCCGGGGGGTGGGCAGCACCTTGTCGGGGTTGCACAGCCCGCGGGGGTCCCAAGCGCGACGCACCCGCGCCATCACGTCGAGGTCGGACTCGCCGAACATCTTTGGCATGGAACAGGCCTTGTCGGCCCCCACGCCGTGCTCGCCGGTCAGCGACCCGCCCAGGTCGACGCACAGCTCGGCGATGGCCGTGGCCAGCTTCTCGGCTCGCTCGGCCTCGTCGGGGTCGTCGCCGTACAGCACCAGCGGGTGCAGGTTGCCGTCGCCGGCGTGGAACACGTTGGCCACCCGCAGCCCGGCCTCGTCGGCCATCTCGGCGATGGTAGCCAGGCACTCGCCCAGCTTGGTGCGCGGGATGACGCCGTCCTGGACGAAGTAGCGCGACGACAAGCGGCCCATGGCGGCGAAGGCCGCCTTGCGCCCACGCCACACGCGGGCGCGCTCGTCGGGGTCGTCGGCGTGGCGGATGTGGCTCGCCCCGGCGTCGCGACACAGCGCCTCGACGGCGGCGATGTCGTGGTCGCAGTCGGTGGCGGGGCCGTCGACCTCCACGATGAGCGCCGCGCCGGCATCCAGCGAGAAGCCGGCGGCGGCCTCGGCCTCACACGCCTGGATGGCCAGGTTGTCCATCATCTCCACGGCGGCGGGCACCACGCCGGCCTCGACGATGGCCGACACGGCCCGGCCCGCCTCGGTGGGGCTGGCGAAGTCGGCCACCAGCGTGCGGGTGGCCTCGGGGCGGGCCAGCAGCCGCAGCCACACCTTGGTGACCACCGCCAGCGTGCCCTCCGAGCCCAAAATCAGCCCGCGCAGGTCGTAGCCGGGCGGGTCGGCGCCGCCGTCGCCGAGCCACACGGTCTCGCCGTCGGGGGTGACCACCTCGAGGGCCAGCACGTGGTTGGTGGTAAAGCCGTACTTGAGGCAGTGGGCGCCGCCGGAGTTCTCGGCGACGTTGCCGCCGATGGAGCACACCACCTGGCTGGAGGGATCGGGGGCGTAGTACAGCCCGTGGGGGCCCACCGCCTGGGACACCTCGAGGTTGGTCACGCCCGGCTCGACCAGGGCCCGCCGGTTGGCGGGGTCCACCGACAGGATGCGCCGCAGGCGGTTCAGCCCGATGAGCACCCCCTCGGGGTGGGGCAGCGCGCCGGCCGAGAGCCCGGTGCCGGCGCCGCGGGCCACAAACGGCGTGTCGTGGCGAGCACAGGCGGCCACGATCTCGGCGACCTGGGCGGCGTCGGTGGGCAGCACCACCACGCCGGGCTCGGCGCGGTGGCCCGTCAAGCCGTCGCACTCGTAGGTGGCGCGCTGGGCCGCATCGGTGATCAGCCCGCGCGCGTCGACGATGGCGGCGAGCTCGTCGACCAGGGCGCTGGGCACCATCGCCGACCTCCTCGTAAGGGCCGTGGACAAAGCTCAAGCTCGTCAGAGCCGTGGACGGGATCAAAACGGGCGCGGCGCGACCCGCGGCGTGGCCGTGGCGGGCTCGCTGCCGGCTTGTGGGGGATCGTAGCTCAGCGGCGGGCTCGTTCCGGCGGCAAGTGGGGCGGGCGTTAGCGGGTGGGCCACACCGCGGCCACCGCCGCCAGTGGCACCAGCCACCGCGAGCCGTGGGGGGCGTCGACGACGACGTG
>PXPH01000049.1 GCA_003021615.1 Actinobacteria bacterium QS_8_72_14
CCGCCATCGCCTCGCAGCGGTCCAGCGACACGGCGGCGCCGTCGCGCTCAGCGGGCCCGCGACCGGTCAGCGCCGCCCAGGCCGCCAGCCAGCGGTCGTCGAGCTGCTCGGTTAGCGCCACCGTCACGTCGTCGGCGGGTGCCAGCGCCCGCAGGGCCGCCAGCTCGCCGGTGCGGATCTCGGCCGCGTGGCGCGGCGACCACCCGTGGCGCCGCAGGGCCGCCTCGGTGCCGCTGGGCCGCGCCGCGGGGCCCACCAGTACCCCGGGGGTCAGCCCCGCTGCCGCGTAGTGCCGCTGGGTTCCCTCCAAGCGCGCGCGCAGCCCCATCCGCTCGCCCGCGGATCGGGGCCAGGCGCTGGCGGCGTGGGCCGGCAGCCCTCGCCCGGTGCGCAGGCGCCAGCCGTCGAGCTCGCGCACCGACCGTGGCGGCCAGGTGCGCGCCAGCAACCCGGTCAGCTCGGCGGCGCGGTCGCGCTCCATGAGCACGCGCCGGTAACGCGCCACCTCCCGGTCACGGCCGCGGCCGGCTGTGGCCCTCGCGCGGTCGACGTTGGTCACGGGGGGCGGTTAGATCCGGCAGGTGGCCACGCCGCGCTTGACCAGGTACTGCTGGTGGTACTCCTCAGCCCGCCAGAACGTCGCGGCGGGCTCGACGGCCGTCACCACCGGAGCCCGGTACCGCCCGGACTGGTCGAGGGCCTGTTTGGCCGCCAGCGCCGTGGCCCGCTGCTGCTCGTCGTGGGTAAAGACCACCGAGCGATACTGCTTGCCGATGTCCCAGCCCTGGCGGTTCAGCTGGGTGGGGTCATGGCTGGCAAAGAACACCTCCAACAGCTGCTCATAGGAGACCACCTCGGGGGCGAAGGTGACCTGGCACACCTCGACGTGGCCGGTGCCGCCGCGACACACATCGGCGTAGGTGGGGTGGGTGACATGGCCACCCATGTAACCCACGGCGGCGTCGACCACCCCCTCGACGTTGCGGAACGCGACCTCCACCTGCCAAAAGCAGCCAGCGCCGAACGTCGCCGGGTTGGTCATGAAGTCTCCTCTGTACACAGCCCGGGCCATGCTAGGCGCGCAAGGCCTCTCCGCCCGGCTTTGCGCCCGGCCGGGTGGGCGACGCCCTCGGTGGGCCGTGTCCCCACGAGCGCGACCACCGGTGCAGCCGCGTGAGCGCTTGGTTAGGGTTCGCCCGTCATGCGACTGAGCGTCGCCAGCCGCAGCCCCACGACGTGGCCGGGGGCGCCATACCCGCTGGGCGCCACATGGGACGGGCGCGGCACGAACTTCGCGCTGTTCGCCGAGCACGCCGACGCCGCACCGCGCTGGTGTGGCACGTGTACGTGCCCGACGCGGCGCCGGGGCTGCGTTACGGGTTCCGCGTGCACGGGCCCTACGATCCCGCCGCGGGGCACCGCCACAACCCCGCCAAGCTGCTCATCGACCCCTATGCGCGGGCCATCGAGGGCGAGGTCAGCTGGGACGAGGCGGTGTTTGGCTATCCCCTCGGCGGCGACGACCGCGAGCGCGACGACCGCGACAGCGCCCCGTTCGTGCCCAAGTCGGTCATCGCCAACCCGTTCTTCGATTGGGGCGACGACCGCCATCCCAAGACGTCGTGGACCGAGACGGTCATCTACGAGACCCACGTGCGGGGGCTGACGATGCAGCACCCACACGTGGAGCCCGAGCTGCGCGGCACCTACGCCGGCTTGGCCAGCCCGCCGGTCGTGGACTACCTGGTCGATCTCGGGGTCACCGCCGTCGAGCTGCAGCCGGTGCACCACTTCGTCCACGACCACTTCCTGGTCCAAAAGGGGTTGCGCAACTACTGGGGGTACAACTCGATCGGCTTCCTCGCGCCCCACGCCGAGTACGCCGCGTTCGGCACCGACGGCGAGCAGGTCTACGAGTTCAAGTCGATGGTGCGAACGCTGCACAGCGCCGGCATCGAGGTGATTCTCGACGTGGTGTACAACCACACCGGCGAGGGCGATCACCTGGGGCCGACCCTGGCGTTTTGCGGTATCGACAATCGACACTACTACCGCACCGTGGAGGGCGACCACCGCTACTACATGGACTACACCGGTACCGGCAACTCGCTGGACGTGCGCACCCCCCATGTGCTGCAACTGATCATGGACAGCCTGCGCTACTGGGTCACCGAGATGCACGTCGACGGGTTCCGCTTCGATCTGGCGGCCACGCTCGCTCGCGAGTTCCACGACGTCGACCGGCTCAGCGCCTTCTTCGACATCATCCAGCAAGACCCCGTCATCAGCCAAACAAAGCTCATCGCCGAGCCCTGGGACGTCGGCGAAGGCGGCTATCAGGTCGGCAACTTCCCGGCGCTGTGGGCCGAGTGGAACGGCAAGTTCCGCGACACCGTCCGCGAGGTGTGGCATGGCCACGCCCTCCATTTCGCCGAGCTCGGCTGCCGGCTATCAGGCTCGTCGGATTTGTATGCCCACAACGGACGGCGCCCCTACGCGTCGATCAACTTCGTCACCGCTCACGACGGGTTCACGCTGCGTGATTTGGTGTGCTTCGATACAAAGCACAACGAGGCCAACCTCGACGACGGGGCCAGCGGCGAGGATCACAACCGCTCCCGCAATCACGGGGTGGAAGGGCCCACCGCCGACGCCACAATCAACCGTCTGCGGGCCCGGCAGCAGCGCAACCACCTCGCCACGCTGCTGCTCAGTCAGGGCGTGCCCATGCTGCTGGCCGGCGACGAGGCCGGGCGCAGCCAGCGCGGCAACAACAACGCGTTCTGCCAGGACAACCCGCTATCGTGGCTCGATTGGACGTGGGTGCGCGGTGCGTCGCCGCGAGCGGCTCCCTCTCCGCCGGAGAGCTCCCACTGGGTCGACGCCGGCGATCCGGGCGGCTCGCTGGACTGCACGCCCCCCGCCGGCGAGCGTCGGGCGCTGTATGAGTTCACCCGCGATCTGATCTTGCTGCGCCGCAGCCATCCGGTCTTTCGACGACGCCGCTTCTTTGGCGGCGTGGACGACAGCGGCATGGCCGACCTCGTGTGGTATCGGCCCGAGGGCGAGGTCATGGGCGAGGCGGCGTGGCACGACCCCGAGCAGGGCGGGATCGTGCTGTTTCTCAATGGTCGCGCGCTGCCCTCGGTGGACAGTCGCGGCCGTCCCATGACCGACGACACGTTCCTGTGGCTGCTGTGCCCGTCGTCGACGGCGCTGACGTTCACGCTGCCGCCCGAGCACTGCGGGCGGCGCTGGGAGCTGGCGTTCGACACCGCCGCCGACGAGCGCTCGGGCCGTGGCGGACAGGACCGGCTGCGGGCGGGCACGACCCTGGAGCTCGCTGAGCACAGCCAAGTCTTGCTGCGCCGCCTCGACGATGCCCAGCCCGCCCGCCGTGGGCGCTGATCGCCCCATCACGGCCACCTACCGGTTGCAGCTGCGCGCCGGCGGGCTCGATCTGACCCGGGCGGTGGCCGCGGTGGACTACATCGCCGCGCTGGGCGCGTCGCATCTGTACCTGTCGCCGGTGCTGGCCGCGGTGCCCGACAGCGCCCATGGCTACGACGTCGTCGACCCCACCCGCGTCGATCCCGCGCTGGGCGGCGAGGCGGCGCTGCGCGAGCTCGCCGCAGCCGCCCACGCCCGCGGCGTGGGCCTTGTGCTCGACGTCGTGCCCCACCACCAGGCGGCCCACCCGGCCAATCCGGCGTGGTGGGAGCTGCTGGCCACCGGTCGCCACGGGCGCCAGGCGGCCACGTTCGATGTCGACTGGGACCCGCCGCTGCCGGGCGCTGCCGGGAAGGTGGTGCTACCGATGCTGGGCGCGCCGCTGGGCGAGGTCGCCGCTGCCGGCGGGCTGGCCGTGGAGGGTGACGCGCTGGTGGCCCATGACGCCCACCGCGTGCCGCTGGCGGCGGGCTCGCCCGGTGCCCAGCGCGGGTGGTCGGCGCTGCTGGCCGCCCAGCACTATCGCCTGTGCCACTGGCGCATCGGCGATGCCGTGGTCAACTATCGCCGCTTTTTGGCCGTCGACGAGCTCGCGGCCGTGCGCGTGGAGCGCCCCGAGGTGTTCGACCACGTGATGGGGCTAGTCGCCAGCTTGGTGGCTGAGGGCGTGGCCGACGGGCTGCGCGTTGACCACATCGATGGGCTGGCCGAACCCGGTGCCTTCTGTGCCCGGCTGCGCCACGCCGTCGGCGACGGGGCCTGGCTGCTGGCCGAGAAGATCCTCACCGCCGACGAGGCGTGGCCGCAGGGCTGGCCGGTGGCGGGAGGCACCGGCTACGACTTTCTGGCCGACGCGCTGGGGCTGTTCGTGGACCCGGGCGCCGAAGGCGTCTTCACCGAGCTGGCCCGCGAGGCCCACGCCTGGCCCGCCGACCCCTCGACCATGGCCCACGGGGCCAAGCGTGAAGTGGTCGACACGCTGCTGGCCGCCGACCGCGACCGGGTCGCCCGGGCGTTGCACCGGGCATGTGCCGGCGACCTCGCGGCTGCCGACGTGACGGTCGATCAGACCCGGGCCATGGTGCGCGAGACGATCGCCGCTGTGGGGGTTTATCGAGCCTACGCCGTGCCGGGCCAGCCCTGCCCGCCGGTCTCGGCGCGCCGCATTGACGCGGCCGTGGCGGCCGCCGCCGCTCGGGTGACGGCGGTCCCCGAGGGCGCGTGGCGGGTGCTGGCGGCCTGTTGTATCGCCAGCACCGGCTGGTGGCCTTGGCCGAGGTGGGCGCCGAGCCCGAGCGATTCGGTCAGGCCCCCGCCACCTTCCACGAGCGCAACGCCCAGCGGGCCCGGTACCAGCCCGCCGGCATGCTGACGACCTCCACCCATGACACCAAGCGCGGCGAGGACGTCCGTTTGCGCATCGCGGCGCTGACCGAGATGCCTCGCGCATGGGCCGACGCCGTGCGGCGATGGCGGGCCGCCCACGCCCCGCTTGTGACGTCGACGTCGGCGGGCCCGGCGCCCGATCCGGCCACCCAGCACTTGATCTATCAGACGCTGGTGGGCGTGTGGGCCCCCCGACCGGTGCGCGCCACCCGTGAGTCGCTCACCCACCGGGTGGGGGCCTATTTGGTCAAGGCGACCCGGGAGGCGGGTTGGCGCACCACCCACGCCCAGCCCGATGCGGCCTTCGAGGCGGGCGTGACCGGCTTCGCGGCCGCGCTGTTGGCTGACGACGCCTTCGTCGCCGAGCTCGACGCCATCGCTGGCCGCGCCAACGAGGTCGCCATGGTGGCCTCGCTGGCCCAGGTGGTGCTGCGCAGCTTGAGCCCGGGGGTGCCCGACACCTACCAGGGCTGCGAGGGCTGGGAGGACAGCCTGGTCGATCCCGACAACCGCCGACCGGTGGACCTGGACCACGCCGCCGTCGAGCTGGCCGCCGCCGAGGCCACCGACGTCGCCCGCCTGCTGGCTACGCGCGGTGACGGGCGCATCAAGCGCCGCGTGCTGGCGCAGTGTCTTCGGGCGCGGCAGGCTTGGCGGGCGTGCGCGGGGGCCGACGCCGGCTACACGCCGCTGGCGGTCTCGGGGGACTGGGCCGATCACGTCGTGGCGTTCGCGCGCACCGCGCCCGACGGCGACGCGCTGGTGGTGCTCGCTTCCCGACTGCCGGGACGGGTCATGGGGGCTGACGCCGCGCACGACCCCGGCGAGCTGGGCCCACCGGTGGGCACGACCTGGGGCGACACGACCGTGGCGGTGCCCGAGGCCATGCGAGGCCGACAATGGACCGACTGCCTCGGCGGGCCCGGCGCCCCGGCCGCGGCGCACTGGGCGCTGTGCGACGTGCTGGCCACGCTGCCGGTGGCGCTGCTGGCGGCCAAGGGGCGCACACCATGAGCCGTGGCAATCCGGCCCGACCCGGCGGCTTGGCACCGGATGGGTGCGCAAGGCCCGAGCCCGACGCCCATCGCGGGTAGCCTGTGACCCCGACACGACAGGAGGTGGATATGTCGCGGATCGTGCTCGCCCGAAGCGAGAACTCGATGATCGGCTGGCGCTGGACCGGCGAGGAGCCCGACGAGCTCAACGATCTCGACCTCGCCCTGCAGTTCGGCGCCGTGTGGGAGGGCGACGAGCTGGTGCACTACGACATGGAGGCGCTGCAGTGGCAGGTGGACGCGTACAACGCCGGCGAGTACATGACCGACAACGACTGAGCCGCTCGAAAATCGTCACGGGCTCGCGCCGGCGCGCTTGGGGCGCTCCTGGGTCACGGCGGTGCCCGAGGAGAGCCACGAGGCCCCGGCGCTGATACACCCCCGGGCTCACGCTCGCCGGGCCGGCCGTGAGGGGCTCGACCACAGTGCTGCGCAGCGCGGCGGCAGGCACAGCTCGACGCTGTGAGCCTCGGCGGGCGCGCCGTCGCCGCCAAAGCGGGTCTCGGCCGTTGACAGGCGCAGGCGCCAAGCCCCCGGCGGGGCGGGCAGGCGGGCCGGCTGGTCGGCGAGGTTCGCGGTGACCACGACGTCGCGGGCGCCGTCGGCGCCGCGGCGCACGACCAAGCGGCTCGCGTCGGCCACGACGACCTCCACATCGGGTCCGGGATCGCGGTCGCGGCGTCGAAGCCGGGGTGACCGGCCAGCTCCTCGCGGCGCCCGCGGCGCACCGCCGCCGCCACAGCCGGGTCGGAAAAGCCCACGAAGTAGCGAAACGGGCGCGTCTCGCCGTGCTCGTCGCCCATGAACAGCATCGGGGTGTGGGGCGCGGCGACCACCAGCGCGATCGCGGCACGCACGCGATCGGCGTCGGCCAGGGTCGTGATGCGCTCACCCTGGGCGCGGTTGCCGATCTGGTCATGGTTCTGCAGACAGCCCACCAGCCGCCATCCGGGAAGGCCGCCCAGCGGCGCGCCCACCGTGCGACCGCGAGAGGGCGAGAAACGCTCGCCGCCATACACGAAGCCGCGGCGGTAGGCGGCGGCGACGTCGGCCAACCCACGGAAGTCGGCGTAGTACGCGTGGGCCTCGTCGGTCAGCGCCACGTGCAGCGCGTGGTGCAGCTCGTCGGCCCACATCGCGTCCATGCCGTGGCCGCCGGCCGAGCGCGCGGCGAGCACACCGGGGTCGTTGCGATCGCTCTCAGCGATCAGCGTGGCCGCATAGCCGCGCCGGAGGGCGGCGTCATCGGCGGCGTCGCGCAGCTCCGAGAGAATGTGGCGCGCCGAGGTGTCCACCAGGGCGTGGACGGCGTCCAGGCGCAGGCCGTCCACGCCGAGCGCGCCGAGCCACCACGCCACGTTGTCGGCCAGCAGCGCCCGCACCGCGTCGCTGCCGGGCCCGTCGAGGTTGAGCCACTCGCCCCAATGGCCGGCCGGGCGGTCGGCGAGGTACGGTCCGAACTCGGGCAGGTAGTTGCCCGACGGCCCCAGGTGGTTGTGCACCACGTCCAGCACCACGGCCAGGCCGGCGTCATGGGCCGCCTCGACGAAGCGCCCCACTGCGTGGGGCCCGCCGTAGGCCGGGTGGGTGGCGAACCACAGCACGCCGTCGTAGCCCCAGCCGAACTCGGCGTCGAAGACGTTGACCGGCATGAGCTCGACGTGGGTCACGCCCAGCTCGGCCAGTCGCGGCAGGTGGATGGCGGCGGCGTCGAGGGTGCCCTGGGCAGTGAACGTGCCGACGTGCAGCTCGTAGACGACGGCTCGCTGCAGCGTGGGCGGGTGCCATCCGGTGGTGCGTGGCGCCACCCGGGCCGGATCGATCAGCTGCGACAGCGCGTGGACGCCGTCGGGCTGAGCCCGCGATGCCGGATCGGGCCGCAGCGGGCCGCCGTCGAGGCGGAACCCGTAGCGGCTGCCGTGGGTCGCTGGCACCGTCGCTGCCCACCAGCCGGGGGCGGTGGGCTCGGCGTCATGGGCGGCGCCGTCGACTTCGACGGTCACCCGCTCGGCCCGCGGAGCCCACACGCGCAGCACCGCGTGGCCGTCGGGGCGCAGCACCGGTCCGTGCCACGGGTCGCGCCGAGGGGCCCGCGCCACCGGCGCGGCGTCGTCGGCCGGCGATGGGAGTGTGGGGTCCACGCCGTCGCAGGCTCGCCGAAGGGCTAGCCCGCCGCGAGCTGGCGCAGCACGTAGGGCAGGATCCCGCCGTGGCGGTAGTACTCGGCCTCGCGGGTGGTGTCGATGCGCACCACGGCGGCGAACTCGGTGCGCGCCCCGCCGTCGGACTCGGCGACCACCGTCACACGCGAGGGCATCGTCTCGGCCT
Source organism: Actinobacteria bacterium QS_8_72_14 (assembly GCA_003021615.1). Taxonomy (GTDB): domain Bacteria; phylum Actinomycetota; class Nitriliruptoria; order Euzebyales; family Egibacteraceae; genus QS-5-72-10. The sequence goes on from PXPH01000049.1 coordinate 8,220, forward strand.
CGGCGCCGGCCAGCCCGCGGACGGTAAACCGCTCCCGGCCGGTCAGGCCCAGCGAGGCGATGGACTCGCCGTCGGCGAACTCCAAAGGCAGCACGCCCATGCCGATCAGGTTCGAGCGGTGGATGCGCTCGTAGCTCTTGGCGATAACCGTGCGCACCCCCAGCAAGGACGGGCCCTTGGCCGCCCAGTCGCGAGATGAGCCCGAGCCGTACTCCCGGCCGGCCAGCACCACCAGCGGTGTACCCTGCTCGGCGTAGCGCATGGCCGCGTCATAGATCGGCATCCGGATCTCTTCGGGCAGCTTGACGGTCACGCCGCCCTCGGTGCCCGGCGCCAGGAGGTTGCGCAGCCGGATGTTGCCGAAGGTGCCGCGCAGCATGACCTCGTGGTTGCCGCGACGGGCGCCGAAGCTGTTGAAGTCGGCCGGGTCCACACCGTGCTCGATCAGCCACTGTCCCGCCGGGCTGTCGGCCTTGATGGCCCCGGCCGGGGAGATGTGGTCGGTGGTCACGCTGTCGCCTAGCAGCACCAGCACGCGAGCGTCGACGACGTCGGTCAGCGGTGCCGGCTGCAGGCCCAACCCGTCGAAGAACGGCGGCTTGCGCACATACGTCGAACCGGGATCCCAGGGAGCGCGCTGGCCGCTGGGCACCTCCAGCGAGCGCCAGCGCTCGTCGCCGCTGAAGACGTCGGCGTAACGCTTGCGGAACATGTCCTGTTGCACGCCGTCGCGCACGACCTCGTCGATCTCGGCGCGCGTGGGCCAAATGTCGGCCAGAGAGACCGGTGCGCCGGCGGGGTCGCGGCCCAGCGGCTCGCGGTACAGATCGACGTCGATCGAGCCGGCCAGGGCAAAGGCGACCACCAACGGCGGCGAGGCCAGGTAGTTCATCTTGCAGTCGGGGTTGATGCGCCCCTCGAAGTTGCGGTTGCCCGACAGCACCGTGGCAAGGGCCAGGTCGTGCTCGATGGCCGCCTGGCTGATCTCGGGGGCCAGCGGCCCGGAGTTGCCGATGCAGGTGGTACAGCCGTAGCCCACCAGCACAAAGCGCAGCTTCTCCAGGTAGGGCAGCAGCCCGGCGCGCTCGTAGTAGTCCATGACCACCTTCGAGCCGGGCGCCAGGGAGGCCTTGACCCACGGCTTGGTCGCCAGGCCGCGCTCGACGGCCTTCTTGGCCAGCAGGCCCGCGGCCATCATGACCTGGGGATTGGAGGTGTTGGTGCAGCTAGTGATCGCCGCGATGGCGACGTGGCCGTGATCGAGGGTGACGCGCTCGCCCTCGGCGGTGGTGACCTCCACGGGGTTGTGGGGTCGCTCGGTCTCGGTGTAGGCGGGCGGGTCGCTGGCGGGAAACGACTCCTCGACGACCTCGTCGGCGTCGGCGCCGCTGACGAATCGCGGCAGCTCGGCGCGGAAGCGCCGCTTGGCCTCGGTCAGGGCCACGCGATCCTGGGGGCGGGTGGGCCCGGCCAAGCTGGGCACGACCGTGGACAGGTCCAGCTCGATGATGTCGGTGTAGGCGGGATCGATCGACGGGTCGTGGAACAGCCCCTGGGTTTTGGTGTAGGCCTCGACCAGGGCCACCTGCTGTTCGTCTCGGCCGGTGAAGCGCAGATAGCGCAGGGTCTCGGCGTCGACGGGAAACAGCGTCACCGTCGAGCCGTACTCCGGGCTCATGTTGCCGATCGTGGCGCGGTGCTCCAGGGGCACCTGGCCCACCCCGGGCCCGAAGGCCTCCACGAACTTGCCCACCACCCCGTGGCCGCGCAGCAGCTCGGTGATGGTAAGCACCAAATCGGTGGCGGTGGTGCCCTGGGGCAGCTCGCCGGTGAGCTTTAGCCCCACCACCTCGGGGGTGGCCAGCGAGATCGGCTGGCCCAGCATGCACGCTTCGGCCTCGATGCCGCCCACGCCCCAGCCGAGCACGCCCAGGCCGTTGATCATGGGGGTGTGGCTGTCGGTGCCCACCAGCGTGTCGGGGTAGGCCACCCCGGCTTGGTCGGCACACACCACCTGGCCGAGATACTCGAGGTTGACCTGGTGGACGATGCCGGTGTTGGGCGGCACCACGCGCAGCCCCTGGAAGGCCTGCTGGCCCCAGCGCAGGAACTGGTAGCGCTCGAGGTTGCGCTGGAACTCGATCTCGGCGTTGCGGCGAAACGCCTCGGGGATACCGGCGACCTCGGCGATGATCGAGTGGTCGATCACCAGATCGGCGGG
>PXPH01000050.1 GCA_003021615.1 Actinobacteria bacterium QS_8_72_14
GGCCAGCGCCGCATCCGGTGGCAGGGTGCCTGGCCCGTCGCCGGCCTGGCCCGCCCGCGCGGCGCGGTGCCGGCGGCGAGCCTCGCGCTGGGCCTCGATGCGCTGGCGCGCGTCGCGGCGCGCCGCGGCCAGCTGGCCGGCGAGCTGCTCGGCGCGCTGGCCGGCGGCGTCGCTGGCGCGGCGCAGTTTCTCGGCTGCCTGGCGGGCGTCGCGCTGCGCGCTGGCCATACCCGCTTGGATGGTGCGATGCTGCTGGGCCAGCCGCTGGGCACGCTGCGACTGCTGGGCGAGCCGGCGCGCCCGCTGGGCTTGGCCGGCGACGAGCCGGTCGACCAACGCCGCGCGATGCAGCGCCTCGGAGCTCTCCGACGACTCCAGCACGGCCTTACCCGCTGCGAGGGACCTCGCAGGTTGTTGGTAGGAGGCCACCACGGCCTTGTGGAAGGCGGTCCGGGCCCGCGCGGCCGCCTCGACGGCTGCGTCGACGTCGGCGGCCACGGCGGCGGCTTCGCGCTCCAGGCGCACCCGGTGGGCCCGGGCTTGCTCGAAGCGCTGTGCGGCGCGGTCCAGCCGTTGGGCGAGGGCGGCGGCCTCTGCGCGGGCCTGCTGCAGGCGCTTGCGGGCCGCGCGGACGTCGTCGTCGCGGCGCACGGCCTCGTGCAGGGCCTCGCCCGACCCGTCGCTGTTCGACTCAGCGGCCGCGCCCAGGGGCGCCGCCCACGTGCTCACCAGGCCCGCCAGCCCGATCGCGACGATGGCCATGGCCACCCCAAGCCCCGCCCGACTCGGGGTAACCGGACCATCGCCGCTGGCCGCGCCGAGCCGGTTGCAGCGCTGCGCTGTCACGGCGTCAGCATCGACGCGCGCGCCTGACTCCTTGAGACGAGGGTGTGGGGGCTACCACCCCAGCGCGTCGAGGCGGTCGGCCACGCCGCCGGCCCAGCCCGAGCCGAAGTGGGCCACGTGGACCAACAGGTGGTACAGCTGCAACGCGGGGCGGCGCTCGCGCCAGCCCGCAGGCAGTGGCCACACGCGCTGATAGGCCTGCCAGAAGGCGGGCGGCAGCCCGCCAAACAGCGCCGCAAAGGCCAGCTCGAGCTCGCGGTCGGCATAATTGACCGCCGGGTCGATGAGCCAGCGCCCTTCGACGACGTTGCCCGCCCACAGGTCGCCGTGGATCAAGCTGGCCGGCGGCCGGGCCGGCAGCAGCCGTGCCAAGGGCCCGCTGCCCGCCCGCTGGAGGCGGGTCCGCAGGTCGCCGGGCAGCCCGGGGACGTCCAAAAACGGCGCGATGCGTTGGGCGTAGAAGAACGCGGGCCAGTCGGCGTGCCATGCGTTGGGTTGCACCAACTCGCCGATCAGGTTGTCGCGATGCCAGCCGTAGGCCGAGGCGGTTACCGCGTGGGTGTGGGCCACCGCCTCGCCCAGGGCGTCCCAGTCGGGCGGGCCGCCCACCGCCTCCAGTACCAGCCGATCGCCCTCGGCGGCCAACACGCCGGGCACGGGGGCGCCGGCGTGGGCGAGCGCGGCCAAGCCGTCTGCCTCCACGGCCACGTCGTAGGGGGCCTTTTTGACGATCACCGCCCGGCCATCCACGGTGTCGGCGCGCCACACCCGGCAGATGGAGCCCCCGCCCACCGGGCGCCAGTCGGCCAGCTCGAGGGCGCTCACGGGGCCAGCGCCTCGAGGGCGCTCACGGGGCCAGCGCCGCCCGGTGGCTCATCCCGCCGGGGCGTCCAGCCGCTGGCGGAGGTCGGCCACGACCCCGGCGGCGCCGGCCCGCACGATGTCGACGACCTCCTCGAAGTTGCCCACCAGATAGGGGTCGGGCACATCCGGGCTGTCGGCGTCGGGCTCGAAGTCACGCAGGCGGCGCACCTTGCCGCGGCCGGCCGCACCCGGGGCGAGCTGGCCCAGATCGGCCTCGTTGCCCCGGTCCATGGCCAAGATCAGATCGAACGTCTCGAAGTCGGCCCCCTCCACGACCCGGGCCACGCCCTCGAGCTCCAGGCCCACCGCGCGAGCGGCCCGCCGCATGCGCGCGTCGGGGGGCTTGCCCAGCTGCCACGACCCCGTGCCGGCCGAGTCGACGTCGACTGCCTCGGCCACACCGGCCCGCGCCGCCTCGTCGCGGATCGCGGCCGCCGCCGCCGGCGAGCGGCAGATGTTGCCCAGGCACACACACAGGATGCGCATCGTCGCCGTGTCCGAGTCGTGGCCCATCCACCACAGGCTATCCCCAGCCAAGGCCGGCCGCGCCGGCGCGCCCCGCGGGCTCACGCGGTGGCCGTGGCCCCCGGCTGGGCCAGGCCCGCGCCGACGCGGCGCACCACCCGGCCGGGCACGTCGCCGACGGCCACGGCGCCGTTGCCCAGCACCTCGCCGGTGGCGCGGTCCAGCGGCAGCAACGCCAGCGCCACCGAGCCCTCGTGGTCAGGCGCGGCGCTGGTGATCTGGCCGGTCTTTCCCTCGACGGTCACCTCGTCGCCGGCCGCGACGGTCCCGTCGAGGTCGAGCACGAACAACCCCCGGCGGGGCTTGCCGAGGTTGTACATCTTGGCGATCGACTCCTGGCCGGGATAACAGCCCTTGCTCAGATGCACGTGCGTGGGCAGCAATCCGAGCTCTTGGGGGCGTCGGCCGGTGGCGACCTCGTGGGGCCAGTCCGGCTCAGCATTGAGGATGCGCCACCGGTGCCAGTCCTCGTCGCTGGCCTCGGGCAGCCCGAGCCCCTGTAGCCGCGCGGTTACCCAGTCTTCAGCGCCCAGCAGGTCCAGGCCCCCCGAGCGGTCGCGGATCACCATGCCGCCACCGGCCAGCGGCCACGGGTCCCCGCCGTCGCCGGGATGGGGCACAGCGGTCATGGGCTGGTCGCGGGCCCCGGTCTGCTCGATCGGGTCGGCGGCACGGACGCTGGCCAGCGCGAACTCCTCGGAGACGTCGGCGACCTTGGCGTCCATCAGAAACGTGCGCGCCGCCAGCGTCTCGGCGGCCGCGGCGCTGGTCTCGCAAGGCACCACCAGCAGCACCGCCTCCGCGTGGATCACCATCCGACCGCCGGTCTGGGCCACGCCCTTGGCGTCCAAAAACAGAAAGTCGGCCACCTCACCGGCGGCCAGCCCCTCCACCTGCTGGCTCAGCATCTGCTGCAGGTAATGCTGGCGGTCGCCGCCGCTCACCCGAATCACGCCGACATCGCGGCGTACCCAGCCGGGCTTGCGAAACAGCAGCGTCATGGCCGCCCAGGCTAGTGCGGCAATGCATCGCGCGTCACCGCGATCCCCAGGGCGGGGCCAACGACCGCGCGTCATGGTGCCGCGTGGCGTGCACGCCGGGTCGCAGTCGGCCATGATCGGTGGCAACATCGGCGATGGCCTCCGCCGACCCCGAGGTGAACGCCGCCCGATCCCGCCGCCGCCCCCCACGAGGTCAGGCCGCCATGCTCCTCACGAGCCGGTCGGGCCCGGGCTGGCCCCGTCGAGTGCTTGAGACGGGCCGGGGCCGTGCCGATGCCCTCCCACAGCGGGTGCGTGGTGGCGCGCCCGCCGGGGCGGCACGCGACCGGCCCCACCACCGCGGGCCGCGGGCCCCCACCGAGAAGGGACTGTCGCCGGGCATGGGACCTCGACCGTTGCGCCGCACGGGGCTGATCAGCGGCCTGACCGCCGTGCTGGCGGTCGCCACCGCCGCACCGGCGCTCACCCTGCCACCCCGGCCGGGGGGCGCTGACGCGCCGACGCCGCCCCTGCCAGCCGAGTCGGACCCCGCCACGCCGCCGGCGGGCACGCCCCCCGGCCACGCCGCCGGCAACCCGCCGCGCAACGCGGTGGGCTCGGTGGGCAACGCGCTCGGCGACGTCGCCAAGGACGCCGCCGGGCCCGTCGGTGAGGCGGTGGGCTCAGCCCTTGAGGACGCGGCCCGCGACACCGAGCAAGCCCTGCAGGGGGCCCTGGACGAGACCGCCGACGACGCGCCGGCGACCGACGGCCTCGACGACGACGCCCCCACCCCCCAAGAACGGTTTGCCGACGGTGACACGGCAACGCCCTCAGACGCCGGCTCAGACACCGAAGACAGCCAGCCGGCCACGACCTCCGAGGTCGAACAGGGCGACGAGGGCGGCCTCGTGGACTCCGTTGGCGACACGCTGAGCGAGACCGTCGAGGACACCACCGATGCCGCCGGCGCGACCCTGGACGACCCGCTGGGCGAGACCACGGACACGACCGAGCAGGCGGCCAACACCGTCATCACCGAAGCGACCGCCACCGTGGACGGGCTGCTGGCCGGCGTGCTCGACGGCGGGGGAGCGCCGCGCCGACGGTGGCGAGGCGGGCGGCGACGACTTCGGCTCCCGCGTCGACGTGGCCGTGGCCGCGTTGGGCATCGCCATGCCCCCGCCGCCGTCGCTGGCGTCACCGTCGCCGTGGGAGGGCGTCATCAACGGGCTGACCCCGGCCGCGACCCCCGGGTGGCTGGTGGCCACCGCCGTGGTCCTGGCGATGGCCGTCGGCGGGGGCCACGTGCTGCACGCGGTGGGCCAGCTGCGCCAAGCCCGCCGCGGCGGGCCGGCGCCGCATCCGGCGGGCTGAGCCACCGTCGTCGGTGTCACCCGCCGTTGCGCAGCAGCAGGCGGATCGCGGGCTGGTCGTGCGCGTCGACGGTGCGCTCCACGCTGATCAGCTGGTGGCCGGCACGGTCGGCCCAGCGCGCGAATGCCGCCGGCGCCCCCGGGCCGGCGGCGAGCACCTCGACGACCTCACCGGGCTGCAAGCCGGCCAGCACGCGCTTGGTCCGTCGCACACCCGCCTCGTGGTCGTCGGCGCGAGCGTCCACCCGGCCGGCCGGCTTCGTGGCGGTGGTCGTCGCGGTGGGCCGTACGCGCAGGCGCCCGGGAACGTCGGGGATCTCGGCGATGGACGCCGGCGCGCCCACCGCGGCCAGCGCGCCCGACAGCAACCCCCGCTCCAAGGCCCTCGCCAGGCGCGGACGGGTGGTCGCCAGCACCCGGAAGGCCCCGTCGACGCCGTCGACGTCCACCGCCCCCTCCTGGCGTGCGGTCACGCGCACTGAGGGCATGGCGATGCCCAACGCGGCCACGGCCACGTCGACGCGGGAGCCGAAGTCGTCGCCGCCCGCCTCGCCACCGTCGGCGCGGCGCTCCCCCGCCGTACCAGCAGCGACACGGTCGGATCGTCGACCGAGGCGGGCCCGGCCGCTTCCGTCGCGGTCGCCGGCGGGTCGATCGCCTCGTAGAGCTTGGCGGGCCGCCCCCCACCGGGGTGCTTGCGCTGGCCGACGGTGACCAGGCCGAGCTCGGCGAGCTTCTCCAGGTGCGCCCGGGCGACGTTGGGGTGCAGGTTGAACTCGTCGGCCACGTCGGCCACGGTGCGCGGATCGCCGTGCTCGCCCAGGCGCTGATAGATCGACGCGCGCGTGCCAGTGCCCAATGCGCGGGCGGTGCGCCGATCCAACAGGGCCTCCTGTCACCCACCGAGCCGGCGGACGTCGGCGATGAGCCGCAGAGCCCCCCGGCGCAGCTGCACGCGGCTGGGGCGCGCGCCGCCGGGCAGCGCAGGTGCGTCGAAGCGCACCGCGTCGGCGGAATCGGGCGCCGCCCCCACCGGCCGCAGCACCACCGCACCGCCCTCCAGACCGGCCACGGCGTCGTAGCCGCCCTGTGGGGAGGTGATCGTGACCTTCCCGTCACGCAGATCCACACTGGCTTGCGCCAGCTCGCCCACGGCCCGCTCGTCGAAGTCGGCCTCCAGCCGTCCCCGGTCCGGGCGCAGCACCAGCGGCTTTGAGGCCTCGCCCAGCCCCAGCACGAGACCGGCCGCGGGCTGCACACCCACCTCGCGCAGCTGCGCCGTGGCCACGGTGAGGCGCACGTTGCCGGCCGCGACGTCGCGCAGGGTGACGCGGGCCTGTGGCACGTGGCCGCTCAGCAGGTGCAGCGTCACCGGCCACGTGCCCAGGCGCACATCGACGTCGCCGCCCAGCTGGGCACTCAAGCGCTGCCCGGCGGCGCGCTCGGCTCGCTGGGTCAGCACCGCGTCGACTCCGACCCCACCGCCGATGAGCACCAGCAGCGTCACCAGAAAGGCCGTCAGCGTTCGCATCGCAGCCCATGGCGCGCGTTCGGCGAACCCACTTAGCTCCCTCCCACGCGAAGCACGAGGTAGGCCACCGGCGCGGCCAGCAGCAGCGTCCCACATGATCCCAGCAAGCCGCCGGGGGCCGGGGCCCGTCCCGGGGCGGCGCCGCGCGAAGGCGTCGAACGCGCCACCATCACCACCACACGGTCGGCGACCAGCACGGTGACGGCCACCGCCGCGATCATCAGCGGCGAGGCGGCCGGGGTTAGCGCCGTGGCCAGCGCCGCGGCCGCAAAGACGATCCCGGCCAGCGCCGCGATCGCTCCCGGGCCCGGGCGGGCCCTGGGAGGCTCGCCGCCCTCGCGGTGGGCCCTTAGGCCGACCAAGCGATCGGGCACGTCGGCGGCCACCGCCAGCAGCACCACCACCACCAGCCACACGCCACCGGAGGGCAGCGCGGCCAGCAGCACTAGCGCGCCCGCCCCTAGCCCGACCACGGCGGCCACCGCCATCGTGGCCCCCAGGCCCATGGTCGCGCCGTGGCGCCGCCCCGACAGCAGCAGTAGCGCCGTCGCGGCCACGAACGTGGCGACGTACCAGCCCCCCACCTGGGTCCAGGTCGTCGCGGCGTCGTTGGCGGCCACGACCGGCAGCGCCACGACCGGCACCGCGGCCGCCGGCAGCACCGGGCGCGCGCAGTAGCGCCCCAACAGCCGCGACGCGTCGACGGTGGCCAGGAGCCCCACCAGCACCGCGACCCCGGCCACGACCGCGACGCCGCCGGCGGTGGCAGCTAGCACCGCCGCGGCGACCACCACCGTGGCAACGACCGGGCCCATCGCGGTCGGAGTTTACGGGGTCTGGGCTCCCTGCCCCGCACCGGCGGGGGTGAGGAGGTGGTCGCGGCCGGCCCCCGACTCGTCACACGCCGTCACCTCGGGCCAGGCCCCGTCGAGGCGGCACCGGGTGACGGCCGCCGCGAGGCGCTCGAGGAAGCCCACGGTCAACCCGTCCTCGGCGTGACCAAAGCCCTCGGGCTCGAGCCACACCACGGCGCCAGGGCCGACCGCGTCGCGCAGGCGCTCGGCGTGCGCAGCCGGAAAGAAGTGATCGTCGAGGCCGTGGACCAGCAGCAGGGGCGTGGGCGCCATGCGTGGGGCGACCTCGACGGCGGCCACGGGGTCCGACCACCGCCGCGCGACGCGCACGCGCAGCGCCCGCTCCACCAGCACGCGCCACGTCGCCGAGGTCACCATCGTCGACAGCGCCCGCACCGGCGGCGAGCCGTTGGAGACGAACTCCGAGGGCGCGCTGATGGTGGACACCGCGTCGAAGGGGGTGGGGCCACGGCTCGCGGCGCACCGCAGGGCGGCCGTGGCACCCATCGACACGCCCACCACGGCCACCCACGGGTGGCCCCGCGCCCGCAGCCACGCGGCCGCGGCGTGCAGGTCGTAAACCTCGCGGTCGCCCAAGGTGCAGCGCCCCCGCGACTCCCCGTGACCGCGCAGATCCAGCGACAGCACGGCGCTGTCGGCCGCCAGGCGCTCCGCGAGGCGGACGTAGGCGGCCTTGCGCCGGTGCCCGCCGAAACCGTGAGCGATGATCACCGCCGGCTGTTTGTCGCCGGCCAACAGCGACGCGGTCAGTGCCACCCCGTCGCGGCTGGTCAACGCGACGTCCTGGCCGGGTTGGGTAAAGCCAGGACCGAGGCGCCACACGTCCAGCAAGCGGGCGAGGCGTCCGTCGCCCATCAGCGACTCACCTCGGCTAGGGTTGTCGTGACGCGGTGGGTCGGCATCGGAGTCGGTTCGTGCGGCTGCTGCTGGTAACGGGGTCGTCGGGCGGCGCCAAGGCGGTCCTGCCGGCCCTGGAGTTCCTCGACCACGAGGTGGCCGAGGCGCCGCTGAGCCCGGAGGCGGTGGGACGGCTGGCCGGGGTGGAGCTGGCGCTGATCGACGGGACCGCCGAGTTGGGGGCGGCCGCCACGGCGTGCCGCTCGATTGCCGCCAGCGAGCACACACCGCCGCTGGTGGTCGTGGCCGCCGAGGCCCAGCTGGCGGCCCTGAAGTCCACGTGGGGCTTCGACGACTGGACGCTGGCAAGCGCCCACCCCGCCGAGGTCGAGACCCGCCTGCGCCTGGCCTGGGAGCGCACGCTGGAGGAGCGCCGTCGTCGCGGGGCCAGCGTGGGTGACCTCACCATCGACGAGGACACCTACATCGTTCGGCTGCGCGGCCACCCGCTTGACTTGACCTTCCGGGAGTTCGAGCTGTTGAACTTCCTGGCCCAGAACCCCCAGCGCGTGTTCACCCGCGCCCAGCTGCTGCAAGAGGTGTGGGGCTTCGACTACTTCGGGGGCACCCGCACCGTCGACGTCCACATCCGGCGGCTGCGGTCCAAGCTGGGCCCCGAGCACGAGTCGTTGATCGGCACGATCCGGGGCGTGGGCTACAAGCTCGATCCGCACGGCGCCTCCCATGCCGGAGAGCCCGAGGAGGCCGGCTCCGACAGCAGCTGAGCGGCCGGGCTCGCTGCCGGCCGCGACGGCCAATCTACGTCGCCGCCCGCCGGCCGTCCGAGCCCAGCTCGTGTCCGACGTAACAACGGTGGACTCGCGCGGTCTCGAAGCCCTCCCGCTCGTACAGGCTCACCGCCGGCTCACCGACGTCGACGTACAGGGCCGCGTCGCTACAGCCCCGCTCGGCCAGCCGGGCCACGCCGGCCCGCAGCAGCGCCCGGCCCAGCCCCATGCCCTGCGCCCGGGGATGGACCGCCAGCACGTAGACCTCGCCGAGGCGCGCCACGCCGGCCAGCTCGCGCTGGCCCGGCGGGTGGCGCTTGGTCCAGTGGAAGCCCAGCAGGTGCTGGCCCCACCACGCCAACAGCACATCGGTGGGGTCGTACCAGGGCGCCGCGCGGCGAATCTCCAGCTCAGCGGGGCTCCAGCCGCCCTGCTCGGGATGGTCGGCGAAGGCCGCGTTGTTGGCCTGAATCAAGGCGGCATCGTCGACACCGTCACGCAGCGGGGCCAATGTCACCCCCTCGGGCAGGGTGGGCGGGGCGGCCAGCGCCGGCAGCTCGTCGGTCAGCGGCGCGTGCATCAGCAACAGGCGCCGAGCCAGCGCCAGCCCTGCGCGCTCGGCGGCGCGCACCGCCACCGGTTGATGGGCCCACAGCTGCCATCGCCCCCCGCCGGCATCGGCGATCGCGGCGCGTGCGGCGGCCAGCAAGTCGTCGCTAGCGACGTCGTCGTCGCCGTCGACGGCGAGCTCGACCGAGGCCACCAACCCGCCGGGGTGGGCGTGCTCCCAGCGCAGGTGGGCATAACCGACCCAGGCCCCGTCCCCACCGGTGGCAAGGACGGCGCTCCAGGGGGTGTCGTCGAGCCGCTGCAGCTGTACTCGCTTGCGCTCGCCCACGACCGGGCCGGGCTGGCCGGCGAGGCGCTCGACCAGGCCGCCCAGAGCGTGGGCCAGTTCGCGATCAGGGTGGTGCACCACGGCGATGGCGGGATGATCCAAGACGCCGGCAAGCCTAGCCACGCGGGGCAGACAACGACGGGCCGGCACCGACCGCGAGCCGCGCGACCCGCGGCATCATGTGGGCGTGGACATCACCGATCGCCTCCGCGCCGCCGGCTACCGCCTGACGGCCCCCCGCCAGGCCGTGTTGGCGGTGCTGGCCGAATCCGCGCGCCATCTCCCGGCCGAGGAGATCCACGAGCTGGCGGTCGCCTACGCCAGCGACGTCAATCTTGCCAGCGTCTACCGCACGCTGACCCTGCTCGACGAGCTCGGCTTGGCCAGCGAGGTCCGCCTCGGCGACGGCCGTGGCTATTGGGAGTTGGCCCACGACGAAGGCGCCTACCATCTGCACTGCACTCGGTGCCGCCGGGTGGGCCACCACGCCGGCGACGCCATCGAGCGCATCCGCTCGCACCTGGCCGACCACCACGGCTTCGAGTCCGAAGCCGTCGATCTGGTGGTGCACGGCCGCTGCGCCGACTGCCGTGACCAGCTGGCCGGGCCCGCCTGACGCGGCCGTGGTCGCCAACGGCGTGCTGGCGGCGTCGAGGCCGTGGCCCGAAAGTCGGCTCGATGAGGTTGGTGTGGCCGATGCGGGGCCAGCGCGCCCGCGGGTGGTCCAGGTGGGCGGTGAGGGTGCTCTCACCGGTCGCAGGCTCTCGCCCTCCACCGCTCCGCGGCCGGGGGGCCAAGAACTCTCAAGCGGGAACAGCCGGCTTGGACTCTGCGTAGAGCGTCCGGGGCGAGAGATCAGCTCCGTGGGGCCAGACGATCGTTCCCGCCTCGGGATCCACCCGAACCTGGCGGAACAGCTCGTAATCAGCGCCCAGCGGATCGAACATCTCGCCCCAGAGGAACGGCTCGAGGTCGATCACCCGGGTCTCGCCGTCGGCGAAGTCCAACTCGACGACATAGCGCGACAACACGCGCACATTGGCAACGTCGATCAGGGGCGGAATCTCACTCATCGCCGTGCTCCTCGGGTCCACGCTCCAGCATACCGGGGGAGCGGTGCTCGAGTGCGGCCTGGAACGCCGCCAGCGCCTCCTCCCGATGTGCCTCGAGCAGGGCCTACGCCCGTGCTGCTTTTACACCGAGGATGAAACGCGACCTGGCCCGCTCGGGTCGCATGAGCGCGCCGGTATGGCTACACTCGTTAGCGCGCTTCAACGGCCGGTGGCCTTGCTACCGTAGGCCGGGCCAGGGCCGTTAGCTCAACCGGCAGAGCTCCGGGCTTTTAACCCGGCGGAGCGGGTTCGAGTCCTGCACGGCCCACGGGTCCAGGACCAACGCCACTCACGCAGCCAAGCGATGGTGGCCAAAGACCAACGCCCCTCACGCAGCCAAGCGGTAGCGGTGTAGGGTAAGGCCACACAACCCACACGGACCTGTGGAGCAGCCAGGAGTGCTCACCTCCCTGTCAAGGAGGAGGTCGCGGGTTCAAATCCCGTCAGGTCCGCTGCGCCGCCGATCTCGCTTGGCGGCGCACGCGCCCGGAAGAGAGCGCCCCGCGACCCGGTCAGGTAGCTCAGTAGGTAGAGCGCGCGACTGAAAATCGCGAGGTCGGCGGTTCGACCCCGCCCCTGACCACCGCCGGGATCGTCACGCCGCGCGCAGGCGACAGGGCCCGTGCATGAGCAGCGTCAGCGGTGTCCAGCTCGAACCCCTGGATAGAAACAGGGGCCGCCGCATGCGGGCCCACACCGTGGCGCCGGGCTGACTCCTGCAGGGCTGCGACGCCGCCGTGGCCGGAGAGTTGCTCGATCGCTGGGCCACGGGCGACATTCGCCCCCGGATCGGCGCCACCCCTGTGGTGGTCGCCGACCCGGGGGCGCGGTCGCGGCGGAAGCTTGCGCTCAGTCGTGCGGGTTGTGGCCTTGGCGCTCACGCAGCAGCCGGTGCACCTCGTCAGCGCGATAGCGGCGGTGTCCCCCCAACGTGCGGATCGAGGACAGCTTGCCAGCCTTGGCCCACCGCGTCACCGTCTTAGGGTCCACGCGGAAGAGCTTGGCCACCTCAGAGGGCGTGAGCAGCTGTTCGTTTTCGGCAGAGGTCATGCCAACCATCTCGTCGCTCCTCGGGTTCGGCCGTGTGCGTCGCAGATGGCGGATACCGAACCCTACGTCCGAAACAATACGGTGCGACCGTTGTGAGCGGTATCGCTCTTTCCGGCCATTTTTCGGATAGTCAGTTCGAACCAGTCGGCTCTCTACGATGCGCGGTCATGGTCAGGAGGTCGCATGAGCGGTCCCTTCGCCCAGCTCGAGGGTCATGAGCAGGTCGTCTACGGCCATGATCCCCCCAGCGGCCTGCGTTGCATCATCGCCTTGCACGACACCCGCCTCGGGCCGGGGCTGGGGGGCACGCGCTTCTTTCCCTACGACGATGAGACCACCGCCCTGACCGACGTCCTGCGGCTCTCTCGGGCGATGACCTACAAGGCCGCGTGCGCCGGGCTCGATCTCGGCGGCGGCAAGGCCGTGATCATCGGCGATCCGGCCGCTGACAAGAGCGAGGCGCGCCTGCGGGCCTACGGCCGCTTCATCGCCTCGCTGGGCGGGCGCTATGTCACGGCCTGCGACGTGGGCACCGTGCCGGCTGACATGGACCTCATCAAGCGCGAGACGCCGTGGGCGACCGGCGGCACCCCCGCCGAGGGGGGCACGGGCGACTCGGGGGTGGCCACCGCCCTGGGCGTCTTCGAGGGCATCAAGGCGTGCGCTGCGCGGGTGTGGGGCAGCGCCGGGCTGCGTGGGCGGCACGTGGCGGTGCAGGGCGTGGGCAAGGTGGGCCGCAAGCTCGTCGAGCACCTGCACGGCGAGGGCGCCAAGATCACCGTCGCCGATGTCAACCCCGACGCCACGGCGTGGGCGGCCGAGCACGCTGGCGCAGAGATCGCGCCGCCCGACAAGGTCCATGGGGTCGACTGCGACGTGTTGAGCCCCAACGCGCTGGGCGGGGTCATCGACGACGTATCCGTGCGTGAGCTGGCCTGTGCGATCGTCGCTGGCGGCGCCAACAACCAGCTGGCCCACGACGGTCTCGGCGCGGCCCTGGCCGACCGGGGCATCTGCTATGCCCCCGATTACGTCATTAACGCCGGCGGGCTGATCCAGGTCTCCGACGAGCGCCACGCCGGCGGCTGGTCCCGCGACCGCGTCACGGCGCGCGTGACCGCCATCGGCGATCGCCTCCACGAGATCTTTGACTACGCCGAGACCGCCGGCGTGCCCACCAGCGAAGCCGCCGACCGCGTCGCTGAGCGCCGCATCGCGGCGGTGAGCCGCCTGCGGGGGGTGTGGCTGGCGCCGCGTCCCTGAAGCGCGGCGCCGTGGTGTGGCGGGTGGTGTCGCGGTCGCCGCGCCGGCGAATCGGCGCCGCCCTACGGTGGCTGCGCTCGCGTGGGCGCCGACTCGGCCAGGCAGGCGGTGTCGGTCATGTAGCCGGCGCCGACACAGCGAAACGCCGACGACCAGGAGGCAGTCGCCATGGGCTTGAACATCCAGGACCTGACCGTGACCAGCCCGTCGTTCAAGTTCGGCCAGGCGATGCCGGCCAAGCACGCCTACGACGGCGACAACGTGTCGCCCGAGATCGCGTGGTCGGGCACGCCCGAGGGCACCGGCGAGCTCGCCGTCATCTGCCACGATCCGGACGCGCCGCTGCCCTGGGGGTTTACCCACTGGGTGGTGTACGGCATCCCGCCGCAGACGACCCGCCTGGCCGAAGGCGACGGCAGCCACTTCAACCTGGGGCTGACCACCTTCGGCTCGACCGGCTACGGCGGGCCCGCGCCGCCCCCGGGTCACGGGCCGCACAACTACTACTTCTGGGTCTATTGTCTCGACCAGCCGCTCAACGCCCCGGGCGGCCTGGACCGCCTTCAGCTGCTGGAGCGCATGAGCGGCCACATCATCGAGCAGAACCGTTTGGTGGGTGTCTACGAGCGCTAACGCGCGCCAGCGGGCACCGTCGGCGGTCGACCCGCCGCGCTCACTCGCCGCCGCTGCCCACCAGGTCGGTGGCCGAGGCTCCCACGCGCACCGACGTGCGCGCAGCGGCTTCGCACACGTACTCGGCGATGCGGTGCAGCGTCTGCACCGACAGGCGGTAGGAGGGCCCCGAGACGCTCATGGCCGCTACCACGGTGCCGTCGCCGGCCCGCACCGGTGCCGCGACCGAGGCCAGCCCTTCCTCGAACTCCTCCCACGCCGTGGCGTAGCCCTGAGTCACCACGCGGTCCAGCTCGGCCCGCAGCTCCACGGGGCTGACGATCGTCTCGTCGGTGTAGCGAACATGGCGGGCGTTGACGTACATGGCGGCGCGACTGCGCGGCAGCGCCGCGAGGAACACCTTGCCCACCGAGGTGCAGTGCAGGGGGTTGCGCCGGCCGGTCCAGCTGCGTCCGACCACCGAGGTCTCGGGCATGAGCTGGTCGATGGTGATGGCCTCGTCGCCTTCCAGCACCGCCAGCGTGACCGTCTCGCTGATCTCGTCGGCCAGCCACTCGAGGCTGGCCTGGGCGTGGCGGCTCAGGTCCGGGCCGACCGACACGGCGCGTGCCAGATACACCAGGCCAAAGCCCAGGTGGTACTTGCCACTGTCGAGGTGCTGCTCGACCATGCCTCGGGCCTCGAGCGTGGACAGCAGCCGAAACGCCGTGGACTTGTGGACCTTGAGCTCCTCGCCCACCTCGGTCACGCCCGACCAGCCGTTGCGGGCCAAGAACTGCAGGATCGAAACGGCACGCTCGACAGCTTGAACGCGGTCGGACGCCCGCGACCCGTCGTCGGTGCTCACACTCGCGTAGTGTACGAGCACGCCGACGCGGTGCGTCACAAGACGGCGCGAATCTCGCGCTCGAAGCCCGCGACGTGGGCGCGCAGCACCCGCTCGGCCGTGTCGGCGTCGCCGTCGCGCACCGCGGCCAACACGTCGAGGTGCTCGGCCACGGCCTCGTCCAGGCGCGTGATGCGATCCAGCCCCAAAAACCACAACCGCAGGCTGTGGACGAAGTAGGACTCGCACGTCGATTGCAAGTAGGGGTTGCGGGTGCACCGGTGGACCAGTCGGTGGATGCGCTGATCCAGGCGCATCAACTCGAGGTGGTCCAGGTGGTCGGCCGAGGCGTTGCCGTTAACGCCGCCTTCGGCGGTGGTCGCGACCTCCTTGCGTAGGTCCTCGGCGGCGGCTCGCTCGCCGGGCGAGGCCCGCTCGGTGCCCAGCCGGCCGGCGAAGCCCTCCAGCTCCACGCGAAGCTCGCTGATGGCGCCCAGATCCCCGGCCTCGACCCCCGCCACGAACATCCCCCGGCGAGGGATGACGCGCACGAAGCTCTCGTCGGCCAGGCGATGCAGCGCCTCGCGGATCGGCGTGCGGCCCAGATCGAGCTCCTGCTGCAGCGCGCGCTCGTCGATGGTCGAGCCCGGGGGCAGCTGCAGGGTGATGATCTTGTCGCGCAGCAGGTAATAGGCCTTCTCGGCCAGGCTGGCCACCCTGCGACGCTCCGGCTCGACGGTCATGAGCTCGGGCAGCGCGTAGCCACCGGCGTCGCCGGCGGCATCCTCGCCGGCGGCCCGCCCGGCGATCGTGGTGTGGTGGGTGGGCATGGCCTCGATCTTACGGGGTTGCGCGAGCAGGTGCACAACTGATATATCTATGTCACGCACTCAAGTATACGGGAGGTCACCGTCGCCACCACCTACGCCCCGCCCCGTGCGCCAAAGCCGAGCGCACCTGACCCGAGGAGGCCTTCAATGAGCACGCTTCCCGATCGCGCGGACGTCGTCGTCATCGGCGCCGGCATCGTCGGCAACTCCGTGGTGGCCCACCTCGCCGACAAGGGGTGGCGCTCGATCGTCCAGGTCGACCAGGGCCCGCTGCCGGATCCGGGCGGCTCGACCGGCCACGCGTCCAATTTCATCTTCCCGGTTGATCACTCCAAGGAGATCACCCAGCTGACCGTCGACAGCCAGCGCCAGTACGAGGCCATGGGGGTGCAGACGACCTGCGGAGGCATCGAGCTCGCGCGCACTCCACAGCGCATGGAGGAACTGCGCCGGCGCATGGCCTCGGCCACGGCCTGGGGCGTCGACGCCGAGCTGCTGTCACGCCGCGAGGTCACCAAGCACCTGCCGTTCATCAACGACGAGGTGATCCTGGGCGGCTTCTACACGCCTTCGGCCTCGGTGGTCGACTCGCTGCACGCCGGCACGCTGCTGCGCCAGCACGCCCTGGATGCCGGCGCGCTGACCGTCAGCCCCTACACGGCGGTGACCGGCATCGACACCGACGCCGGCCACATCACGGGCGTGCACACCGACCGCGGCACCCTGGCCACCGAGGCCGTGGTGGTCGCCTGCGGCGTGTGGAGCCCCGTCGTCGCCCGCATGGCCGGCGGGCGCATCCCGCTGGTCCCGGTGGTCCACCAGTTGATCGACGTCGGCCCGATCCCTGAGTTCGAGGCCACCGGCACCGGCGTCGCCTACCCCATGATCCGCGACATGGACACGCTCATGTACGAGCGCCAGGACGGCGCCGACATGGAGATCGGCAGCTACGCCCACCGCCCCATCGTCCACAACCCCGAGGACATCCCCTCGATCGAGGAGGCGGCGCTGTCGCCTACCCAGCTTCCGTTCACCGAGCAGGACTTCGAGCCCCAGATGGCCGACGCCCTCGAGCTGATGCCCGAGGTGCTCAACGCCCCGGGGGCGGGGGTGCGCCACGCCATCAACGGGCTGTTGTCCTACACCGCCGACGGCTCGCCGCTGCTGGGCGAGACCCCCGAGGTCGCGGGGCTGTGGTCGGCCGCGGCCGTGTGGATCAAGGAGGGCCCCGCCGTGGGGCGCATGCTGGCCCAGTGGATGACCGACGGCGCGACCGAGGTCGACTCGCACAGCACCGACATCGCCCGGCTGTATCCCCACCAGCGCACCCGCGCCTTCGTGCGCGCCCGCGCCGAGGAGGGCTTCAACAAGATCTATGGCATCGTCCACCCCGGCGAGCAGTGGGAGTCGGGCCGCGACATCCGCCGCAGCCCCTTCCACGAGCGCACCGCGGCGGCCGGGGCGGTGTACTACGAGGCCGGGGGTTGGGAGCGCCCCCACTGGTACGAGTCCAACCGTGAGCTGGTGGCCGAGTACGGCGTGGCCAACCGCGCCCACGAGTGGGACCGCCGGTGGTGGTCACCGATCATCACCGCCGAGCACCTCGCGCTGCGCCACAACGCCGGCATGATCGACCTCACCGCCTTCGCCCAGTTCGAGGTGGCCGGCCCCGGGGCCCTGGACTACCTGCAGGGCATGGTCGTGGCCCAGCTCGACCGCCCCGTGGGCCGCATCGTCTACACCCCGGTGCTGGATCCCAACGGGGGCTTTCGCAGCGACCTGACGATCGTGCGCCTCGACGCCGACCGCTTCCGCATCATCACCGGCGGCTCGGACGGCGCCCGCGACAAGAAGTGGTTCAGCGACCACCTGCCCGTTGACGGGTCGGCGACGCTGACCGACGTCTCCTCGGCGGTCTGCACCGTGGGCGTGTGGGGCCCGCGGGCCCGCGACGTCGTCGCCAAGCTCGCCGCCGAGGACATCTCCCACGAGGCCTTCCCGTTTGGGGCCGCCCGATGGGTGACGCTGGGCTCGGTGGACGCCCTGCTGGTGCGCATCAGCTATGTGGGCGATCTCGGGTGGGAGATCCACGCCCCCTTCGAGTCCGGCGGCCGCCTGTGGGATGACCTGGCCGAGGCCGGCCGGCCCCAGGGCCTGGTGCCGGTCGGCGCCGGGGTGTATGGCGCCACCGGGCGCATGGAGAAGGGCTATCGCCTCATGGGCCACGAGCTCGAGGCCGAGTACGACCCCGTCGAGGCCGGTCTGGCCCTGCCGAGGGTCAAACAGCAGGACTTCATCGGCAAGGACGCCTACCTCGCCGCCCGGGAGGGCGAGCCGGCCGCCACGCTGTGCACGCTCACGGTCGAGTCGCACCGCTCCGAGCACGGCATCGACCGGTTCCCGCTGGGCCACGAGCCGATTTTGGACCGCAACGGCAGGCCGATCGTCGACGCCAAGGGACGGCGCAGCTTCGTCACCAGCGCCGGCTCGGGGCCGTCGCTGGGCAAGCACCTGCTGATGAGCTACCTGCCGCCCGAGCACGCCGTGGAGGGCAACCGGCTGCAGGTGGAGTACATGGGCGAGCACTACCCCGTCAAGGTGGCTCGCGTGGGACGGACCCCGCTGTTTGACCCCGAGGACACGCGCATGAAGTCCTAGGGGCGGCCCAAGCGGTAGCCATCCAGCACCGACCAGCCCGAGAAACACCCGAGAAACAAAGGGAAGGGGGCGACGGTGGAGATTCTGGTGTGCGTCAAGCGAGCGCCCGCCCCGGGCGCCAAGATCCCGCTAACCGCCGACGGCTCGGCGATCGACACCCGCAACCTGGGCTTCACGATGAGCCCACACGAGGAGTGCGCCGTCGAGGAGGCCGTGCGCCTGGTCGAGGCCCACGGTGGCTCGGCGACGGTCATGACCCTGGGGCCGCCCGAGGCGGCCGAGCAGATGCGCGACGGCATCGCCACCGGGGCCGACCACGGCGTGCTGGTCGAGACCGACAGGACCGACTGGGACCCGCAGGCGACCGCCGCGGCCCTCGGCGAGGCCATCGCGCAGCTGCAACAAGAAGGGGCGCGCTTCGACCTGGTGCTGTTCGGCAACGAGTCGGCCGACGCCGCCCACGAGCAGGTCAGCGTGCGCGTCGCTCACCGGCTGGGCTTGCCGATCGTCAACGGCATCAAGGGCCTGGAGACGTCCGACGGTCACGTGGCCCTGCGTCGCGACACCGCCGCCGGCTCGGAACGCTACGAGGTGCCGCTGCCGGCGGCCGTGGCCGTCAAAAAGGGCCTGAACCTGCCGCGTTATCCAGCGCTGAAGGGGCGCATGCGCGCCCGCAAGGCCACGGTGCGCACCATCGCCGCGTTACACCACCCCGGGGGGCTGACCAGCCACGGGCTGCGCTACCCGCCGGATGAGACCACCGAGACCGAGATCCTAGGCCGCGGCGCGGACGCCGCGCCGCGCGTGGTGGAGCTCCTGGGCGAGGAGGGACTGACATGAGCGACGCGACGCACGGCTCCAACGGCCAGTCCGGCGCGAGCCAAACCGTGTGCCTGGTGCTGGTCGAGGCCGACGGCGACGCCGTCTGCGAAGCCACGCGCCAGGCGCTGACGGTCGCCCGCGAGCTGGCCGGCACGGTCGAGGCGGTCGTGCTGGCCGCCGACGAGGAGCTGGCCCGGCGCCTGGCCCCCGCACTGGCCGCCGAGGGCGTCGCCCGGGTGCATGCGGTAACCGACCCCCTGCTGGCCGAGTACGGCCCGGAGGCCTTCGGCGCGGCGCTAGCTCAGCTGATCCGCTCGGTCGAGCCGACCGGCGTGGTGGCGCCGGGCACGGCCCGGGGCAACGAGATCATGGCCCACGCCGCCGCGGTCACCGAGCTGTCGCTGGCCACCGGGTGCGTGGCGATCGCCGTCGACGGCGACGCCTGGTCGGTGACCCGCCAGCGCTGGGGTGGCGTGCTGTGGGAGGACGCCACCTTGGCGGCCTCGGTCAAGCTGGCCACCCTCGCGCCGCACGCGGTGGCGGTCCAGCCCACGCCGGGGCTGGAGCACGCCACGGTCTCGACCTTCGCCTGCGACCTCGACCCGACGCTGGCGCGCACTCAGGTGGCCCAGCGCACCCCGCTGGGCGCCGGGGTGACGCTGTCGACCGCGCCGGTGGTCGTGTCCGGCGGCCGCGGGGTGGGCAGCGCCGAGGGGTTCGCGGTGCTGGAGGAGCTCGCCGAACGCCTGGGCGGCGCGGTGGGCTGCTCGCGGGTGGCTACCAACAACGGCTGGCGGCCCCACGCGGATCAGGTCGGCCAGACCGGCACCCGCATCGCGCCGAATCTGTACATCGCCTGTGGCATCTCCGGGGCGACCCAGCACTGGGTGGGCTGCAAAGACGCCCAGCGGATCCTGGCGATCAACACCGATCCGGAGGCGTCGCTGGTCCAGCGCGCCGACTACGCCGTCATCGGCGACGTCCAGACGGTACTGCGCGCGGTCGTCGACGAGCTCGACCGGGCCCGCCAGCCAGCCGACGCCGGCGCAGGCGGGTGACGCCGCCGGCCGCGGCGGCCGGGCAGGCCGCGCTGTGGCTCGGGCCAGCGGCGCGATCCTGGACGACGCCGCGCGGCGTTAGCCGCCGACGTCGGCGTCCTGTGGCCACAGACGCTGGGCCACGCCCCGGTCCAGGCACTCGATCAGCTCGCTGGCGTGGGCCAATGCCCCGCGTTCCTCGTCGAGGATCGCCGCGAACGCGCGATAGCACCAGCCCTCGACGTCCTCGTTGGTGCGGTCACGGCCCAACAGCATCCGGATCATGGCCTCGGCGGCGTCCAGGCGTCCCCACAGGTAGTCGCGCTCGCGGCCCGCGCGGGTAAAGAACGCCCCGAGGTAGTGGCGCGTGGCGCCGGCGAGCTCGCCGCCACAGCCCAACGGGCGCAGCAGCTGGGCGTCGCGGGGGCTGAGCCGGGCGATCTCGACCTCGTCCTGTTCACCGACCCCGCTGACGCGCTGCAGGGGAAACAATCGGGCATCCCACAGCGGAAACCCCAGATAGCGGGTCGCCAGCCACCGGCGCGCCGTCTCGGGCCAGTCGGCGATGCGCCGGTGCCAATCGCGTGCCAGCTCCACCGCTGCCCCGTGGAAGCGCTGTCTCAGGTGCGTGCGCAGCGCCGTCTCCAACCCGTCGAGCTCGTCGGCGGTGCGCGCCACAAACGCCTCTGCTGCGTCCTGGCCGCCATGGACGTCATCGCCCAGGCGGTCCACGTCGAAGCAGGCGCGGGCCTGCTGGCGCACCTCGTGGGCTGGCTCCTCGCCGGCCATGGCAGCCCGAACATGGGCCAACCGATCCGACAACGCTTCGCTGGCGGCGTCGAGCTGGTGGCGCGACACGCCGGCGTCGTCGGCCTCGCGATACCACCGGGCCAGCCCGGCCAGCAAAAAGCACAACCGCCGTTCGCGATAGCCCAGGTCGAGATCGCGCAAGAACTCCACCTGCTGGGCCGTGGGGGTGGCGACGTCCGGCTCGTACAGGCCGGCCTGGCGCGCCCGGGTCTGCAAAACCCGTGCGACGAAGGCGGCGTGGTGGCTGTCCAGGGGATAATCCACCGACCGGGCTACGGCGCTAGCCCAGCGGTCGACGGCGTCGGCGATCTTGGTGCGCACGTAGCTGGCATAGGCCGGGTCGCGCTGCGCCGCCAGCGCATGCAGCCGCGTGCTCCAGCGCCGCCACGTCGTCTCGTCCATCTCGCCGGGCGGCGTGGCCAGCGTGGCCGGGCCCAGCTGCTGTTCGACGTCGCCGGCCACATCGGGCCAACTGGACTCGATCACGTCGCACAGCTCGCGCACCCGCGCGTTGCGCGCCCGCAACGCGCGGATCTCGTCGAGGATGGCCTCGTGGCTCACCGCACGGGCTGCCTTTCCCAGGGTGGCAAGCGGCGACGGCTGGCCATCCGCGCGGTCACGGTCGCCCCCGGCGGGGTCGGGATCCACGTAGATCAGCTGGCGATCAACCTCCACCGCGGTGTGCTTGTGCTGGAGAGCCGCCACGACGTGCTCGAAGGGCTTGTTGTCCAGCAGCCCGCCGTCGATGAAGTAAGCCGCCTGCGGGTCGGCGCCGGCCAGCTCGTAGCGGCGAAACAGATGTGACAGGGCCGCGTCCCAGTCGATCTCGACGCCGCAGCGCTGCTGCAGCTCTCGCTTGAAGGTGCCGAGGCTCAACGCCGGGAAGCCGCCCGGCAGCGACGACGTCGCCCGCGCCGCAAAGGCCAGCGCGGCGTCGTGCTGGTCGCCGGCGGCGAAATCCCACCGGCCACGGCCGTGGCGAAACGCCATCACGTGGCGGTGCTGACGCTGGGACACCGCGGGCGGGTCAGTGATGACCACGTCGCGGCTGTAGCCGCCCGCGTCGGTCAGCGTGACAAACACCTCCAGGTCGTGGTCCGGCGGCGGCAACGTCGGCTCGGCGGCACCGCGCTCGGCGGCACCGCGCTCGGCGGCGCCGCGCGCGTCCATGTTGGCCAGCGCCTGGTACAGCCAGGCGCACATGGGCCCGCCCTCAAGGGGGGCGTGCCACGGCGTCAGACCCACCCACCCCAGCCGGATTTGCCACGGCAGCCACTTGGGGCCGCGCACGAGGTTGGCCATGTCGGCGCGCGTCAGCCACACGTCGCGCAACCCGTCCTGTGACAGGTCGCGGGCCAGCGCCTTAGCCAGGTACACCCCGTTGATGCCCCCCGCCGAGGAGGCCGCGATCGTGTCGATCACCACACGGGTGCGCACGCCGCCGTCGGACTCGGCCTTGGCCCGCAGGAGCTCGCGATACACGCTGTCGCTGGGCCCGGCGTCGCCCTCCGCGCTGGGTGCAGCCTCGCGCTGTCCGCTGGACTCGGCGCGGCCCGGCTCGCCGGCCAGCAGCGCCGAGCCGCGCACCAGCCGCTGGAGCTCCTTGGTGACTCCGTGCATGTAGACGGCCAGCGAGACGCCGCCGTACAGCACCAGCGCCAGACGCAGCTGTTTGACTTCGTCCAACGCCGCCCTCCGCAGACCGCGGGCGCATCATACGCCGCAGACGGCGCAAAAGCGACGATGTGAGGTTCCCCCGTAGTGCCGGACACGGTGCTTATGCGGCCAGTGGGAGCGATATCGGGGTAGTCAAGGCATGTTGGTCCTCTTCGTATTCGAGCGGGG
>PXPH01000051.1:0-2715 GCA_003021615.1 Actinobacteria bacterium QS_8_72_14
CTTGGACGAGCGCGCGCGCTCGCGCGTCGCTGCCCGACGACGCCGTGATCGCCGAGCTCGCTCGCCGTCTGGCCGGCGAGCCGCGCGGGCTGATCGTCGCCGGGGAGGGCGCGGTGCCCGCCGACCGGGGCCTGGCACCGCCCGGCTGGCCCGACGACCCGGCCCGGGGGGGCACCGCCATTGCCGACCTCGCCGCCCGGCTGGGCTGGCCACTGCTCGCCGAGCCCACCTCGCGCGCACGCCAGGGGGCATGCCTGGTGGACTGCGCCGACGGGGCGCTGCGCAGCGAGGCGTTCGTCGCCGCCTGGCGCCCCGAGGTGATCCTGCGGTTGGGCCGCGCGGTGCTGGGCCGGCCGCTGGGCGCGCTGCTGGCCAATAGCGGGGCCGAGCAGGTGGTGGTGACCACCGGCGGCCGTTGGCACGACCCGCCGCGCACTGCCGCGTGGCTAATCGATGGCGAGCCCGACCGGGTCGCGGCCGCCGTGGCGGCCCGCTTGGACCCGCCCGTGCCGACCGGCGAGGCCGATGTCGCCGCGCCCGACGAGGCCGATGTCGCCACGAACGAGGACGCCGACGTCGGCTCACAGGAGGCCGCCGCGTGGCGGGCGGCGTGGCACGACGCCGGCGGGGCCGCCCGCGCGGCCATCGATGCCCGGCTGGACGCCGGCGACGCCCTCGGCGAGGCGCGCCTGGCCCGCGACCTCGTGGCGGCCCTGCCCCCCGGCGCGGTGCTGGTGGCCGGCTCCAGCCGTCCCGTGCGCGACCTCGACGAGTACGCCCCCGGCCGCGACGACGTCACGGTGATGGGCAATCGCGGCGCCTCGGGCATCGACGGCCTGGCCTCCACCGCCATGGGCGCGGCGCTGGGCACCCGCCGGCCGGTCGTGGCCTTGGCCGGCGACCTGTCGGTGCTGCATGACGCCGCCGGCCTGGCCGTCTGCGGCCCGCCCCAGCCGGATCTGACGCTGGTGGTCGTCGACAACGACGGCGGTGGGATCTTCGCCCAGCTACCGCCGGGGGAGCTGCCCGCAAAGCGCCAGCAGCGCTTTACCACCCCTCACGGCGTGGATCTCGCCGCGATGGCCGGCGCCTTCGGGATCCCGGGGGTCGACGTCGCCGGCGCCGGCGAGTTGGGCCCCGCCCTGGCCGCCGCTCGTGCCGCCGGCGGGCTGCAGCTGGTGCGCGTGGCCACCGACCGTCACACCACGGCGGCCGACCACGCGAACCTGCGCGCCGCCGCCGTCGAGGCGGTCGAGGCGCGCCTTGCGGCCGGACCGCGGTGAGGGGCTCGCTCGCGTCGTGACGGGGCCGCGGCGAGCCGGGGCCGTGGGCGCCGGCGCGTGGCGGCTCAGGCGCTGCGCAGCGCGGTGCGCATCGCCTCGAGCTTCAGGCGGGTCTCCTCGAGCTCCGCCTCGGGGCGCGAGTCGCCCACGATGCCCGCGCCGGCGAACAGCCGCGCCGAGCGTGCGTCGACCTCGGCACACCGCAACGCCACGGCCACCTCCCCGTCGCCGCGGCCGTCGACCCAGCCCACCGGCCCTGCGTAGCGGGCCCGGTCCAGCGACTCGAGCTCGCGCAGCGCCGACAGCGCCGCCGTGGCGGGCGTGCCACACACGGCGGCGGTGGGATGCAGCCGGTCGACCAGCGCCAGCGTGTCCGGCAGTGCGCCAGCGGTGGCCCCCGCCCCCCGCAGGTCGGTGGCCAGATGGCGGACGTTGGCCAGGTCCAGCAGCCACGGCTGGTCGTCGACGGCCAGCTCGTCACACACCGGGGCCAGCGCCGCCCTGGCCGACTCCACGGCGTGGTCGTGCTCGCGGCGGTCCTTGGCGCTGGTGCGCAGCCACTCGCCCCCGGCGGCGTCGGTGGCCGGGTCCGGGTCGCGGCCCACGGTCCCGGCCAGCACCCGTGAGCGCACCGCCGCGCCGTCGCGGGCGACCAACAGCTCCGGGCTGGCCCCAACCAGGCCCTCCACCGCGAACGTGTGGCAGGTGGGAAAGCGCGCGGCCAGCCGCCGCGCCAGCGCTCGGGGGTCCAGGCCGTCGTCGGCCCACACCCGCACGTCGCGGGCCAGCACCACCTTGGCGAGCTCGCCGGCGTGGATGCGCTCGATCGCCTTGGCGGCCCGGTCGGACGGACAGGGCTACGTCATGCGTCTCCAAACGACCGATCGTCCGGAGGCGTACATGCTGAAGTCGGTCACCAGCGTCGACGTCGCCGCCGACGTCGGATCGAACGTGGCCGCCACGAACGCCACCAGCCCGCTGCCGCGGGCTCCCACCGGGTCGTCGACGTCGCTGGCGGCGACCAGCTCGGCCAGCGCCGTCCCGGCGGCGGCGAAGCGCCCCGGCGCGTCGCCCACCGGCAGTCGGGCCGCCTCGCCCCAGCCGATCACGCCGTCGCCGTCGCGCACCATCGCGGCGCCGTCGGGCGCCGGCAGTCGGCTCAACAGGTCCGCTGGCGGGGTCACCTCGGTCGTGACCACCCGCAGTGGGGGGCTCACGCGCCCTCCAGGCGGGCCCGCGCGGCGGCCAGCAGCCGCCGGCGGAAGTGATGGGCGACGATCGCGGTCGCCGCCGGCAGCGTCGCCTGCAGCGCCCCGACGACGTGCTCGGCGACCGCCTCGGCGTCGTGATCGCTGCCGCGGCTGGCGGCGTCGTGATCGCCGGCGTCGGTCCCCTTGCGTTCCCCGTCGCTGTCGTCGGTCGTCCGTCCGGC
>PXPH01000051.1:2931-37414 GCA_003021615.1 Actinobacteria bacterium QS_8_72_14
CGTCGGCGGCCAGCGCGCCGGCCAGCGCCTGCTCGGCGACGTCGAGCTCGCCGTCGAGGGTGCGGCGGATCATTTCCAGACGAAAGCCCTGCCCCTTGAGGGCGCGGATGCGCTCGAGGCGCTCGACGTGGGCGTCGTCGTAGACGGCGTGGCGGCCCTCGCGGGCCGGCGGCGGCAGCAGCCCGCGGGTCTGATAGAAGCGGATGGTGTCGACTGTCAGGCCACAGCGGCGGGCGAGCTCCTCGACGCGGTATCCCATCGCCGCCACGTTACGACCCCTCGCTTGAAACGTCACGCGCGCTGGGTGGTCACGGTGGCCAGAGCGCGAAAACGGGGGGCATCGCCGCGGGCCAAGCGCGCGCCAGCAAAGGCGGCCCCGGCCCCGACGTTTCGGCACGCGGCGGCGCGCCTCGACACCGGCGATCACTTCCCCGAGACGCTGGACGACGTCCCGGCACGCGGGCGCGCCCGCCGAGGCGCGGGCACGCCCCGCCGTCACAAGAACCAGGAGGCGATCACGGCGGCGCTTGCCGCGCCCACGCCGGTCGTGACGGCGCCCACCCACAGGCGCTGGCGGCGCAGCGCGGCCTCGTCGGTCGACGTCGGCGGCTGCACCGGGCGGGGGCGCGGCGGCCGCGACGTCTGTGGCCGCGTGAACGCGGCGGGCTCCAAGGCGTTGTGCTCCAGATCCAATACCGAGGCCAGCCCGCGCGGGGCGTCAGCGCCCCCGGCCGAGTGGTCGAGGCCGGCGTCGGGGTCGGCGAGGGCGTCCGTGGCCACCCCGCTCGCGGCCGCCCCCGCCCCCGGCGGGCGCGGCGAGGCTTGGCCGCCTGACACGGCCCGAGCCGACGCCAGCAGCGGGGAAGGTGCTGTGGCGTCGCCGTCGCCGTCCCCCCGCGGCGGTGGGGGGACGGGGACGTCGGCGTGCAGCGAAGGCGTTTGCGTCAGCGTCATCGTCCAACCTCTTCGACACGGCGTGGCACACGGACGCCGCTGACGGCAATCGGCACACGCCGCCGTGAGCTTAAGGACACTCGGCGCGAGCGCCGGGCGTTGCCCCGCCGGCGCGAGCGCAACCGGCGACAGAGATGAGCCAGGTGGCTTGCCGGCGGGCGAGGTGGGCGAGCTGGCTTGCCGGTGGGCGAGGTGGCTTGCGGGCGGGCGCGGCCAGCCCCGATGCTCGCGTCGTGGCCACCCTGTATAGCGCGTCCGCGGTCCTGCCCGGCGACGGGCGGTGTGTGGCCGATGCCGGCGTGCTGGTCGAGGGCGAGCGGGTAGCCGCCGTGGCCCCCGTCGACCGGCTCGCGGGCCACGCGTCGCGGCGCCATCACGTCGACGGCGCGCTGTTGCCGGCCCTGGTCAACGCCGCCACCGTCGTCGAGCTCGACGACGCCGCCGAGTCCGCCGGCGATGCCCAGGCAGCCGACCCGTTTGCTGTCGCCGATCCGCTTGATCCCGCCGGCGTCCTGGCCCGCCCCGGTGGCGACGAGGCGCGGGCAGCGCCCTGGAGCGCCGACCGGCGCCGCCGGTCGGCCCCCCTGGCGGTGGATCACCTTCGATGGGGCACGGGCGTGCCGGCGATGACGCGCACCCGCCTGCCGGGCGACTCGCTGATCGACGTCGGCGCGGTGGGCGCCGACGAGGCCGACGACGTCGCCGCCGCGCTGCGGGCGCGGCTGAGCCGGCGCGTGGCGGGGCGCCGCGTCGGCGTCGCCCTCGCGGCCCCGCCCGACGACGGCGACGTGGCCGGAGTGGCCACCGCCGCCCGCGCCGCGGGGGACGCCCCCCTGCGGGTGACCACCCGACCCGGTCGGCCGGTGGACATCGAGGCGCTGGGCCACGCGGGCGTGCTGCGCCCCGGCGTCAGCGTGGGTCCCAACCCAGCGGTGGATGTCGCCGACGCCCAGCGCCTGGCACGCGCCGGCGTGAGCGTGCTGGTGGTGCCACGCGCGGCGAGCGCGCCCGACCTGGCGCCTGTGGCCGAGGGCGGCGCCGGCGTGGTCCTTGGCGGTGGCCTGACGCCCGCGCCCGACCCGCTGGCCGACGCAGCCGCCTTCGCGGGGCTGGCCGCCGACGCCGGCCTGGCCGGCTGGCCGCCGTGCGCAGCGGCCAGCCTGGCCGAGGGCGCCCTGACGTTGGTCACCGGCGTCGGCGCGGCGCGGCTGGGCTGGGGCGAGACCGCCGGGTCGTTGGCCCCGGGGCGGCGTGCCGACCTGGTGGCCGTGGAGGACACCGGCGCCGCCACCGGCCGCGCCGAGGCCGTGCTGGCCGCCGCCGGCCGCCAGGTCCTGACGGTGCTGGCTGGCGTCCAGCGCGCGCGCCGCGCCAGCGCCGACGTCGTCTGGCCACCGATCGACGCCCAGGCGTGGCGCGACGAGGGCGGCTGACGCCGTGGCGCCGCGCCCTGCGGCCGTGCCGGCTCGAGCCGGCAGACTGGGCCCATGACCTCTGCCCCCTGTCTGGGCCCATGACCGCTGCCCCCTGTGGCGGGCCCCTGCCCGATCCGCGCGCCCACCCCGACAAGGACGCGGCGCTGGTCCAGGCCATGTTCGACCGGGTCGCGCCCCGCTACGACCTGGTCAACACCGTTTTGTCGGCCGGCCGGGATGCCCACTGGCGGCGGGTGGCCGCCCGCGCGGCCGCGGTTGCGCCCGGGCGGGTGGCGCTGGACGTGGCCACCGGCACCGGCAAGGTGGCCCAAGAGCTGGCCCGTGCCGGCGCGCACGTGTGCGCCCTGGATTTCTCAGTGGCGATGCTGGCCACCGGTCAGCGTCGCGATGGCGTGCCCGCGTCGGTGCGGTGGTGCGCCGGCGACGGCACCCGACTGCCGCTGGAAGACGCCAGCGTCGACGCGGTGACCATCGGCTTCGGGCTGCGCAACTTGGCCGACCTCGACGCGGCGCTGGTGGAGTTCGCCCGGGTCGCGCGGCCCGGGGCGCGCCTGGTGATCTTGGAGTTCAGCCAGCCGCCGCGGGCGGCGTTGCGGCGGGGCTATCACGCGTTGCTGCGCGCGGCGGTGCCGCGGGTGGCCCGCGCGGTGGCCAGCGATCCGCGCGCCTACACGTACCTGGCCGAGTCCATCGCCGCCTGGCCCGACGCCACCGAGCTGGCCGACCGCGTGGCCGCCGCCGGATGGGCCCGGGTGGGCGTGAAGCGCCTGGCGGCCGGGGCCGTGGCGGTCCACCGGGCGGTGCGCCCGGCAAAGTCACCGCCTCGCATGCAGTCGTGAGCACAATCACAATATCGTGGCCTGTGACCCCCGACCCCAGGAGCACCCGTGACGGTGACGCCCGCGACCGCTGCCACGCCGACCGCCCACGCTGACGCGGTCGTCGTCGGCGCCGGCCCGGCTGGCTCGGCGGTGGCGCGGTTCTTGGCCGACGCCGGTCGCGACGTCGTGCTGCTGGAGAAGCACACGTTTCCCCGCGACAAGGTGTGTGGCGACGCGCTGACGCCCCGGGCGGTGCGCGCCCTGTCCCGGCTGGGCCTTGTCGCCGAGGCCGAGGGCACCGCCCCGGGCTGGCATCGCCAGCGGGGCCTGCGCATGTACGGCGGTCGCGTGACCCGCCGCGCCGACGGCACCACCGACCACGAGGTCGTCCTCGACCTGCCCTGGCCGGAGCTGCCCGACTGGCCGGCGCACTCGCTGACGGCCACGCGCTGGGTGTTCGACGAGGCCCTGGCGCGCCACGCCGAGGCCGGCGGCGCCCAGCTGTGGCAGGGCTGTGAGGTCACCGGCCCCGTGTGGCTGACCGACAGTCAGGAGCGCATCGCCGGGGTCACGTGGCATCAGCGCGACGCCGACGGCGCGGTCACCGCCAGCGGCAGCGTGCGCGCCCCGGTGGTGGTGGCCTGCGACGGCAACTCGTCGCGGCTGGGCGTGGCCGTGGGGCTGCACCGCGATCAGGCCCGGCCTCTCGGCGTGGCCGTGCGCGCCTACTACGACCACCAGCGCCCCGATTTGGACATGATGGAGGCCTTCCTGGACGTCGAGGCCGACGGCGTGCTGCTGCCCGCCTACGGCTGGATCTTTCCGCTGGCCGACGGTACGGTCAACGTCGGCTGGGGCCAGCTGGACACCTCCAGCCACTTCCGCGGGGTGAGCTATCCCAAGGTGCTGGACGCCTGGGTAAGCGGTTTTCCCGCCGAATGGGGCCTGTCGGCGAGCACCCGCCAGGGCCGACCCGCCAGCGCCGGCCTGCCCATGTCGCACAACCGTCGCCCCGCCGCCCACAAGGGCCTGCTGCTGGTGGGCGACGCCGCCGGCATGGTCAACCCGTTCAACGGCGAGGGCATCAGCTATGCCATCGAGGCCGGCGCGCTGGCCGCCGAGGCGGTCGACCGGGCCCTGGCCACCCGCGACGACGCCCCGCTGGCGGGCTATCCCGCCGCCGTGGCCAACGAGTGGGGTGGCTACTACCGCCTGGGCGTGACGTTCGCCGAGCTGATTGGCAACCCGACGATCATGCGCTGGTGCCGCGACCACGGCATGCGCTCGCAAGTGCTGATGCGCCTGGCCTACCGCTTCCTGGCCCACCTGGTGGACCGGCGCAGCGCCGATTCCATTGACCGCATCATCAACACGGTGACGCGGGCGGTGCCGGCGGCATGACCCGTCTTGGAGCGCGCCGCGCGCGACCCGACCCCCGACGTGCCCGCCCACCGGCGCCGTTTGTGAGCCCCGGTTGGGGCGACCTAGGCTGCGCGATTGCTCGCCGTTGTCGCCCGCGGGCCAGCGCGGCCGCCGCTTTGACCCGCCCAGCGTCTGCCACCCTCGAGGGCCCATGCGCCTCTTGCCGCCGGCGGCGAGCCGCACCGCACGCATCCCCTGGAAAAGGATCCGACCGCTGTGCTGGCCCAGTACCTGCCGCTTGCGATCCTGGCGGTGCTCGCCGCCGCGTTCGTGGGCCTGTCGCTGCTGGTGTCCCACCGGTTGGGCCCGCATCGGCCGGGCCCGGTCAAGGCCGCGCCCTACGAGTCGGGCATCATCCCTGCCCCCGAGACCGACGTGGCCGGCAGCCGCTTCGCGGTGAAGTTCTACCTGGTGGCGATGCTGTTCATCGTGTTCGACGTGGAGGCGGTGTTCTTCTACCCGTGGGCGACGGTGCTGCGCGAGCTGGGCTGGTACGGCGTGATCGCCATGGCCATCTTCGCTGCACTGCTGTTCGAGAGCTATTACTACGTGCTGCGCAAGGGAGGCCTGCAGTGGGATTAGAGTCCAAGCTGCCCAACGGCATCCTGCTGACCAGCGTGGAGCGGTTCGTCGGCTGGGGCCGCGCCGGCAGCCTGTGGCCGGCCACGTTCGGCCTGGCCTGCTGTGCCATCGAGATGATGTCGACCGGGGCGGGCCACTACGACATGGCCCGCTTTGGCATGGAGGTCTTTCGGGCCTCGCCGCGCCAGGCCGACCTGATGATCGTCGCCGGGCGCGTGAGCCAGAAGATGGCCCCGGTCATCCGCAACCTCTACGACCAGATGCCCGATCCCAAGTGGGTGCTGTCGATGGGGGTGTGTGCCTCCAGCGGCGGCATGTTCAACAACTACGCCATCGTCCAAGGCGTGGATCACATCGTCCCGGTGGACATGTACGTGCCGGGCTGCCCGCCGCGCCCGGAGATGCTCATGGACGGCATCGTCAAGCTGCACGACAAGATCAAGAACGAGCAGCTAGTCGAGCGGCCCCGCCCGGGCGAGTCCATGAGCGCCTTTCGCCGCCGCACCGGCTGGATCGACCCCGACCCCAGCCAGGAAGGGGTGGCCGAGGCTGACTTCGCACCGCGCTCGGGCACCCGCCACGGTCGCGACGAGACGGCCGACGACGAGGCCGCCAAGGTGTGGAACGCCCGGGGAGGCGGCTCGTGAGCCGCGACGACAACCCCAACGTCACCCTCGGTGAGCAGGCCACGCAGCGGGCCGGCCAGCTTACGGCCTCCCTACCGGCCCACCTCGCCGCGGTGCGCGATCGGCTGACGCAGCGCTTCGGTGACGCCGCCGAGGGCGACGCCAACGGCCTGGAGGCGCTGGCCGACCGCGACGAGCTGACGATGGTGACCAGCCCGTCGCAACTGGTGGAGGTGCTCAGGTTCTGCCGCGACGACGAGCTGCTGTCGTGTGAGCTGCTCAGCGACTTGTCCGGGGTCCACTGGCCCGGCGGGCGCCTCGAGGCCGACGTCGAGGAGACCACCGGCTGGCCCACCTACGCGTCCCAGCGCCCGGGGACCATCGACGTCGACTACCTGCTGACCTCAATCACCCAGGGCCATCGCTTCCGGGTGCGGGTGTCGGTGCCCGACGTCGAGCCGCGCGTGCCCACCGCGGTGGAGGTGTATCGCTCAGCGCGCTACATGGAGCGCGAGTGCTACGACTTCTTCGGCGTGGCCTTCGAGGGCCACGACCATCTCGAGCGCATCCTCATGCCCGAGGACTGGGTCGGCCACCCCCACCGCAAGGACTACCCGCTGGGCGGCGTGGAGGTCCAGTACGAGGGGGCGACGATCCCCCCGCCGGACGAGCGCGACTACTAGCCGCCACGAGCAAAGGCGACGAGACGCTGCATGGGATACGACGGCACCTGGGCCGACGAGGCCACGCCGGCCGACGAGGCGGTCGCACCGACCGGTGAGGGCGCCCTGTCACCGGCCGGTGACCACGTGCTGGTCGGCGGCGACTGGCAGGAGCTGGCCGACGCCGCCGAGGACGACCTCATGGTCATCAACATGGGGCCCCAGCACCCCTCCACCCACGGGGTGCTGCGCATGAAGCTGACCCTCAACGGCGAGCGCGTGCTGCACAACGAGCCCATCATCGGCTATCTGCACACCGGCATCGAGAAGAACCTCGAGTACCGCCCCTGGGTGCAGGGCGTGACGTTCGTCACGCGCATGGACTACCTCTCGCCGATGTTCAACGAGCTGGGCTACTGCCTGGCCGTGGAGAAGCTGCTGGGCATCGCCGATCAGGTGCCGGCGCGCGCCAACGTGATCCGCGTGATCATGACCGAGCTCAACCGCATCTCCAGCCACATGGTGTGGATGGCCACCAGCGGCATGGAGCTGGGCTCGACGACGGCCATGATCTACGGCTTCCGCGAGCGCGAGACCGTGCTGGATGTGTTCGAGAACGTCTCCGGGCTGCGGATGAACCACGCCTACATCCGCCCCGGCGGGCTGGCCCAGGACACCCCCGACGACTTCGCTGAGCACGTCAACACCGTGCTGACCGAGATGCCGCGGCGCATCGACGAGTTCGAGCAGCTGCTGTCCGACAACCCCGTGTGGATCGAGCGCAACAAGGGCGTGGCGGTTCTGGACGCCGACGAGTGCCTCGACTTGGGCGTGACCGGGCCGGTGTTGCGCGCGGCGGGGGTGCCCTACGACGTGCGCGTCACCGACCCCTACTGCGGCATCGAGCAGTACGACTTCGAGGTGGTCACCGGCAGCGAGGGCGACGCCTACGACCGCTACACGGTGCGCTTGGGCGAGGTGCGCCAGTCGCTGCGCATCATCGAGCAGGCCCTGGAGGCGCTGCCGTCGGGGCCGGTGATGGTCGAGGACGACAAAGTCGGCTGGCCCGCCCAGCTGGCGCTGGGCCCCGACGGCATCGGCAACGCCCGGCAGTACGTCGACAAGATCATGGGCCAGTCGATGGAGGCGCTGATCCACCACTTCAAGCTGGTCACCGAGGGCTTCACCGTGCCTAGCGGGCGGGTGTACTGCCCCGTGGAGTCGGCCCGCGGCGAGCTCGGCTACCACGTGACGGCGGCGGGCACCAACAAGCCCTACCGGGTGCACGTGCGCGATCCCAGCTTCATCCACATCGGCTCGCTGCCGGCGATGACCAGCGGGTTGCAGGTGGCCGACGTGATCGCCGCCGTCGCCTCGGTGGACCCGGTCATGGGAGGCGTGGACCGATGAGCACAGCGCGAGGCCTTCGACGGCCGGTGGGCCACGACGCGGGAGGGGTTCGGCGATGAGCGAGCCCACTGCCTATACCGAGGAGTTGATGGCCAAGGCCGACGAGCTGGTGGGGCGCTATCCCCACCCCCGCTCGGCGTTGCTGCCGTTGCTGCACCTGGTCCAGTACGCCGACGGCTACATCACCGACGCCGGCGTGGCCCTGTGCGCCGACCGCCTGGGCCTGACCAAGGCCGAGGTGGCCGCCGTGGCCACGTTCTACTCCATGTACAAGCGCGAGCCGCTGGGCCGCCACCTCGTCAGCGTGTGCACGAACTTCTCGTGCCAGGTGCGCGGCGCCGGCGAGGTCTATCAGCGGCTGTCGGCCAAGCTCGGGGTGGGCCACAACGAGACGACCGCCGACGGCGCGCTGACGCTGGAGCACGCCGAGTGCCTGGGCAACTGCGAGGGTGCGCCGGTGGTCACCGTGGACTATCTCAACTACGAGTGCCAAACGCCGGAGTCGGCCGAGGCGCTGGTGGACCAATTGTTGGCGGGTGAGCGTCCGGCGCCCACGCGGGGGATGCCCCCGGAGGGCATGCGCGCGGTGTCACACCGCCTGGCGGGGCTGGGCCCGCCCGACGTTGAGGGCGTGGCCGGCGACGTCGGTCGCGCCTGCAGCCAGGCGCGCGCCGACGACGGCGCGCTGCCGCCCGTCGAGTCCGGGCCCGGCACCGTGTGGGTCCCCGTGGAGCCAACGTTCGCCGTCGACCGCGAGGCGCAGCGCGCCCAGGCGCGCCAGGCGGTCCGCGAGGCCGGGGCCGACCCCGACGAAGTGGAGGCGTCAGCGGGCGCTAGTGCCCGCGAGTTTCCCACCACCCCTCCGGACTGGGAGCCCACGGTGACCCCGCGCCCGGCCGGCGACGCCAGCGCCCACCGCCAGGGCGACGACGCCGAGCGCGAGGGGGACGACGCCGAGCCCGACGGTGACGCCGGTGGCGACGCCGGCCCCGACGGTGACGGCGCCGACCCCGACGGCGACGACGCCGAGCGCGAGGGTGAGGGCGCCGACCCCGAGGGTGGCGGCGCCGATCCCAAGGAGCACGACGATGGCTGAACCGCTCAGCGTGCTGACGTCGCGCTTCGACATGGCCGAGGGCCACACGCTGGAGGGCTATGTGGCCACCGGTGGCTACGCCAGCCTCGACGTGGCCTTCGGCCAGGCGCCGACCGACCTCGTCCAGCAGGTCAAGGACGCCGGGCTGCGCGGCCGCGGCGGGGCGGGCTTTCCCACCGGGGTCAAGTGGGGCTTTACCCCGCGTGACAGCGGCAAGCCCGTGTACCTGGCCGTCAACGCCGACGAGGGCGAGCCGGGTACGTTCAAGGACCGCGAGCTCATGGAGCGCGACCCCCACCAGCTGCTGGAGGGCATCGTCGTGGCCTGCTACATGCTCGAGTCCCGGCGTGCCTTCATCTTCTTGCGCGGCGAGTACGTGTGGCCGGGCATGCGCCTGGAGCAGGCCATCGCCGAGGCCTACGAGCACGGCTATCTGGGCAAGGACATCGCCGGCAGCGGCGTCGACGTCGACGTCACGCTGCACTACGCCGCCGGCGCCTACATCTGCGGCGAGGAGACCGCGATGCTCGACGCCCTGGAGGGCCGCCGCGGCCAGCCTCGGCTGCGCCCGCCGTTTCCGGCGGTGGCGGGGCTGTACGGCATGCCCACCCAGGTCAACAACGTCGAGACGATCATGAACGTGGGCCACATCGTTCAGCACGGCATCGACTGGTACCGATCGATGGGCACCGACAAGTCACCGGGGCCCAAGGTGTTCTGTGTCTCCGGCGAGGTCGCCCGGCCCGGCAACTACGAGTGGCCCATGGGCACCCCGGCCCGCGAGATCGTCGACCGCTCCTGTGGCGGGATGCTGGCCGGGCGCGAGCTGAAGTTCTGGGCGCCGGGCGGCTCCTCGACGCCGCTGCTGACCGCCGACCACGCCGACACCCCCATGGACTTCGACTCGATCGCGGCGGCCGGCAGCCTGCTGGGCACCGCGGCCATGATGATGTACAGCGACCACACCAGCGTCGTCGAGGCCGTGCTCAACTGGACGCGCTTCTACGAGCACGAGTCGTGTGGCAAGTGCACCCCGTGCCGCGAGGGCTTCTTTTGGCTGTCGCAGGTCTATGAGCGCCTTTTGGACGGGCGGGGGCGCCCAGCTGACCTCGCCCTGCTCGACGAGCAGGGCGACAACATCCTCGGGCGCGCCTTCTGCGCCCTCGGCGACGGCGGCGTCAGCCCGATCACCTCCAGCCTGACCCACTTCCGCGACGAGTACGAGCACCTCGTCGCCCACGGGCGCCTGCCCGACGGCCTCGAGGCCCACGCCGGGGTGGTGACCGACAACAGCGGCCACAGCCGGCCCGACCAGCTGGTGGGGTCGCCATGAGCCCCCAGGCCGAGACGGTCACCGTCACCATCGACGGCATCGAGCTCGCCGTGCCCGCGGGCACGTTGGTGATCCGCGCCGCCGAGCAGGTGGGCGTGACCATCCCGCGCTTCTGCGACCACCCGCTGCTGGACCCGGTGGCGGCCTGCCGGCAGTGCCTGGTGGAGATCGAGGGCATGCGCAAGCCCATGACGGCCTGCTCGACGGTCGTCACCGACGGCATGGACGTGCGCACCCACCTGACCAGCGAGACCGCCGCGGTGGCCCAGCGCGCCCAGCTGGAGTTCTTGCTGATCAACCACCCTCTGGACTGCCCCCAGTGCGACAAGGGCGGCGAGTGCCCGCTGCAGGACCAGGCCCTGGCCCACGGTCCCGCCAACAGCCGCTTTGTGGACCAGAAGCGCAGCTACGTCAAGCCGGTGGCGATCAGCCCGCTGATCGCGCTGGATCGCGAGCGCTGCGTGCTGTGCGCGCGCTGCACGCGGTTCGCCCAACAGATCTCCGGCGATCCCTTTATCGAGCTGTTCGAGCGCGGCGCGTTGGAGCAAGTCGCCATCTACGAGGACGACCCCTACCACAGCTACTTCTCGGGCAACATCGTCCAGATCTGCCCCGTGGGGGCGCTGACCGCCTCGACCTACCGGTTCCGCAGCCGCCCCTTCGACCTGCGCTCCACCTCGGGGGTGTGCAACCACTGCTCGGCCGGCTGCAATCTGCGCGTGGACACCCGCCGGGGACACATCCAGCGTCAGCTGGCCGGCGAGAACATGGCCGTCAACGAGATGTGGAACTGTGACAAGGGACGGTTCGGCTTCGCCTGGGTCGACCACGAGCAGCGGCTGCGGGCGCCACACACCCGCGGCTCGTGGCAGCGGCTCCACCCCACCAGCTGGCGCGAGGCGCTGACCGACGCCGGCGAGGGCTTGGGCCGCGTCCTGGAGGAGACCGGCCCCCAAGGGGTGGGGGTGCTGTCCGGCGGGCGGCTGACCGACGAGGACGCCTACGCCGTCAGCCGCCTGGCGCGCGACGGGCTAGGCACCGACAACGTCGACTTCCGCCTGTGGCCGCGCACCGAGGAGGAAGGCGAGGTGCTGGCGGCGGTGGCCGGCACGCGCGGGCCCAGCTACGACGACGTCGAACACGCCGACGTGGTGGTGGTGGCCGGCCTCGACCCCCGCGAGGAAGTGCCGATTTTGCACTTGCGCCTGCGCAAGGCATGGCGCAACCGGCGCCAGCGCATCGTGGCGGTCGGCCCGGCGCTGGGCTCGCTGGCCGAGGTCGCCTGGCGGTGGGTGGCCACCCCCGCCGGCGACGAGGCTCGCACGCTGGCGGCCCTGGCCGGCGACGCCGCCACCGGCGAGCTGGCCGCCGACGTGGCCGACGCCCTGACCGGGGCTGGCAAGGTGGTGGTGCTGGCCGGCGAGCGCCTGGCCCGCTCACCGGGGGCGTTGCGGGCCGCGGCGCGCTTGGCGACCGCCACCGGCGCCGACTTCGCGTGGGTGCCGCGGCGGGCCGGCGCGCGCGGCGCCGTCGACGCCGGGCTCATGCCGGGGGTGCTGCCCGGCGGTCGCCGCCTGGACGAGCCCGGGGCGGTCGCACGGCAATGGCACCGCGTGCCCACCGAACCCGGCGCGGACGCGCGCGGCATCCTGGCGAACGCCGCCGCCGGAGGGATCCGGGCCCTGCTG
This sequence comes from Actinobacteria bacterium QS_8_72_14, assembly GCA_003021615.1. Taxonomy (GTDB): domain Bacteria; phylum Actinomycetota; class Nitriliruptoria; order Euzebyales; family Egibacteraceae; genus QS-5-72-10. Next base: position 14,962 of record PXPH01000051.1, read on the forward strand.
CTGGTGGGCGTCGACCCGGTCCGCGACTTCGAGGACCCGCGGTTGGCCCACGCGGCGCTGGCGGCCGCCGAGACCGTGATCGCGGTGGATCTGATGCACACCGCGTCCACCCGCTACGCCGATGTGCTGCTGCCGGCGGCCGCGCCGCAGGAGCGCGTGGGGTCGTTTACCACCTGGGAGGGCCGGCGTCAGCCCTTCCCCCAGGCCGTGCCGCCCCAGCGCCTGGAGCAACAGGACTGGGACATCGCCGCCCAGCTGGCTCGCGCCGTGGGGGGGGACTTCGGCTGGGAGACCGCGATGGACGTGCGTGGCGAGGCGGCCGCCGTCATGGACCGCGACGCCACCACCCGCGAGGCGATTGCGGCGCTGGCTCCTGCGGACGTGGCGCTGGGCCAGCCGGCGGTCGCCCCGCCCGAGTCGGGCGAGCTCGACGCCGTCACGGTCGACCACCTGCTGAGCACCCGCTCGACGCTGCTGGCCGGCGCGGATGACCTGCTGGCCACCGCCCCGACCCCGAGGGCCGTCATGGCCCCCGGCGACGCCCAGCAGCTGGGCTTGACCGCCGGCCAGGACGTGACCGTCACCGGCCCCGGCGGCGCGCTGACGCTGCCGCTGGCGGTCAGCGAGCGGGTCGTGGCCGGCTCGGTGGTGCTGCCCGGCAACGCCACCGACGCGCCCGTGGGCACCCTGGCCGACCCAAACGACCCCACCGCCCGCCTGCGGGTGCGCCTGAGCAAGCCGGCTGCCGAGCTAGAGGAGTCGGCGTGAGCGGCCGCTGGCGGGGTAACGGCTGATGGACGCCGTCGACGTATGGCTGACCATCGCGGTGGTCCAGGCTGCCTTCGGGCTGTGGCTGGTCGGCACCGCCCTGCTCATCTGGGGCGAGCGCCGCGTGGTCGCCAAGATGCAGACCCGCGTGGGGCCCAACCGGCTAGGTCCCCTGGGGGTGGCCCAGCCCTTGGCTGACGGCATCAAGATGTTCTTCAAGGAGGACGTCACCCCGCGCACCGCCGACAAGCCGGTGTACTTCCTCGCCCCGGCCGTGGGCGCCCTGGCGGCGCTGCTGATGTTCGCCGTGGTGCCCTTCGGCGGCACCATCGAGGTCGCCGGGCGCGAGGTGGCCCTGCAGGTGTGGGACCCCGAGATCGGGCTGCTGTGGGTGTTCGCCATGAGCTCGCTGGGGGTGTATGGCATCGTGCTGGCCGGCTGGAGCTCGGGCTCGAAGTACCCGTTGCTGGGCGGGGTGCGCTCCAGCGCCCAGATGATCTCCTACGAGCTGGGCATGTCGCTGTCGTTCGCGGCGGTGTTTGTCTACGTGGGCTCGCTGCGGGTGTCCGACATCGTCGCCGCCCAGCAGGGGGCGTTTGCCACGCTGGGGCCGCTGACCATCCCGGCGTGGAACATCATCCCGATGCTGCCGGCCTTTGTGATCTTCTTCGTCACCGCCGTGGCCGAGACCCAGCGCCCGCCGTTCGACCTGCCCGAGGGCGAGGGCGAGCTGGTGGGCGGGTTCAACACCGAGTACACCGGCGCGAAGTTCGCCATGATCATGCTCGGCGAGTTCATGAACGTGTTCACGTTCTCGGCGGTGATGGTCACGCTGTTCTTCGGTGGGCCCAGCGGCCCCGCGTTCGGGCCGGGGTGGCTGCAGGCGGTGCTGCCCACGGTGTGGTTCGTGTTCAAGGTCGCTGGCTTTTTGTTCGTGTTCGTGTGGCTGCGCGGCACGCTGCCGCGCTTTCGCTACGACCGCCTCATGGACCTGGGGTGGCGGGTGCTGCTGCCGGTGGGCTTGCTGTGGGTCATGGCCTCGGGGGTCATCGTCGTGATCCAGCAGACCGTGGAGCGCGCGCTGCTGCTGCGTTTGGCCGCGGTGGCCGTCGGCGTGGCCATCGTGCTGGCGGTCATCGCCCCGACGGTGATCGCCGCCCTGCGTCGCGACGGCGACGCGGGCGGCGACGACGCGGGGTCGCCACCCGAGGGGCTCAGCGAGGATGACGCCGCCGCCGACACCGACCGCGCCCGCGCGGGCCGCTAAGGAGGGTTTTCGTGTTCGACGCGCTGCGCAAGGGCTTCGGGTTGACCTTCCGGGCGATGTTTCGCCCCTCGGTGACCACCGAGTACCCGGAGGTCAAACGCGACGTCGCGCCCCGCTTCCACGGGCGCCACGTGCTCAACCGGTGGCCCGACGGCCTGGAGAAGTGCGTGGGCTGCGAGCTGTGCGCGTGGGCGTGCCCGGCCGACGCGATCTACGTCCGCGGGGCCGACAACGCCCCCGAGGCCCGCTACTCGCCGGGGGAGCGCTACGCCGCCGACTACCAGATCAACTACCTGCGCTGCATCTTCTGTGGGCTGTGCATCGAGGCGTGCCCCACCCGGGCGCTGACGATGACCCACGAGTACGAGCTGTCGGCCGACGCGCGTGACGACTTCATCTTCACCAAGCAGCAGCTGCTGGCGCCGTTGCCGCAAGGCGCCGAGCCGCCGCCGCACACCGACGCCGAGATCGCTGCCCGCGACATGACCTACTACAAGGGCCACGTGGCCCAAAACCCGCTGGCCCACTCCCACGACGAGGGGGCTGCGCCCCAAGAGCACGGCGATCCGGCCACCACCGACCTGCTGGGTGGCGGCACCGAGCCGCCACACGACAGCCCCGACCACGACGGGGGAGCGTGGCGATGAGCGCGACGCTGGCCCAGCTGACCGCCGGCGCCGAGAGCGCCGGCGGCGCGGCCGAGTTCTGGGTGTTCGTCGTGGCCGGGGCCGTGGCCCTGGGCTCGGCGATCGCCATGGTGGCCCTGCGCCACGCCGTGCACGCGGCGCTGATGCTGGTGGTCAACCTGTTCGCCATCGCCGTGCTGTACGCCGTGATGGAGGCGCAGTTTTTGGCGGTCATCCAGCTGATCGTCTACGCCGGGGCGATCATGGTGCTGTTTCTGTTCGTGCTCATGCTGTTGGGCGTGGCCCGCGAGCAGCCCGTCACCGCCGGTGGTCACGCGGTGCACACCGCCGCGTCCCTGGGGCTGGGCGCGGTGTTGTTTGTGGGGCTGTTCGCCGCGGTCGCGGTGCCGTTCATCGGGCCGGCGTCGGTGTGCGGCGCCGCAGGCCAGGGCGACGGCCTGGCGTGTGCGGGCCTAAGCGCGGTCGACAGCAACGTCACCGAAGTGGGGCTGTCGTTGTTCACCGACTTCGTGTGGCCCTTCGAGGTGACCAGCGCGCTGCTGGTCATCGCCGCCATCGGGGCGGTCGTGCTGGGCCGGCGCGTGGAGCAGCCCGGCGATCTCATCGATCGCGGCGGCCAGGCGCGCCCGGCGCTGCCCGATGCCCACCCCCCGGCAGGCGAGCCGTCGCGGGGCCACGAGCCCGACGCTGCCGGCGGCGGCGCGGTTGGCGCCGCGGCGCCGGCAGCCGGCGACGACGAGGAGGTGGGGCGATGAGCCTGGCGGCGGGCTACGTGCTGGGGCTGGCCGCGGCGCTGTTCGCCGTGGGCGCGGTGGGCGTGCTGGTGCGGCGCAGCGCGGTCGTGATGTTCATGTGCGTGGAGCTGATGCTCAACAGCGTCAACCTGACGCTGGTGACCTTCTCGCGGGTCAACGGCGACGTCGAGGGCCAGGTCCTGGCGTTCTTCGTCATCGTGGTGGCCGCCGCCGAGGTGACGGTGGGCCTGGCGCTGATCGTCAACCTGTTCCGCCTGCGGGTCTCGACCGACGCCGACCAGGTCGACGTCCTGCGGGCATGATGGCCGTGAGCGCGCTCGCCCAGGCGTCGATCGTGACCGCCCCCGCCGGCTCGCCGGCGGCGTGGGCGTGGTTGCTGCCGGTGGTGCCGGCGCTGAGCGCCGGCGTGCTGTTGCTGGGGGGCCGCCGGCTGGGCCGGGGCGCGGGCTGGCTGGCGGTGGCCATCTCGGCGATCACCCTGGGCATGGCGGGGTGGCTGGTGACGTGGTTGGCCGCCCGCCCGCCGGGTCAGCGCCGCGTGACCCACACCGTGGCCGACTGGATCAGCGCCGGCGAGCTGGAGGTGGGCTGGGCGGTGCTGGTCGACCCGCTCAGCGCCGCCATGCTGTTGCTGGTCACCGGCGTGGGCACGCTGATCCACTTGTACAGCATCGGCTACATGGCCGGCGACGAGCGCTTCAGCCGCTTTTTTGGGTACCTGAACCTGTTTTTGGCCGCGATGCTGGTGCTGGTGCTGGGCGAGAGCCTGCTGGTGCTGTTCGTCGGCTGGGAGCTGGTGGGCCTGTGCAGCTATCTGCTGATCGGCTTCTGGTTCGACGAGCGCCCCAACGCCTCGGCGGCCAAGAAGGCGTTCGTGGTCAACCGCGTGGGCGACGTGGGCTTTTTGGTCGCGATGTTCGTGGTCTTTGGCGCCGTGGGCAGCCTGTCGCTGACCCAGGTGCTGCCGGCCGCGGATACCGTGGCCGGTGGCCTCGTCGTCGCCGTCGGCGTGCTGTTGCTGCTGGGCGCGACCGGCAAGAGCGCCCAGATCCCGTTGTATGTGTGGCTGCCCGACGCCATGGCCGGACCCACGCCGGTCAGCGCCCTGATCCACGCCGCCACGATGGTCACCGCCGGGGTCTACCTCGTGGCCCGCATGTCGCCGTGGTACGCCCAGGTCCCCGGCGTGGGCATGCTGGTGGCCGCCATCGGCGCCGCCACGGCGCTGGTGGCGGCGCTGATCGCCTGTGCCCAGCTGGACCTCAAGCGGATTCTGGCCTACTCCACCATCAGTCAGCTGGGCTACATGTTCATGGCGGTGGGGGTGGGCGCCTACGGCGCCGGTGTTTTCCACCTGTTGACTCACGGCTTCTTCAAGGCGCTGTTGTTTCTGGCCGCCGGGGCGGTGATGCACGCCATGGGCGAGCACACCGACATCCGCGTCATGGGCGGGCTCGCCCGGGCCATGCCGGTCACGGCGGTCACCGCCGGGCTGGCCACGCTGGCGATCGCCGGGTTCCCGCTGACCGCCGGGTTCTTCTCCAAAGAGCGGATCCTGGCCGCGACCGCCGACACCGACGGCGGCGCCGCGCTGCTGGTGGTGGGGTTGATCGCCGCGGCACTGACCGCCTTCTACATGGCCCGATGGTTCTGGCTGATTTTCATGGGCCGACCCCGCTGGGGGCGAGGCGCCGCGCCGATTCCCGCCGACGCCGGCCGATCGACGGCGCCGCCGCCCCCACGTGACCTCCACCCCCACGAGGCGGGCTGGACGATGGCGGTGCCGCTGGTGCTGCTGGCGGTGGGCAGCGCCGCCGGGGGGCTGCTCACCGTCGGGGCCGAGCACGGGCTGCTGGCGCAGTGGCTGGCCCCCAGCGTGGTGGCCTTCGAGTCCAGCGCGCACCTGATCGGCCACGGCTTGCTGCAGGCGATCGCGATAACCCTGGCCCTGGCGGGCCTGGCCGCTGGCGCGTGGCGCTACCGCGCCGGGCCGGTGGCGACAAGCCCGGCGTCCGCGCCGGTGGTGGGTTTTGCCCGCGACGCCTTCCGCGTCGACGCGCTGCTGCGGGCGGCGGTCGTCACCCCGGGGCGGTGGCTGGCCGAGGGGGCCGTGTGGGTCGACACCCACGTGATCGACGGCGCGGTCAACGGGGCGGCCCGCCTCACCCGCGGTCTCGCCCAGGGGGGCCGCCAGCTGCAGACCGGGCTGGTGCGCGGCTATGCCCTGGCGGTGCTGGTGGGCGCGGTGGTGGTGCTGGTGCTGTTGGCGCGCACCAACCTGACCGCGGCCGTGTTCGGCGCGCTGGGGGCGCCCTGATGGCCGAGCTGCCGCTGCTGTCGCTGCTGATCGCCCTGCCGGCCCTGGGGGCCGTGGCCCTGGCGCTGCTGCCCGCCGGGGCGGTCGGGGCCATTCGGTGGGTGGCGCTGGCCGCCGCCGGGGCCACGTTTGTGGTGGCGGTGGTCGTGCTGGCGGTCTTTGAGACCGGCGAGGCCGGCTTTCAGCTCGGCGAGGCCCAACCCTGGATCCCCCAGTGGGGCATCGCCTATCGCCTCGGCGTCGACGGCATCAGCCTGCTGCTGGTGCTGCTAACGACGTTGCTGATGCCGCTGGTGGTGTTGGCCGGCTGGAATCAGCAGCACCGCACCAAGGGTTTCTTCATCGCGCTGTTGGCCATGGAAGCCGCCATGGTCGGGGTGTTTTTGGCCCTGGACCTGATCCTGTTCTATGCGTTCTTTGAGGTCATGCTCGTGCCGATGTATGCGCTCATCGGCATCTGGGGTGGGGTCGCGAGACGCTACGCGTCGATCAAGTTCTTCCTCTACACCCTGATCGGCGGCCTGCTGATGCTGGTGGCGATCTTGTATCTGTACTGGGCGGCCGGGGCGGTCAGCTTCAACTACGCCACCTTGCAGGCAGTGGCCTTGAGCGAGACCGAGCAGCTGTGGCTGTTCGCCGCGCTGTTCGTGGCCTTTGCCGTGAAAGTCCCGTTGTTCCCGCTGCACACGTGGTTGCCCGACGCCCACACCGAGGCGCCCACGGTGGGCTCGGTGATCCTGGCGGCGGTGCTGCTCAAGATCGGCGGCTACGGCTTTTTGCGCTACTCGCTGCCGTTGTTTCCCGAGGCCACCGCGACGCTGGCGCCGGCGCTGCTGGCCTTGGGCGTGGTGGGGGTGCTGATCGCCTACAGCTCGGTCAGCCACCTGGGCTTTGTGATCCTGGGGGCCTTTGCCCTCAACGGCATCGGCGCCGCCGGCAGCGTGGTGCAGATGGTCAACCACGGATTGTCGACCGGGGCGCTGTTTTTGCTGGTCGGCTTTTTGTACGACCGCACCCACAGCCGCGAGATCTCGGCCTACTCCGGCCTGCTGACGGCCACGCCGGTGCTCGGCGGGCTGTTTTTGGTCACGGTGCTTAGCTCGCTGGCCCTGCCCGGCCTCAACGGGTTCACCGGCGAGTTCCCCATTCTGCTGGGCACGTTCCAGAGCGCGCCGTGGGCGGCGGTGCTGGCCGCGCTGGGGGTGGTGCTGACCGCGATCTACCTGCTGTGGGCCTACCAGCGGATGTTCCACGGCCCGGTGACCGGCCACGCCCAGGGATTGTCTGACCTGACCGGCCGCGAGATCGCCGTGATCGCCCCGCTGGTGGTGCTGATGCTGGGCATCGGGCTCTACCCCGAGCCGCTCTACGAGCGCGTCAACCCCAGCGTGCAGCGCGTCATCGCCGAGTACGCCGACGTCGAGGCGGCCGACACCGCACCGGCCGCGCCCCCAGCGAGCCGCGACGATGACACACAGGGGGTGGGCCGGTGAGCGCCGTGGCACAGGCCGTGCAGACGCCGACCATCCCCTGGGCTGCGATCAGCCCGGAGCTGGTGCTGTTCGGCGCGGGCATCCTCGTGCTGCTGCTGGACACCGCCGGTGGCAACCGCCGCACCAGCGCCGCCGTGGCGTTCGTGGCGCTGCTGGGCGTGGCCGGGCTGGTGGTGGCCACCGGCGAGGACGTGGCCGCGGCCGTGCCGGTGGTGATCGCCGCGGCCGCAATCCTGCAGCTGGCGCTGGCCCTGGCGCTGAGCCGCCGCCCGCGGCTGCTGGGCGCCGTGCTGGCCGTGCTGGGCTTCGCCGGCTGCATGCTGGCCGCCGCATGGCAGTGGTGGGCGGCCACCGACGGCTCGTTGGTAGCCACCGAGACGCTGCTGTCGGGCACGGTCGCCGTCGACGGCGTGGCGCTGTTCACCCGCATGACGGTGTGCGTGGCGGGCATCGTCACGGTCCTGCTGGGCTTTTCCTACCTGGAGGACCGCCGGGTCCACCGCGGCGAGTACTACCCGCTGCTGCTGCTGTCGGCCACCGGCATGACCTTGCTGGCCAGCGCCGCCGACTTGCTGATGGTGTTCATCGCCGTGGAGATTTTGTCGCTGGCGCTGTATGTCATGAGCGGCTTCGCCAAGCGCGACCTGGCCAGCCAGGAGAGCGCGTTCAAGTACTTTTTGCTGGGCGCGTTCTCCTCGGCGTTTTTGCTGTACGGCATCGCCCTGGTGTACGGCGCGGCGGGCACCACCAACATCGCGGCGGCGGGCCGGGCGCTGGCTGGCTTCGAGGTGCCGGCCGCCTTCGGCATCGCCGCCGTCGGGCTGCTGCTGGTGGGCCTGGCCTTCAAGGTCGCGCTCGTGCCGTTTCACATGTGGACGCCCGACGTCTACCAGGGCGCGCCCACGCCGGTCACCGGCTTCATGGCCGCGGCCACCAAGGCGGCGGCCTTCGCGGCGTTCTTGCGCGTGTTCGCCGACGGGCTCGCCGCGCTGCAATGGACGTGGGTGCCCGCCGTGGGGGTGCTGGCGGCCGCGACCATGCTGGCCGGGGCGATCCTCGCGGTGGTCCAGGACGACCTCAAGCGGATGCTGGCGTACTCCTCGGTGGCCCACGCCGGCTACGCCACCATGGGCCTGCTGGCGTTGAGCCAGGAGGGCACCGCGGCCACGATGTTCTACCTGCTGGCCTACGCCGTGATGTCTTTGGGCGCCTTTGGGGTCCTGGGCGTGCTGGAGCGTCGCCAGCGCAAGGCGATCGCGGTGGCCGACCTCCGCGGGCTGGGCCAGCGCGCCCCGCTGCTGGCGGGCATGTTCGCGCTGTTCTTGCTGTCGCTGGCCGGCATCCCCGGCACCGCCGGGTTCATGGGCAAGTTGGCGGTGGTGCGCGCCGCGGTTGACGCCGACCACATCGCCCTGCCGGTGGTGCTGGTGCTCTCCAGCGTCGTCGCGGCCTTCTTCTACATCCGCGTGATCGTGGCAATGTTCATGGAGGACGAGCCCGCCGAGCTCGCCGACGTGCCCGTGCCGGCCAGCACCGGCTCGGCTGCCGGGCTGTCGGCGGCCGCCGCGGGGGTGGTGGTCCTGGGCGTTGTGCCCCCGGCCGTGATCGACCTCGCCCAGCGCGCGGCTACATTCGCGGGGTGACGCGGGCGGCGTCACCCGCCCGTTGCCCCTGCCGGAGGGCGCCATGTCCGTGTCCCACGACGCCATCGACGACCTGACCCGCCGCGGGGCCGACCGAGGCGTGGACCTGCGTCCCGGGCTGGACCTCGTGGAGCAGCGCCTGGCCGGCGCCGTCGACGCGGACCTGCCGCTGCTGACCGAGGCCGGCCAGCACCTCGTGGCGGCCGGCGGCAAGCGCTTCCGCCCGATGCTCGTGCTGCTGACCGGGCTGCTGGGCGGGGGACGCCCCACCGACGACGAGCTGGTCGACGCCGGCGTCGTCGTCGAGCTGGTCCATCTGGCCACGCTGTTCCACGACGACGTGATCGACGGCGCCGAGACCCGCCGCGGGGCCGACGCCGCTCACGTGCGGTGGTCCAACACCACCGCGATCCTCACCGGCGACCACCTGCTGGCCCGTGCCAGCGAGCTCGCCGCCGAGCTCGGCCTGGAGGTCACCAAGGTCATGGCCCGCACGATCGCGGCGCTGTGCGCCGGGCAAATCCGCGAGGTGCAGGGCTCCAGCCAGGCCCGCGCGCACGGCATGCCGTCGGTGGGCGCCGACCGCTCCCACTACCTGGCGGTCATCACCGACAAGACGGCCTCGCTGATCGCCTCCGCCTGCCGTCTGGGGGCGTTGCGATCGGGGCTGCCCCGCGAGTCGGTCGAGGCCCTGACGGTCTACGGTCACCATCTGGGCATGAGCTTTCAGATCGCCGACGACGTGCTGGATTTGACCGCCGAGCCCGGCGAGTCGGGCAAGGCCGTTGGCACCGACCTCAAAGAGGGGGTGCACACCCTGCCGGTGCTGTACGCCCTGGAGGCCGACGGCGTCCACTCGACGCTGGCGGGGCATTTGGCCGCGGCCACCGACGAGGCCATCGACGCCGCCCTGGCGCTGCTGCGCGGGCACCCGGCGCTGGAGCTGGCCCGCGACGACGCCCGCCTGGAGGCCGCCAAGGCCCGGCGCGCCCTGCGCGATCTCGACAGCGCGATCACCCCCGGGGTCGTGCGCGAGGGGCTGGGCGAGCTGGCCGACTTCGCCGCCACCCGGGTGGGGTGACCCCTCGAGCTCGCGACGATCCCCGGTGCGGGGGAGGCACGACCCTGTCACCCTGGTTTTGGAACAGGGTTGCTCCAGGAGTGGCATGACCGGGTACTACTCGGCTTACACCACCGTCTTCGCGCTCGCCGTCGCGGGCGTGCTGGTGGTCGCAGGGGCCTTGACGGTCAACCGGCTCGTGCGCCCCGACCGCAAGTACGGGGGCAAGCTGTCCACCTACGAGTGCGGCATCGACCCCGTCGGCGAGGGGTGGTCGCAGACCCACATCCGCTACTACCTGTTCGCGTTCCTGTTCGTCATCTTCGACGTGGAGACGCTGTTCATCTTCCCGTGGGCGGTGGTCCTGGGTGAGGCAGGCCAGGCTCAGGCCTTCATGCTCGGGGTGATGCTCGTCTTCCTGTTCTTTGTGACGCTCACCTTGCCCTACGAGTATAAGAAGGGGGTCCTGCGGTGGGTCTAGTCGAGAACCACGAGGTCCCCCAGCCGCTGAAGTTCGTCCTCAACTGGGGGCGCAAGTACTCGCTGTGGGTGATGAACTTCGGCTTGGCGTGTTGCGCCATCGAGTTCATCGCCACGTCGGCGGCGCGCCACGACTTCATGCGCCTGGGGGTCATCCCCTTCGCCCACGGCCCCCGGCAGGCGGACCTGATGGTCGTGGCCGGCACGCTGACCGACAAGATGGCCCCGGCGATCAAGCGGCTGTACGACCAGATGCCCGAGCCCAAGTACGTCATCAGCTTCGGCTCGTGCTCCAACTGCGGCGGCCCGTACTGGGACAGCTACTCGGTCACCAAAGGCGTGGACCAGATCGTGCCGGTCGACGTGTACGTGCCGGGCTGCCCGCCGCGGCCCGAGGCGCTGCTGGAGGGCATCACCAAGCTGCAGCAGCAGATCGAGGACGAGTCGCTGGCCCAGCGCTTCGCCGAGCGCGACGCGCCACGGCCGATCGTCGCCGGCGGCGGCGACCCCACCCGCCACCCACTGGACGATCCGATGTAGCGCCCCCGGCGCCGCCGGCTCATGCCAGCCCCGCCAGACACCAGGACTCACACCGTGACGCCCGAGGAGCTCGAGGACCGCTTTACCGACGCCTTCGGCGACCAGGTCGTCGACACCGTCATCGCCTATGGCCAACTGACGGTGACCCTCGAGCCGCACGTGCTGGTCGAGGCCGCGCGCATGTGCAAGCAGGACCCCGAGCTCGCGTGCACGTTCTTTGACTTCATGAGCGGGGTGGACCTCGGCGAGGAGGGCTTCGCGGTCGTCACCCACCTTTACAGCCCGACCCACGGCCACCACGTGATGCTGCGGGCGGTGGCCCCCGGCGGGCGCGACGACCCCCGGCTGCCCTCGCTGACCCCGGTGTATCGCGGCGCGAACTGGCACGAGCGCGAGGCGTGGGACATGTTCGGCGTCGTCTTCGAGGGCCACCCCGGCCTGGCGCCGCGGCTGCTGACGGTGGAGAACTTCGAGGGCTGGCCGCTGCGCAAGGACTTCAAGCTCATGACGCGCCTGGCCAAGCCGTGGCCCGGCGAGAAGGAGCCCACCCCCGCCCAGCCCGCCGGCGAGCAGCAGCCGGGCCAGGCCGGCGATCAGGGCCAGGAGGGCGCCTCGGGCGGCGCCGGCCCCAGCGAGAAAGGCGCTGGGGCCGATGCTGGCGAGCAGCCCACCGGCGAGGACCGCTCTCGGGCCGCCAGCGAGCGCGCGGCCCGGGCCAAGGCCAAGGCCGCCGAGATGCGCCAGCGCCGCGCCGAGCAGGCCGCTGCCGCCCAGCGGGATGCGGCCGGCTTCGCCACAGACCCGGCGCCCGAGAGCCACGGCGATGAGCGCGACGACGGCGCCACTGGCGCTGCGACCAGCGACAGCGACGACGAGCGAGGCAGGCCATGAGCGAGACGCGGGCGCCGCAAGGCGACGGCGGGGGGGGGATGCCCGGCGGCCCCGGCGAGTCGATGCGCCTCGAGGTGCGCGACGAGGAGCAAGGTGGCCTGCAGACCCAGGAGATGAACCTCAACATCGGTCCGCAGCACCCGGCGACCCACGGGGTCCTGCGGGTGGTGCTGGATCTGGACGGCGAGAGGATCGCGCGCGCCGAGCCCGTGATTGGCTACATGCACCGCGGCTTCGAGAAGCTCGCCGAGCACCGCGACTACCGCCAGATCATCGCCCTGGTCAACCGCCACGACTGGCTGTCGGCGTTCTGCAACGAGATCGGCGTGGCCCTTGCCGTCGAGACAATGATGGAGCTAGAGGTCCCCGAGCGGGCTCAGTGGATCCGCACACTCCTGTGCGAGTGGAACCGGATCATGAACCATCTGATGTTCGTGGGCTCGTTTGGCCTGGAGCTCGGGGCGCTGACGCCGGTGTTCTACGCCTTCCGCGAGCGCGAGGAGATCCAGCATCTCATGGAGAGCGCCACCGGGGGGCGGCTGCACTTCACCTTCTGTCGCGTGGGCGGCCTCAAAGACGACCTGCCGCTGGGGTTTTTGAAGGCCAGCGAGCAGCTGGTGCCGGTGATCCGCCAGCGCGTCCAGGACTACCGTGACCTGCTGCTGGGCAACGAGATCTTCCAGGCGCGCACCAGCGGCGTGGGCAAGCTGCCCGCCGAGGTCGCGCTGGACTACGGCGTCAGCGGCCCCGCCCTGCACGCCACCGGCGTGGCCGAGGACGCCCGCGTCACCGAGCCCTACGCGAAGTACGCCGACGTCGACGTGCGCGTGCCCACCGGCGAGACCGGCGACAGCTACGACCGCTTCCGGGTGCTGCTGGACCGCATCGATGCGAGCTTGGACATCGTCGCGCAGTGCCTGGACAACATGCCCTCGGGCCCGGTCAACGTGAAGCTGCCCAAGCAGGTCAAGGCCCCCGAGGGGGCGGTGTACGTGCGCACCGAGAACCCACTGGGCCAGGGCGGCTACTACCTGGTCAGCGACGGCAAGAAGTACCCGTGGCGCCTCAAGATGCGCACCCCGTCCTTTAGCAACATCAGCATGCTGCCCTACCTGCTGGAGGGTGAGCTGCTGCCGAACATGATCGCGATCCTTGGCAGCGTGTACTTCGTCGTCGGCGACATCGACCGGTAGGCTTTGCGCGGGCGCACAAGGACCCACGCATGGAGTCGATCCTCACCTTCGACAGCCTGGGCTTCACCCTCGCGGTGAAGCTGGTGGCGGTCGTGGCCTTCTTCCTGCTCGCCCCCCTGGTCGTGGGCTACATGGAGCACAAGGTGTTGGGCGACATGCAGTCGCGGGTGGGCCCCTACGAGGCCGGGATCGGGCCCGTCAAGTTCGGCGTGGGCCAGCTGGTCGCCGACGGCGCCAAGTTCATCCAAAAAGAGGACATCATCCCGCGGGCGGCCGACAAGTGGGTGTTCGCGGCCGCGCCCGCCGTGGCGTTGGTGCCCACGCTGCTGATCTTGGTCGTGGTGCCCTTCGGCCCGGGGGCGTGGGCCGAGAACCTCGACGTGGGGCTGTTCTTCGCACTGGCGGCTTCCGGGGTGACCGTGATCGGCATCCTCATGGCCGGCTGGGCCAGTGCCAACAAGTACTCGCTGATGGGCGGCTTGCGCGACGCCGCCCAACTGATCGCCTACGAGCTGCCGCTGGTGCTGGCCGGGGCCGCGGTGGCGCTGCAGGCGGGGTCGTTGAGCCTGGTCGACATCGTGCAGGCCCAAGGCAGCGCGTCGCTGCTGGGCCTGCCCGTGTGGTTCGGTATCCCCCAAATCGCGGGGCTGGCGCTGTTCTTCGTGGCGGCCATGGCCGAGCTGAACCGCCCGCCGTTCGACATGCCCATCGCCGACAGCGAGATCATCTTTGGTCACATGACCGAGTACACCGGGATCCGCTACGCCATGTTCATGCTCAGCGAGTACGCGGGCATGGTCGTGCTCAGCGCGCTGGCGGTCGTGCTGTTTCTCGGTGGCTGGTACATCGTGCCGGGCACGACCTGGCCCTACGAGCAGCTCGGCCCGGCGGCGAGCGCCCTGCTGGGCTTCGGCGTCACGATGGGCAAGATCATCATCCTGGCGTTTTTGATGGTGTGGGCCCGGGCGACGCTGCCGCGCCTGCGCGAGGACCAGCTGCAGACGATGGCCTGGATGGTGCTCATCCCGCTGGCGCTGGCCCAGATCGTGGTCGTTGGGGTGCTCGAGGTGGTGGCGTGACGGCGCGTTGCGTGGCTGCGCGGCCCGCCGCGACCCCGGCCCGGGCCAGCGTGCCGGGACTGACCGCGCTGTTGTGGCGACCCCGCCTCTTTTGCCATTTCGCCGTCGAGCCGAGGTGAGCCGCATGCCCGCTGCCCCCAAGATCGGCCTGCTCAAGGGCCTTGGCGTGACGCTGCGCACCGCCACCAAGCCCAAGGCCACCCAGATGTATCCGCGGGTCAAGCCGGACCTGCCACCGCGCACCCGGGGCGTCATCGCGCTGATGGAGGAGAACTGCACCGTCTGCATGCAGTGCGCGCGTGAGTGCCCCGACTGGTGCATCTATATCGACAGCCACAAGCAGCAGGTGCCGCCCAAGGAGGAAGGCGGGCGCACCCGCACGCGCAATCAGCTGGACCGCTTCGCGATCGACTTCGCGCTGTGCATGTACTGCGGCATCTGCATCGAGGTGTGCCCCTTCGACGCCCTCTTTTGGTCCCCGGAGTTCGAGTACTCGACGTACTCGATCGCGGAGCTGACCCACGAGAAGGAGACGTTGCGCGAGTGGACCGACACCGTGCCCCCCCCGCCGCCGCTGGACGTCGGCGCGTCCCAGCCCAAGGAGATCGAGGACGGGCTCACCGCCGCCGCCAAAGCCGTGGAGGAAGCCGCCGCGGCGGCGCGGCGCCAGATGGAGGCCGCCGGCGCCGACCAGGAGCACAGCGGGCAGGCGCCGGGCCAGCAGGCCGAGGAGGACGTTCACGTCGAGGCCCAGATCGACCAGGAGGTCTACGACCAGCTCATCGAGCAGGGCAAGAGCGAGCGCGTGGCCCGCGCCAAGGCCAAGGCCGCCTACGTCCGCCGCGAGAAGGCCCGCCGACGCGAGCAGAAGGGGGGCGAGGCATCCACCGGCGAGCAACAGCCGGCCGCCGAGGGTGAGGCCAGCTGATGGCGGCTCCAGAGCTGTTCATGCTCAGCGCCCTGGTGGTGGGCGGCGCGGCGTCGCTGCTGGTCGTCACCGCCCGCAACGTGGTCCACGCCGCCCTGTTCTTGGTCGTGGCGCTGGTGTCGGTGGCCGCCTCGTTTTTGTGGCTTGGCGCGGAGTTTTTGGCCTGGGCCCAGGTGCTGGTGTACGTCGGCGCGGTCATCGTGCTCATCCTGTTCGGGCTCATGCTCACGCGCGCACCGATCGGGCCCATGGCCCAGCACAACGAGAACCGCAAGCTGGCCGCGATCGTCGCGGTGGCGTTGTTCGCGCTGCTGACGGGGTTGAACGTCGCCAGCTTCGGCGGCGAGACCATCGAGCTTCGCACCACCGGCGCCGGCCAGCTGGGCGAGGTCCTGTACCTGCAGTGGGCCTTCCCGTTCGTGGTGCTGGGCTTTCTGCTGACCGTGTCGCTGATCGGCGCCCTGGTGCTCGCCCGCCGCGAGGAAGGCGAGGGCCCGCTGCCCGACCCCGGCCCACACGAAGAGATCGCGGCCGCGCGCGAGCCCGCGCCCACCGACGCGACCCCGATACCCGGCGGGCCGACCCCCGGCCGCGAGATCGGATCACGCTGATGGCGGCTATCTACCCCCTGACGTTCGCCGCGCTGCTGTTCAGCGTGGGGGTCTACGGGGTGTTGAGCCGGCGCAACGCGGTGCTGGTGCTGATGAGCGTCGAGCTGATGATCGCCGCGGTGGTGGTCAACCTCGTGGCCATGAACGAGATCGTGGCGACCCAGATGGGCGATCCTTTGTTGACGGGCCAGGCCTTCGCGCTGTTCGTGCTAGGCATCGGGGCCGCCGAGGTCGGCGTCGGCCTCGCGATCGTGCTGCTGCTGTATCGCAACCGCGCCAACGTCAACGTCGACGATGCCGAGCTGATGAAGTACTGATCCCACACCCCGGGCAGACGGGCGCACGCTGCCCGGCGGCGATGCGGGCAGGGCAACGATGATGACGTCACACACGGGTCCGGCGGGGCGATTGTGAGCCAGCGGCGACCGCCGACGGGGCAGGCGAGATGATCGCCGAGCTGTCGTGGCTGATCCCTGCCGTGCCCGCGGTGTCGGCGGCGCTGATCTTTTTGATCGGCAAGCGCCTGCCGCGCCACGGCGCCGAGATCGGCATCACGGCTATGGCCGCGACGCTCGTGCTGGCGATCGCCGTCGCCGCACAGGTGTGGCGCGCCAATGTCGGGGTCACCATTGATCCCGAGGGTGGCGGGGGCGCGTTCTTGCTGGAGCGGGCCGTGACCCTCGCGCCGCTGGGCGAGGACATCGCCGTGCAGCTGGGCATGCGCGTCGACGGGCTCGCGGCGATGATGTTCGTGCTGGTGGCCCTGGTCAGCCTCATGGTCCACATCTACAGCGTGGGCTACATGCACGGCGACGCGCGCTACACCTACTACTTCGGGCTGCTGAGCCTGTTCAGCTTCTCGATGCTGCTGCTGGTTATCGCCAGCGACCTGCTGGTATTGCTGGTCGGCTGGGAGCTGGTGGGGGTGTGCTCGTTTTTGCTGATCGGCTTCTGGTGGGAGCGCAAGGAGATCCAAGACGCCTCGATGAAGGCGTTTCTGACCACCAAGTTCGGTGACGTCGGGCTGGTGGTCGCCGTGGTGGCCCTGGGCGGTGCGACTGGCAGCTTCGCCATTGGCGACATCCTGGAAGCCGTCGAAGCCGGCGAGGTGAGCCACGGGCTGCTGACCTTCGCCCTGATCGCGATGATCCTGGGCGTCGTGGGCAAGTCGGCGCAGTTCCCGTTGCACACCTGGCTGCCCGACGCCATGGCCGGTCCCACGCCCGTCAGCGCCCTGATCCACGCCGCCACGATGGTCACCGCCGGGGGGTTCTTGGTGGCCCGGCTCTACCCGGCGTTCCACGAGTCGGCGGCCGCCACGGGGACCCTGGCGGTGATCGGGGCGATCACGCTGATCACCGCCGGGCTGCTGGCGCTGGTGCAGTCCGATGTCAAAAAGGTGCTGGCCTACTCCACCATCAGCCAGCTGGGCTACATGATCGCCGGGTTGGCGTTCAGCTACGTGGCCGGCGTCTTCCACCTGTTCACCCACGGCTTTTTCAAGGCCCTGCTGTTTCTCGGGGCGGGCTCGCTGATCCATGCCGCGGGCTCCAACCACATGGAGGCCATGGGGGGGCTGCGCCGCTTTATGCCCATCACCTTCTGGACGTTCCTGCTGGGATCGCTGGCGCTGATCGCCGTGCCGCCCTTCGCCGGCTTCTGGTCCAAAGACGAGGTTTTGGTCAGCGCGCTGGACGCCGGGGGCTACACCGGGATCCTGGTTTTCGCCCTGGGCGGGGTCGGTGGCCTGATCACCGCCTTTTACATGACGCGCGTGCTGTATCTGGTGTTCGCGGGGCAGTACCGGGGCCATGGGCAACCTCACGAGTCGCCGGCCTCGATGACCTTTCCTATGATCGTGCTGGCGGTGGCCGCGGTGGGCATCGGGTGGGTGAACCTGCCCGTCGAGGCCGTGCAGGCACGCGCGTTCTCGTCGTGGGTCATGTACGACCTGGGCTACTGGGTGGAGCACCCCGTGGAATTCCACCCCTTTTTGGCGCTGATGGCCACCGTCCTGGCGCTAGCGGGCGTGCTCGGCGCCTGGGCGATCTATCGCACCTATCCCGAGCGCGATCCCATGTACCACCTGGGGATCGTCTCCCACGTGCTCGAGCGCCGCTACTACCTCGACGATCTCTACACCGACCTGATCTCGCGCACCGCGGTGCGGGACCTGATGGGACCCGCCGCGGCGTGGACCAACGACGCCGTCCTCGACGGTGTCGTCGCGGGGGCCGGCCGGGGCGCGATGGGTTTGGGCCGGCGGCTGTACCGCACCGGTGACCAAAAGGGCCTGGAGGGTGTCGTCAACGGGCTGGGCGTGTCCGCCCTGTGGTCGGCCGCGCGGGTGCGCCTGGCGCAGTCTGGCAATGTCCAGCTGTACGCCGGGGCCATGTTCGTCGGCGTCGTCGTGCTGGCCGTCGCCTTCGCCGTAGGCGGCAACTGACCGACCCGCTGGCGCTGACCCGCCGGCGCGAGCCACGCCACCGAAGGGAGCAAAAAGACCATGTGGGAGAGCGCCGCGCTGAGCGTCACGGTGTTTTTGCCGCTGGTCGGAGCGGCGGCCATCGCGCTGATCCCTCACGCGAAGGAGCGCTCGGCCAAGCCGGTCGCGCTGGCGGTGACGCTGGCGACGTTCGCGCTGTCGCTGCTGATTTTGGCCAGCTACTACCTGGGCCCCGCCGGCGGTCAGGGGCGCGCGTTCATCGTCGACGTGGAGTGGATCCCGGTGATCGGCGCCGGCTACCGCGTGGCGATCGACGGCATCTCCATGCCCCTGTTCGTGTTGACGAACCTGTTGACGCTGCTGTGTGTGGTGTACTGCTTCCACCACATCGAGCCACCGGGGCGCCCGCGGGCGTTCCTCGGGCTGATTTTGCTGTTGCAGACGGGCATGGCCGGGACCTTCGTCGCCTTCGACCTGATCCTGTTCTTCGTGTTCTGGGAGCTCGTCTTGGTGCCGATGTACTTCCTGATCGGCATCTGGGGGGGTCCGCACCGCGAGTACGCGGCCGTGAAGTTCTTTTTGTACACCATGTTCGGCAGCATGATCATGCTGGTGGGCTTTATCGCGCTGTACTTCGGCGCCGGCGCCGAGACCTTCAGCATGGTCGAGCTCAGCCAGGCCGCAGCCGGTGGGGAGTACGGCATCGTCTTTCAGCGGCTGGTGTTCCTGGCGATCTTTTTGGGCCTGGCCATCAAGGTGCCGATGTGGCCGTTCCACACCTGGCTGCCGGACGCCCACACCGAGGCCCCGACGGTGGGCAGTGTGCTGCTGGCCGGCATCATGCTGAAGATGGGCACCTACGGCTTCGTGCGCATCGCCGTGCCGATGCTGCCGGAGGCCGCCGTCGACTACGCCCCGTTCCTGGCGGTGCTGGCGGTCATCGCGATCCTCTACGGCGCCCTGTGCTGCATGGCCCAGACCGACCTCAAGCGGCTGATCGCGTTCAGCTCGGTGGGCCACATGGGCTTTGTGATGCTGGGCATCGCCGCGCTGACCACCGCCGGGGTCAACGCGGCCATCTTCGGCATGGTCGCCCACGGGCTGATCACGGGCATGCTCTTCTTCGTCGTCGGCAGCCTCAAGCACCGCTACCACACCAGCACGATCGCCGACATCGGCGGGGGGGTGCTGCAGACCACGCCGCGCATCGGCGCGATCCTGACGTTCGTGGCCATCGCCAGTCTGGGCTTGCCGCCGCTGCCGGGCTTTTGGGGCGAGGTCGTGGCTTTGTACGCGGCCTTCAATCCCGCCGAGGCCATCGTCGACGCAGGCCTGCTGGGGCTGTTCCGGGTGCTGGTGGTCTTCGGCGCGATCGGCACGCTGCTGACCGCGGGCTACTTTTTGACCATGCTGCAGCGGGTGACGATGGGCACCCCGCCGCGGCGGTGGGTCGACGCGGGCCTCCAGGATGTGTCTCCCATCGAGCTGGGCGCCTGGACCCCGCTGCTGGTGACCACCGTGGTCGTTGGCCTGGTGCCCCTGCTGGTGTTCGGCATCACCAGGCCCGACGTGAGCCGGATTTTGACCACCGCCCTAACCGGATGACCCCGGCCCACCCCAGAGGACGCGATGGACGCCGCTGAGGCCACCCAGATCGACTGGTTCGCCCTCGCCCCCGAGCTCGCCGTCCTGGCCACCGCGCTGCTGGTGCTGCTCGTCGAGCTGTTCCTGTATGGCCAGCGCAAGCGCTTCGTCAACCCCCTGGCGGTGGTGGGGGTGCTGGTGGCCCTCGGGCTGGTGGTCGCCCTGGCCGTGGACGGCTCGGACCGCGCCGCCTTCGGTGAGATGTTCGTCGCCGACAGCTACGCGCTGGCCTTCAAGGGATTGTTCCTGTCGGTGGCGCTGTTCGTGCTGCTGATCAGCTATCGCTACTTCGCCGAGATCCGCACCTTCCAAGGCGAGTACTACTTCCTGATCCTCTCGGCGTTCATCGGCATGATGCTCATGCCCAGCGCGCGCGACTTCGTGATGCTGTTCGTGGCCCTGGAGCTAGTCAGCATCCCCGGCTTCATCATGGCGGGGCTGCGCAAGTTCGATCCGCGCAGCAACGAGGGCGCCATGAAGTTCCTCATCATCGGGATCCTGAGCGCCTCGACCCTGCTGTTCGGCCTGTCGATCGTCTACGCCTTCACCGGCACCACGAGCCTGGCGGGCACGGCCGCCGCCCTGACCGACGTGACCCGCGAGCCCCTGCTGCTGGTGGGCACGCTGTTCGTGCTCGTGGGCTTTGGGTTCAAGGTCTCGGCCGTGCCGTTCCACTTCTGGGCCCCCGACACCTACGAGGGCGCCCCCATCCCCGTGGCGGCCTTCCTGTCGGTGGCGTCCAAGGCCGCCGGCTTCGCCGGCCTGTTGCAGGTCAGCTTCGTGGCATTTGAGCCGCTGTCGGACGCGTGGGCGCCGGTCGTGGCCGTCATCGCGGTGCTGACCATGACGCTGGGCAACGTCACCGCCCTGGCCCAGCGCAACGTGGTGCGGCTGCTGGCCTACTCCTCGGTGGCCCACGCCGGCTACATGCTCGTGCCCTTTGCGCTGGTCCGCCCGGGCGAGGCGGCGCTGAACAGCAGCGCCCTCTCGGCCGTTCTGGTGTATCTGTTCGCCTACGCGGTGATGAACATCGGCGCCTTCGCGGTGGTCACG
Source organism: Actinobacteria bacterium QS_8_72_14 (assembly GCA_003021615.1). GTDB lineage: Bacteria > Actinomycetota > Nitriliruptoria > Euzebyales > Egibacteraceae > QS-5-72-10. Next base: position 35,777 of record PXPH01000051.1, read on the forward strand.
GCCGTGGCCCGCCGACACCCTGGGCGCCACCTGGACGACTACGCCGGGCTGGGCCAGCGCTCGCCCGGCATGGCCGGGTCACTGACGCTGTTTTTGCTCAGCCTCGGCGGGACCCCGCCGCTGGTGGGCTTCTTTGCCAAGGTCGCCATCTTCGCCGCCGCGGTGGAGGCCGGTCAGGCCGACCAGGCGGGGGGCTACGTCCTGGCCGTGGCCGTGGTCGTCAACACCGTGATCAGCGTCTCCTACTACCTGCGGGTGGCCGGGCGCATGTGGATGAGCGAGCCCACCGACACCGCTCCGGTCCAGCCGGGCTACGCGCTGGGCTTCGCCGTGGGTGGCCTGGCGGTGCTGACCGTCGGGCTGGGCGTGTTGGCCCCGCTTGTCACCCATGTGGCCGACCAGGCGGTCATCGCCGCCGGGGGCTGAGCGAACCGGCCGCGGCGACGTCGAGTCCATTTGCCCAGCCGATATAGTGGCCACACCCGCAGGCCGCCATGGCGTGCGCGACGCCCCCGGCAAGAGCCCACACAGGGAGTGCGCATTCGATGTTCTCGTCCATGAAGACGTGGGTGCTGCTGGCACTGCTGTCAGGGCTGCTGCTGTTCGTGGGCCAGGTGTTCGGCGGCAACACGGGGCTGATCATCGCCCTGGGCATCGCGCTGGTGATGAACATCGGCTCCTACTGGTTCTCCGACCGGATCGCGATCAAAATGGCCCGGGCCCAGCCCGCCGACGAGGCGACCTATGGCTGGTACCACCGGCTGATCGAGAACTTGTCGCAGGTGGCTGGCCAGCCCAAGCCGCGGCTGTACGTCAGCCCCAGCCCCCAGCCCAACGCCTTCGCCACCGGCCGCAACCCCGAGAACGCCGCGGTGTGTGTCAACCAGGGCCTGATCGACCTGCTGACCGTCGACGAGATGGAGGGCGTGCTGGCCCACGAGCTCAGCCACGTCCACAACCGCGACATTCTCATCGGCTCGGTAGCCGCGACGATCGCCACCGCGGTGGTGTTCCTGTCGCGGCTGGGCTTTTTGTTCGGCGGCCGCGACAACTTCATCGCCCAGATCGCGATGATGATCTTGGGGCCCATCGCGGCGCTGCTGATCCAGGCGGCGGTCACGCGCAGCCGCGCGCATCACCGTGTCGTTCCTGTCGGGTGTGCCCGAGGACAAGGCCACGGCGCTGGTCGCCCAGATCAAGGCCTCCAAGCTGCAAGTGACCCCGGCCATCCAGGGCGACAAGCTGCGCGTCTCGGGAAAGTCCAAGGACGCCCTGCAACAGGCCCAGGCGTTGCTGCGCCACAACGACCAGGGGCTGCCGCTGCGGTTCACCAACTACCAGTAAGCTCCGCCGACCGGTGGGAGCGCGGGCTCATCGGCCGCGCCGTGGCGCCGCTAGGCGGCCTGGCCCATGTCGCGGGCGATCTGCTGGAGGTTGGCCACCCGCTGCTCGGTGCTGGGATGGCTGCGGAAGAGCTTGCTCAGCTGGGCCCTGCCCCCGAACGGCGCGGCGATGTACAGCGAGCCGTACGCGCTCGAGCTCTCGGCCGGCGTGCCGCCCACACCGCGCTGGGCGAGCTTCTTGCCCCCGGCCTCGAGCTTCTGCAGGGCGCTGGCCAACGCCATCGGCTTGCGCGAC
>PXPH01000052.1:0-5197 GCA_003021615.1 Actinobacteria bacterium QS_8_72_14
GGGCGGTCCGGCGCTGGCGGCCCACATCGCCCGCGAGCTGGCTCAACGCTACGGCCCCGAGTGGGGCGAGCTGGCCGCGCTGCTGGGCGAGCTACGCGCCGACCCGGCGGTGGCCTCGGCGCTGGCTGGCTGCGACGAAGCCGAGCGCGCGCGGCGTTGGCGCTCGGTGCTGGCCGCCGATACGCTGACCTACTTGAGAACCGGCGACCGTCCCCGCGCCAGGGAAGTGGCTCTGTCGTGTCTGTCCTCGCCCTCGGGCTGAGCTATCGCACGGCCCCCATCGAGCTTCTCGACGAGCTCGCGGTGCCCCGCGACGAGCTGCCCAAAGCGCTGGCCGATCTGACCGCGCGCGAGCACGTCACCGAGGCGATGGTGCTGTCGACGTGCAACCGCGTGGAGGTCTACGCGCACGTGACCCGCTACCACGGCGGGCTCGCGGACTTGCGCGCCTTTTTCGCCGATTGGTCGGGACGGCCACCGGAGGACTTCGTCGACTCGCTGATCGACCACTACGACGATGCCGCCGCCGCCCACCTCTTTGCGGTGACCGCCGGGCTGGACTCGATGGTGGCCGGCGAGCGCCAGATCCAGCTGCAAGTCAAGCAGGCCGTCACCGACGCCGCCGCCGAGGGCGCCTGCTCGCGGTTGCTGGGGCGGGTGGCGCGCCAGGCGTTGCGCGTGGGCAAGCGGGTGCGCGCCGAGACGGCCGTCTCGTCGGGGGCGGCGTCCATGGTGGATGTCGGTCTGAGCGCCGCCGATCGGGCCGTCGGCGACCTTCAGGGGCGCCCGGCGCTGGTGGTCGGCGCCGGCAAGATGGGCGGCATGGCCGCCGCCCGCCTGGCGCGGCGCTGCAACCCGGTGCTGATCGCCAACCGCGGCGAGGCCAAGCGCGCCGAGCTCGCCGAGCGCGTCGGCGGTGACGAGCTGGCCCTCGAGTCGCTGACGCGCGGGCTGGCCCACGCCGACGTGGTGGTGTGCTCCACGGCCTCCGGCGAGGCGGTGATCGACCGCGAGCAGGCCGCCGCGGCCATGGCCGGTCGCGGCGCACGCCCCCTGGTGCTGGTTGACTTGGCCGTGCCCCGCGACATCGACCCGGGCTGTGGCGAGCTGGACGGCGTGACGCTGCTGGACGTGACCGACGTGCGCGCCGAAGTCGACGAGGGCGCCGTCGGCGAGGAGGTCGCCGCCGGACGGGCGATCGTCGAGGACGAGGCGGCGGCGTTCGCCGCGTGGCTGCGCTCGCGGGGGGTCACGCCCACGATTGCCTCGCTGCGCGCTCGCGGCGAGCAGGTGCGCCAGGACGAGCTTGAGCGCTTGGGCTCACGGCTGTCGGGACTGTCCGAGCGCGACCGCGCCGCCGTCGAGGCGCTCAGCAAGGGCATTGTCAACACCCTGCTGCACGAGCCCACCGTGCGCCTCAAAACGCTGGCCGACGGCGGCGGCGCTGGCTGGCACGCCGAGGTAGTCAGCGAGTTGTTCGGCTTGGCGCCCGACGAGCCCGCCGGCGATGCCGACGGCCACGAGATCGACGTCGACGCCGGCGACCCGGGTGGCGACGACGCCGGCGACCCGGGCGACGTTTACGCCGGCGACCCGGGCGGCGACGACCACGGCGGCGATTCCGGCGGCGGCGACCACGGCGACCCGGGCGGCGATCCAGGCGGTGGCGACCACGGCGAGCCCGGCGCCGGCTGCGACCCGGAGGGCCGGGGCTAGCGCACCGCGCTTGACCCTGTGCCATGCTGCGTCTCGCGACCCGCCGCTCGTCGCTGGCCCGGGCGCAGACGTTTGGCGTGGGCCGGCTGTTGGCACAGGCCACCGGCGACGACTTCGAGCTGGTGGCCGCCTCCACCACCGGCGACGACCACCCCGAGCAGGCCGTGGCCGCCTTCGACGCCAAGGGCCTGTTCGTCGACGGCACGCGGCGAGCCGTGCTCGACGGGCGCGCCGACCTGGTGGTCCACTCCGCCAAGGACCTGCCCAGCGGCTCGGCGGAGGGGCTGGCGCTGGCCGCCGTGCCGCCCCGGGCCGACCCCCGCGACGCGCTGGTCACCCGCGACGAACGCCCGCTGGGCAAGCTGGCCGCCGGCGCGGTGGTAGGCACCTCCAGCGAGCGCCGCCGGGTGCAGCTGCAGGCCGCCGCGCCACAACTGGAGGTGGTGGGCCTGCGGGGCAATCTCGACACGCGCCTGCGCAAGGTCGCCGACGGCACGCTGGACGCCTGCGTGGTGGCCATGGCCGGGCTGCAGCGGATGCTGGCCCCCCGTGAGCAGGGCGGGGTGGGCGCGCTCGAGGTCGGGGTGCGGATCGCGGCGCTCGAGCCCGGCGAGTGCCTGCCGGCGCCGGCCCAGGGGGCCCTGGCGGTGGAGGCGCGCACCGACGACGCCGCCGCCCGCGCCGCCGCCGCGCGCGTCGACGACCGGATCAGCCACACCCGGCTGCTGGCCGAGCGCGCGCTGCTGGCGGGGCGATCCCGACACCGGGGCGCTGGCGCGGCGGTCGCTGACCGGCGGCTTCGACAAGCCCGCCCGGCTGGGCCGCGAGCTCGCCGACGACCTCACGGCGGCCCTGGATGGCTGAGGCGCGCCGGCGCGGCGGGCGTGCCACGACCGCGCGGCCCCAACGAGCCCGATTCGGCCCCGGAGGGTGGCGATGACGGGGGTCGACCCGGTGCGCGAGGCCGCCGCCGAGCTGCCCTTCGGCGGTGACCCCGCCCGCCCGGGCACGGTGGCGCTGGTCGGCGCCGGACCCGGCGACCCCGGGCTGATCACCCTGCGGGCCGCCCGGCTGCTGGCCACGGCCACCTTCGTCGCCCACGACCGTCTGGCCCCGGCCGCGGCGCTGGCGATGTGCCGCGACGACGCCGAGCTGCTCGACGTCGGCAAGCAGCCCGACCGCCACAAGCTGTCCCAGGACGAGATCAATCAGGAGCTGGTGGCCGCCGCCCGCACGGGCCATGCGGTGGTGCGCTGGAAGGGCGGCGACCCGTTCGTGCTCGCCCGCGGCAGCGAGGAGGCCCAGGCCTGCCGCGCCGCTGGCGTGCCCGTCGAGGTCGTGCCCGGCATCACCTCGGGGGTGGCCGCCCCCGCCTACGCCGGCATCCCCGCCACCCACCGGGGGCTGGCCCCCGGCTTCGCCGTCGTCACCGGCCACGAGGACCCCGCGACGGCCACCCAGGTCGACTATGCCGCGCTTGCGGCTTTTCCCGGCACGCTGCTGGTGTACATGGGCGTGGGGCGCATCCGCGCCATCGCCGACGCGCTCATGAGCGCCGGGCGCCGCGGCGACGAGGCGGTGGCGCTGGTGCGCTGGGGCACCACTCCGCGCCAGGAGGTGCTGAGCGCCACGCTGGCCACCGTCGCCGACGAGGTCCAGGCTCGCGGCTTCGCCGCGCCGGCGGTGGCGGTGGTCGGCGACGTCGCCGCCCTGCGCGGCGAGCTGTCCTGGTTCGACACCCGCGAGCTGCACGGCCACTCGGTGGTCGTGCCCCGCACCCGCCAGCAGGCCAGCGCCCTGTCCGAGCGGCTGCGGGCGCTGGGCGCCGAGCCCGTCGAGGCGCCCACGATCGCCACCGCCGCCTCCCGCGAGCCCCAACGCCTGGCGGCGGCCGCCGGTGAGCTGCGCGATCGAGCCTACGACTGGGTGGCGCTGACCAGCCCCAACGGGGTGGCGGCGCTGCTGGACGCCGTGGCCGCCGCCGGCGGCGACGCGCGCTGGCTGGCCGGGGCCCGGGTGGCGGCGGTGGGCACCGGCACCGCCGCGGCGCTGGCCGACCGCGGCGTGCGCGCCGATTTGATCCCGCAGCGCTTTACCACCCGCGGATTGGCGGCGGCGCTGATGAGCGTCGACGCGCCGAGCCGGGTCGTCGTCGACGGTGCGCAACCTCGTCGAGCTGCTGGGGGGCCCGCCGGCCGACGGGGTGGCGATCGTCTCCATCGGGCCGGTGACCAGCCAGGCGTGCACCGAGGTCGGCCTGCGCGTCGACGCCGAGGCCGACCCCCACGACCTCGACGGGCTCGTCGAGGCCGTGCGCCGGGCGCTGGGCTGATGCGATCGTGACGACCTTCCGCAGCGCCGTGGCCAAAATGGATGCCACCGCCGCGCTGGGGCCGCTGGTCGCCGGTCCCGGGGGGCGCGAGCGCCGCGACGCGCCCCCCACCCTGGACGCCGCCTTGCGTCGCGCCGCCGGCCGCTGGCCCCAGCGGCCGGCGCTGGCCGCCCCGTCGGGGCGATGGCGCTACGCCGAGCTCGACGCGGCCGTCGACACCGCCGCCGCCGGGATGGCCCCGCGGGTGGGCGGCGACGTCGTCGCCGCGCTGCTAGGCGATGACGCTCCGCTGGCCGTCCTGCCGTTCGTCGCCAGCCGGTTGCGCGCCACGGCGCTGCTGCTGCCGTGGGCCCACGGTGACGCGGCGCTGGCCGCCGCGCTGGCCACCGCCCGGCCGGTGGCCCTGCTGGCCGACACCGCGACGCGCCGCCGCGCCGAGAGCCTGGCCGGGCCCGGCGGGCCGGCGGTGTGGCACGTCGCCGACCTCGCCGGCCTCGGGGCCGGTGGCCTCGCGGCGAAACACGGACACACCGACCGCTTTCAGGCCACTGCCGGGGGCCACGACGCCGAGGCCGGTGGCCACGACGCCGAGGCCGGTGGCTACGACGCCGATGCCGGCGGCCACGAGCCCGATGTCGGTGGCCACGACGTGGTGTGGCTGACCACCTCGGGCTCGACGGGCACGCCCAAGCTGGTGCGTGTGACCGAGGTGAACCTGGTCCAGGCCGCCGCCGGCTATCTCGACTGGCTGCCGCTGGGCGAGCGCGAGCGCAGCCTGGCGGTCATGCCGCTGACCTACGTGGGCCCGCTGACCGCTCAGACGGTGCTCATGCCGCTGATTGGCGGCTGCCTGGTCGTGGCCGGCCAGCGCGGACCACCGGCGGTGGCCGCTGCGATGGCCGCCGAGGCCATCACCCACGTCGACGCGGTGCCGGCCTGGCTGGCCCGCGCGGCCACCGCGCTGTCGCAGCCGCTGCCGGCCTGGCGAGCGCTGGTCTACGGCGGCGCGCCCACGCCGCCAGACCTCGTGGCCACGCTGGCGCGCGCCCAGCCACAGCTGGCGTTGCTGGACGCCTGGGGCCTGGCCGAGGCCAGCGGCCCCGTGGCCGCCCGGCGCACCGACGCGGCCGGCGGGCCCGCCGGCGCGCT
>PXPH01000052.1:5423-23233 GCA_003021615.1 Actinobacteria bacterium QS_8_72_14
CGCCGAGCTCCAGTCGTGACCGCCTCGATTGGGTCACGCGCACCCGATTGGGCCAGGCGCACTCGATTGGGCCACGCGCACTCGATTGGGCCACGCGCAGCGCCCCGACTAGCATGCGGCGCCACCGAGCTGGCGCCGACCTCAAAGGGCTCGCCCATGTCTGCCGCTCCGCCGACTGCCGCTCAGCCCGTGCTCATCGACCGCGCCTTGACCAACGTCTGGGTGCGCGCTGCGGTGCTGGTGTTCGCTGGGGCGATGCTCACCGCCGTCACGAGCCAGATCCGCATTCCGCTGGGCTTTAGCCCTGTGCCGATCACTGGCGGCACCTTCGGGGTGCTGCTGGCCGGCGCGGCGCTGGGCCCGCTGCGCGGCACCCTGTCACAGGCGCTGTACGTCGCGTTCGGGTTGCTGGGATGGCCGTTCTTCGCCGGCGGCGAAGCGGGCACCAGCGGCCTCGACGTGGTCCTGGGCACGTCGGGTGGCTACTTCGTGGGCTTCGTCATCGCCGCGGGGCTGGCTGGGGTGTTGGCCCGTCGCGGGTGGGATCGCGGCCCGCTGAGCACGTTCGGGGCCTTTGCGGCCGGCAGCGTGCTGATCCTCGTGCTCGGCACCGTGTGGCTCGGGCTCGTTGCCCAGATGGGTCCGCTCGAGGCGGTCATGAAGGGAGCGGTGCCGTTTTTGATCGGTGACGCCCTGAAATCGCTGGCTGCGGCCGCGGCGTTGCCGCTGGCGTGGAAGGCGATCGGCGAGCCGCCCGAGGACCAGCCGGCTCTTCCCCCGCGCCCGGCCGCGGCGGCTGCGGCGCACCGCGGCGCTACGCGGCGCCGTCGCCGAGACGCGGCTGCACCCCGACGAGCTGATCGCGCCGCTGTTCGTCAAGGAGGGCCTCGACGAGCCCCAGGCGGTGTCCTCGATGCCGGGCGTGGCCCAGCACACCCGCGCCAGCTTGCGCGCCGAGGCCAAAGAGCTGGCACGCCTCGGGGTGCGCACGCTGCTGCTGTTCGGCCTGCCCGCCCACAAGGACGCGCACGGCTCGCAGGCCTGGGCCCCGGAGGGCATCGCCCAGCAGGCCCTGGCCGATTTGCGTGACGACCACGGCGACGACCTCGTGCTGGCCGCCGACACGTGCCTGGACGAGTACACCGACCACGGCCACTGCGGGCCGTTGCGCGACGACGGCTCGGTGGACAACGACGCGGCCATCGAGCGCTACGCGGCCGCGGCGATCGCCCAGGCTGAGGCCGGGGCCGACGTGGTGGCGCCGTCGGGGATGATGGACGGCATGGTCGCCGCGATCCGCGCCGGGCTCGACGACGCCGGCCACGCCGAGACGTGCGCCATCATGAGCTACTGCACCAAGTACGCCAGCGCGTTCTACGGCCCCTTCCGCGACGCGGCCGAGTCCGCGCCATCGTTCGGTGACCGCCGCGCCTATCAGCTCGACCCCGCCAACGCCGAGGAGGGCGTGCGCGAGGCCCGCAGCGACGTCGCCGAGGGCGCCGACGTGCTGCTGGTCAAGCCCGCCATGCCGTATCTCGACGTGGTGCGCCGCGTCAAGGACGCCACGGGGCTGCCGGTGGCCGGCTATCAGGTCTCGGGGGAGTACGCGATGCTGCACGCCGCCGGCGAGCGCGGGTGGCTGGACACCGATCGGGTCATGGCCGAGTCGCTGCTGGGGCTGCGCCGTGCCGGGGCCGATCTGCTCATCACCTATGCCGCCAAGGCCACCGCCCGCCGGCTAAACGGGTAAGGACGCGCCCTGCGGCGGCTGTGACCGTGTCGAAGCGCGAGCGCTGCGAGTGGGGCGATCGCTTCTTCCCGGTTCGTTCAGAAGGCTTGCCAGCGTGCCGACAACGCCGCCGTGACCCCATCGATTCCTCGCAGCGACGCTGGCCGGCGCAAAGGCGGCGAGCCTGATCACCCTGGGGCTGGCGTTGGAACGGCCCCGGCGATGCCGCGGAAGGCCTGGATCGCCTTTGCCGGCCTCGGGTTGGCCGTGGTCGCGGCCTACGGCGTGCTGGACGGCGCGCGAGCCGGCGGCTGGCTGCTGGTTGGCCTCCCGGCGGCCACCGCCGGGGCGGTGGCCGCCGGGGTTCGCGCCCACCGCCCCTCGCCCGCCCGCCCGTGGTACACCCTGCTGGCCGCCCTGCTGCTGTTGTTGGGCAGCGCCGCGGTGGCCTGGGCGCCGCCGCTGGGCGAGGAGGGGACCTGGCAGGCCTTGCATCAGCTGCTGGGCGTGGCGGGCCTGGGCGGGTTCGCCCTGGCGGCGGCGCAGATGGCCGCGTGCCACGCCGTGGAACGTCGTGTTGGCACCGGCCTGGAGGTGGCCATCGTGCTGGTGGCGGTCGCCACCCTGCTGTGGGGGGTGTGGTTCGAGCCGAGCCGTCTGACCGAGGGCGGATTGAGTCCCGCGCTGCTGTACTTCCTGTTGCCGCTGCTGGCGGCTGTGGCGTTGGCCGCGCTGGTGCGCTGCCTGCTGTTGGGCGGGACACGGCTGGTGGCGGGATGGCTGCTTCTGGCCGCGATGGCGGGGGTGCTGGCCGGCCAGCTGGGCTTGACCGATCTCGAGCTGCTGGGCCCAGGCGAGATGGCCCCGGCGGGTGAGATGCTGTGGCTGACCAGCTGTGTGGCCTTGGGCTCGGCCGCCCTGCACCCCTCGATGCGTCGGCTGACCGAACCCGCCGTGACGGGGGCACGCCTGAGCCCGCTGCGGCTGGCCGTCTTCGCGCTGGCGCTGACCGTATCGGCGCTGTCGCTGCGCTGGGCCGACCAGGGCGCGGTGCTGGGGGTGCTGGGGGCGGTGGCGGTCATGGCGCTGGTGTTGGTGCGCGTGGCGCGGCTGCTGCAGCGCCAGGAGCGCGCCGAGGCGGCGTTGCGCTCGCATCTGTCCCACGACGACCTCACCGGGCTGTCCAACCGGCGCGCCGTGCTGGACGCCCTCGGCGAGCGCCTGGCCAACGCCGGCCAGGCGACCAGCGTGCTGTTTCTCGACCTCGACGGCTTCAAGAGGATCAACGACCTCCACGGCCACGACACCGGCGAGGCCGTGTTGCGGGCCGTGGCACGGCGCCTCGAGGCGGCGGTGGGCGCCGGCGACGTGCTCGGCCGCTGTGCCGGCGACGAGTTCGTGGTGCTGTGCGGCGGCGAGGATCCCGACGAGATCGCCGAGTTCGCTGGCAGGTTGCGCGCCGCGGTCGCCCGGCCGGTCACGCTGTCGCCGGCCACGTTCAAATTGGACGTGAGCATCGGCGCCACGGTGGCCGCCCCCGGCGAGAACCCCGACGACGTGCTGCTGCGCGCCGACGCCGCGATGTACCGGGCCAAGGCACGCGGACCGGGGCGGTTCTCGTGGTTCGACGAGACACTGCGGGCCGACGCCCACCGCCGCGCCGACGTCGACCGGTGGCTGCGGGAGGGTTTGCCCGAGGGGCAGCTCGCCCTGGCCTACCAGCCGATCTGGCGCCTGGGCGCCGACGGCCGCCCCGTTGAGCCCGTGGCCGCCGAGGCCCTGTTGCGCTGGCGCCATCCCACCGCCGGACTGATCGCGCCCAGCGAGTTCGTGCCCGCCGCCGAGCGCAACGGCCAGATCGGCCGGCTCGGCGAGTGGGTCATCGAGCAGGCCGTGGCGCAGCTGGCGCGCTGGCGGGCCACGCTGGCTCACGGGGATCGCTTGTCGCTGCTGGTCAACCTGTCGCCGGCCCAGCTGGACACCAGCGGGCTGGTGGACCACGTGGCCGACGTGCTGGCCCGCTTCGACGTGCCGGCCGGGCGCGTGGGCCTGGAACTGACCGAGACGGCGCTGCTGCGGGAAACAGAGGAGGTCCGTGGGGTGCTGTCGGATTTGGATCGCCTCGGCGTGGCCCTGGCGTTGGACGACTTCGGCACCGGGTACTCCTCGCTGGAGCACCTGCGCAATCTGCCGGTGCGCCTGATCAAGCTCGACCGCAGCTTCGTGGCCGGCCTCGACGACGGTGGTGAGCGCGACCGCCGTATCGTGGCGGCGGTCGCCGGGCTGGGCACCGGCCTGGGCCTGCCGGTGCTGGCCGAGGGGGTGGAGAGCGCCGCGCAGGCCGTCCAGGCCGTCCACCTCGGCTGTTGTTACGGCCAAGGATTCGCCCTGGGCAAGCCGATGCCCGCCGCGCCCTTCGCCCTGCGCGCCAGCCGGGGCATCGGGGTGGCCGAGTGGGCCCGGCCCGCCGGCGTGCCCCGCGCCGCCGGGGCGGGCACCGCCAGCGCCCAACGAAGTGGCTTGGGGGTGTCGGGCTCGGATGAGGGGGATGCCGCGTTGGCACAGCGATAGCATCGCGCCGACAGCCCTGCCGCGGCCGCCGGTGGTCGGCCGTGCAGCCCCGTCACACGAGCGAGGCGTCATGCGCTACCGCGAGCTCGCACCCGGCCTGCCCGTCAGCGAGGTCGGTTTCGGCAATTGGACGGTGACCACCGGCTGGTGGGGACAGTACACGCGCGAGGAGGCCGTGGGGCTGCACCGCGCCGCCTTCGAGGCCGGCATCACGTTCTTTGACACCTCCAACGCCTATGCCGAGGGCTACGCCGAGGAGGTGCTGGGGCAGGCGCTAGGAGAGGTGCGCGACCAGATCGTCGTGGCCACCAAGTTCGGCTACGACCTGGGAGCCGATGACACGCGCCGCGGCCAGCAGGAGCGCCCCCACAAGACCGACATCGCCACCGTGCGCGCCGACCTCGAGGCGTCGCTGCGCCGGCTGGGCACCGACCACATCGACCTGTACCAGCTCCACAACCCCCGCTTTGGCCACCTCGACGACGACGAGCTGTGGGCGTTTCTCACCGAGCAGGTCACCGCCGGCAAGGTCGGGGCGCTGGGCATCGCGCTGGGCCCCAAGATCGGCTGGCGCGACGAAGGGTTGCACGGCATGGCCACCCGCGACCTCGCCGCGGTGCAGATGATCCACAACATGCTGGAGCAGGACCCGGGCCGCGAGCTGCTAGCCGGCTGCGCCGAGACCAACACCACCGCGATCGTCCGCGTGCCCCACTCCTCGGGGATGCTGGAGGGCAACCTCACCGAGAACACGGAGTTTCCCGCCGGCGACCACCGTCGTCACCGCCCCAAGAGCTGGCTCATTGAGGGCGTGGCCAAGGTACGCCGCCTGTCGTTTTTGACCGGGGACATGACGCTGGGCCAGGCGGCGCTGAAATGGCTGCTGGCCGACGGCTCGGTGGCCACGACCCTGCCCAACATCTACGGCCAGGACCAGATCGACGAGTTCGCCACCGCACCCGACCAGCGCGACCTGACCGACGAGGAGCTCGCCCGGGTCGCCGAGCTCTACGAGCGCAACTTCGACGTGACCCCCATGGCCGACCAGGTGACGAAAGTGGGGACCACGTGAGCGACGGCGACGAGCCCCTCGGCTGGGCCCGCTCCAGCGCGGGTGCCGACTCGGCGCGCACCAGCGCCGAGCTGTTCGAGCGCGCCCGCCGCGTCATTCCCGGCGGGGTCAGCTCGCCGGTGCGTGCGTTCACGTCGGTGGGGGGCTCGCCGCGGTTCATCACCCGCGCGGCTGGTGCGCGGGTGACCACCGCCGACGGCGAGGAGCTGCTGGACTACGTGGGCAGCTGGGGGCCGCTGATTTTGGGCCATGCCAACCCGGGTGTGGTGGAGGCGGCTCGCTCGGCGGTCGCTCGGGGGTCGTCCTACGGCGCGCCCACCGAGGACGAGGTCGCGCTGTGTGAGGAGGTCGCCGAGCGCGTGCCCGGCATGGAGCAGATGCGCCTGGTCAACTCGGGCACGGAGGCGGGCATGAGCGCGGTGCGCGTCGCCCGGGCGTTCACCGGCCGCGACGTAGTGGTCAAGTTCGCCGGCCATTACCACGGCCACAGTGACGCGCTGCTGGCAAGCGCCGGCTCAGGGGTGGCCACCTTCGGACTGCCGGACTCGCCGGGGGTGACCGAGGGGGCCGCCCGGGACACGCTCGTGCTGCCGTGGAACGACTTCGACGCGGTCGAACAGGCCTTCGCCGAGCGGGGCCACGAGATCGCGCTGGTGGCCTGCGAGCCGGTGGGGGCGAACATGGGGGTCGTGCCGCCCCGGCCGGGCTTTCTTGAGCGGCTGCGCGCGCTGACCCGCGCGCACGGCGCGCTGTTGCTGTTCGACGAGGTCATGACCGGCTTTCGCGTGGCCCGCGGCGGCATGGCCGAGCGCAGCGGCATCACCCCGGACCTGGCCATGTTCGCCAAGGTCCTGGGCGGCGGCTTCCCGCTGGCGGCCTTCGCCGGCCGGCGCGACGTGATGAGCCTGTTGGCCCCCGAGGGTCCCGTGTACCAGTCCGGCACGCTGTCGGGCAATCCCGTGGCCGTCGCCGCGGGGCTGGCTCAGCTGCGCCAGCTGGACGCGGACGCCTACGCCCGCCTAGAGGCGCTGGCCGAGCGGCTCATCGACGGGTTCGCCAATGCCCTGCGCGACGCGGGCGTGGGCGCGACGATCCAGCGCGCCGGCAGCCTGTTCAGCGTGTTCTTTCGTGACGACGCCCAGGTGCTGGTGCGCGGGCTCGGCGCCGATGAGCCCGAGCCGGCCGTGGCCAGCTTCGCTGACGCCCAAGGGTGTGATCACCAGCGCTTCGCGGCCTTCTTCCAGGGCATGCTCGAGCGCGGCATCTATCTGCCGCCCAGTGGGTTCGAAGCCATCTTCGTGTCGCTGGCCCACACCGAGCTCGACGTCGAGGCCACCGTGGATGCCGCCCGCGAGACCTTGGCCGGGTTGCGATAGGCATGGGCTCGCCGCCCGATCAGGGCGCTGGACCGACCGGCCCGAGCGGCGCCGGAGGCGACCCCAGAGGCCCCGGAGGCGACCAGGGTTCGGCGGGGCCTGACCGCAGGCGGGCGGCCCCCGACGGGGGCCACGCCGGCCAGCCGTCCCGGGCGCACCGCGGCCCGGGGGCGCTGGGGCGCGCGGTGCTGCTGGCGCTGGGGTTGGTGGCCGCACTCCTCGTGGGGCTGGCGGCGGTGATGATGCTGACCGGCGACGACCGGGTCGCCACTCCCAGCGGGGCGGGGGCCACGGGCGCGCCCGGGCCGGCCGCGGCCGAGGGCGCCGTTGCCGACACGCTGCCGCTAGCCACGTTGGCGGGCTTTGGCGGCGACGGGCCGGTCGAGATCGCCGACTATCGGGGCACGCCCGTGCTGGTCAACTTTTGGGCCACCTGGTGCCCGCCGTGTGTGGACGAGATGCCCGCTGTGCAGGCCGTCCACGAGGACGTCGGCCAGCGGGTGGCGTTCTTGGGCGTCAACGTCCGCGACGCGCCGGCCAACGCCGAGGCGTTGGCCAAGGAGCTGGGCATCTCCTACGACCTGGCCGTGGACGCCGAGGGTGACTACTACCGCGAGGTCGGCGCCCGGGGCATGCCCACCACACTGCTGGTGGCCCCCGACGGGCGCATCGTGGCGCGTCACACCGGGCCGCTGACCGCCCGGCGGCTGCGCGAGCTGCTGGGCGAGAAGCTGGGCGTCACGCCCTGAGCCGCTGCGCCGGCCGGGTCGCCAACGCCTCGCCCACCAGCAGCCGGCGCCGTTGGCGGCTTCCGTGCCGCCCCGGTAGGCTTGCGGTCAGTCGAGAAAGACGGGTGCCGCCGGCGGGCCGCCCCGTGTCCGTCGGTTCCGGCCGGTGGGCTTGCCCCGTGCGGCGACGCGCTGGAAAGGCAACGCCAAGTGGACTTCCTCAGCCGCTTCGTCGACACGCTGCCGCAGGCGTTCTCGGCTCTGTGGGAGTTCATCGACGGGTTCTACGGCGTGATGGTCGCGATCGTCAGCGCGGCGATCGTGGCCGGCTTCGCGCTGCTGGCGCTGCGGCTGCGCGACGGCCACGAGTGGCTGTCGGCGATCTTCGGCGTGCTGGGTGGCTTCGTCGCCTTCTGGTGGCTGTTCGGGATGCTGCCTTCGGCGTGGTTGTACTTCGCCGACAGCAACCGTGACCTGTTGGAGGGCACGCTCATGCCGGGGCCATTGCCGTACATGGACAACGCCTATGAGGTGTTCCGCGACGTGGTCGTGGTCGCCGAGACCGGCCTGGCGATCATGGTGTTCATCGCGCTGGCCTCCTGGATCCAAAAGCACTACCCCCGCGGACTGGCCGAGGACGAGGAGAAGACGCCGGCGACCGGTGGCTACAAGTGAGATCCGCCCTCCACATGGCGCACCCGTAGGGCCGGCCGCACGGTCCGAGAGAGGCACACGAATGGGACTGACCGACAAGGGATTGCATCCCGAGATCTTCGACGACTACCGCATCGAGACCGTCGATGCGCAGTGGCTGCAAGAGCGGGTCAAGCCCAAGCGCCATATCGGGTTGACCCCCGAGCTGTGCATCCTGTGCCGCGCCTGCGAGGACGTGTGCCCGTGGGAGTGCATCTGGATGATGTCGCCCGAGATCGTGGCCGACGCCGAGAGCGCCGAGGTGGAGACTTTGGCCGAGACCGCCGCCGCGGTGTTCGTGATCGACGACAACGAGTGCACGCGCTGTGCCATCTGCGTCGAGCGGTGTCCCTCCGACGCGCTGTGGCTCGGGCGCGTGGCGAACTAACCCACCAACGAGACCGACCCGGCACGCACGCCGACCCGACCAAGGACGAGCACGGTGAGCCGGATCCCCAACGCTGACGACGTCAAAAAGGGCGTTCAGGACAACGTCATCTGGAAGTCCATCTTCCGGCCGGGGTCCATCTACCGGAAGGGCTATCGGGACACGTCACGCGACCGCGCGCTCGCCGCGATGAACAACGTCCTGTATCACCTCCACCCGGTCAAGGTGAAGCGCCACGGGCTGAAGCTGAGCTACACCTACTGCCTGGGCGGGACGAGCTTCTTTCTGTTCATCCTGCTGACGGTCACCGGCATCTTTTTGATGTTCTTTTACACCCCGGCGGCCGGCAGCGGCTCCGAGATCGCCTACGCCGACATGCAGGACCTCAGCGCGGCGGTGCCCTTTGGCAGCTTCGTGCGCAACATGCACCGCTGGGCAGCCCACCTGATGACCCTGACGGTCTTTTTGCACATGGCGCGGGTGTTCTACCACGGCGCCTACAAGCCCCCCAGGGAGTTCAACTGGATCGTGGGCATCGTGCTGCTGTTGCTCACGCTGCTGCTGGCGTTCACCGGCTATTTGCTGCCGTGGGACCAGCTGGCCCTGTGGGCCGTCTCGGTGGGCACCGACATGATGGGCTACACGCCGGTCTTTGGCGACCAGGTCCAGTTCGTGCTGCTGGGCGGGGTGCAGATCGGCCCTGAGACCTTGCTGCGCTGGTACGTGCTGCACGTGCTGGCGCTGCCGTTCGTGCTGACCATCTTTTTGGCCGTTCACTTCTGGCGCATCCGCAAGGACGGCGGCATCTCCGGGCCGCTGTGACCGCGAACGCCAAGCGAGGCCACGTCCGCCTGCGCTGAGCGAGGACACCGCACATGGCTGAGGAGATCGACCAGCAGGTCTACGACGACCTGATCGCCCAGGGCAAGAGCGAGCGCGTTGCCACGGCCAAGGCCAAGGCGGCGGCCGTGCGCCAGCAGAAGCAGCAGCAGGCCGCCGAGGAGCCGGCTCAGCAGGCCCAGCCCGCGGCATCGAGCCCGCCGGCCGGCGACGGTGGCCAGGCTGGCGGCCAGGCGGCCGCGACGATGGCCGAGGCGGGCGTGATGACCCCCGAGCAACGTCAGGAGCGCGTGCGCCAGGCGCTGCAAGCCAAGCAGGGCGAGACCGGCGGCCAGGCCGGTGAAAAGGCGCCCTCGGCGAAGTTCGCGGGTCAGGAGCACACCCACCGCCTGTTGGCGATGGTCCCGCCCAGCGGCATCCAGCAGATCCGCGGCAAGCAGGAGGACAAGGTCTATACGTGGCCGCATCTGATCTCCAGCGAGTTCATCGCGCTGATGGCGGTCACTGCCGGGCTCACGGTCATGGCGGTGTTCGTCAACGCGCCGCTGCTGGCGCTGGCCAACCCCACCAACACCCCCAACCCCTCCAAGGCGCCCTGGTACTTCATGGGGCTGCAGGAGCTGCTGTTGTACTTCCACCCGATGGTGGCGGGTGTGACCATCCCCACGGTCATGCTCGTGGGGCTGGCGGCGGTGCCCTACGTGGACCGCAACCCGTCGCGACGCCCCGAGAACCGCAAGACCATCATCGTGGCCTTCACCGTGTTCATGGTGTTCTGGGCCGTGCTGGTGATGGTGGGCTCCTTCTTTCGCGGGCCCGGCCTGAATTGGGTGTGGCCCTGGGTCGACGGCTTGTGGTTCGCCCTGTGAGGGCGACGTCCGGCGCGCGCGTCGCTCGGCGAGGACCTGTGATGCCGACCCCGCGTCCACACTTCGACGCGACAGGAGTGATCCAGCCATGTTGATCGCGCTGGCGGTGGTCACGGCACTGGCGCTGCTGGCCGGTGTCGCCTTCTGGTGGATCCGGCGCTGCAACCCCGCGGTCGTGCCCGGCTCACCGGCGTCGCGGATGGCGCCGGGATGCGACATGGGCCAGCAGCTGCTGATGGCCAGCGGCGAGGCCGGCGGTGGCGGCTCCGCCGGCGGTGGCGGCTCGCCGGGGGTGGCCAAGAAGCGTCAGGCCAAGGCGCCGTCGCGGCGCAGCTTCCTGCGCACCTCCATGGCCGGCGGCTTTTTGCTCACCATCGGCGGCTTCGGCGGGGCGACGCTGGCGTATCTGTGGCCGGACCTGCGCGGCGGCTTCGGGGCCGAGATCGAGGCCGGCGACCACGACAGCCTGCTGGAGGAGATCCGCAACAGCGGCCCCGTGCAGATCAACGAGGCCCGCGCCTACCTCGTGGAGTACAACGCCGACGAGGACGGGGCTGATCAGTACGCCGACCTCGTGGGGTCCGGCCAGATCATGGCCCTCTTTTGGACGTGTGTGCACCTGGGCTGCAAAGTCCCCTGGTGCGAGTCGTCGCAGTGGTTCGAGTGCGCCTGCCACGGCTCCCAGTACAACCGCTGGGGGGAGTACAAGGGCGGGCCCGCCCCCCGCGGCCTCGACCGGTTCAACACCACCGTGACCGACAACGGCGCGCTGATGGTCGACACCTCCCAGGTGGTCACCGGCCCGCCGCGCGGCTCCAACCAGCTCGGCCAGGCCCGCCAGGGGCCCAGCTGCCTGTGAGCCGGGCGGGGCCACGCCGATAGGCGGCGCGGCCCGACCGGAAAGGACACGCCGACGTGAGCTCGTTGCCGACCCCCTCCCGGCCCCCGGCGCGGATGGCGATCTTTTGGGATTGGCTGGCCGACGCGGTCGCCGGCATCCCCACGACGCTGCTCGTGGTGGGCGTGCTCGTGCTGGCCGCCGCCGTGGTGGTGGGCTATCTGTCCCACGACGCGGCCCGCAAGCGCCGCGCGGTGGAGCGCGTCCCCCCGGTGATGCGCCCCGGTCACAGCGACGAGGAGCTCGAGAAGAGCGTCCTGGAGCGCTACATGGCCTGGGGGGTTGCCCTGACGCTGTTCTTTGCCGTCTTCTTTCCCGTCTACTGGATCTATGAGATCGGGCGCCTCGAGGGCGCCACCCAGGAGCAGTACGTGGCCTCGGTGGTCGCCGGCGAGGAGCTGTACCAGCAGAACTGCTCGGAGTGCCACGGCGAGAACCTGCAGGGCGGCGCGGCGGCGAGCCCCTACGAGGGCGACGAGCCCTGGCCCGCCCCGCAGCTGAACAACTTCGTGGCGCGCTACAGCGACAGCGAGAACGTCAGCGACGTGGAGCAGTTTTTGTACAACACGATCTACTGGGGGCGCCCGGGCACCCCGATGCCCTCGTGGGGTCAGAACGCCGCGGGGCCGCTGACCGACGACGAGCTCGAGGACGTCAAGAACTTCATCCTGGCCAACCAGGTCGACGAGACCCAGTCGGAGCCCGAGGAGACCGCCGCCACCGGCGAGGAGCTCTACGCCCAGAACTGCATGCGGTGTCACGGCGGGGATCTCAAGGGGTGGAACGGCACGCCCCAGCGGCCCGGCCACCCCCTGACCGAGGTGTTTCAGCGCCACTCGTCGGCCGGCGTGCTGTCGATTTTGCGCAACGGCATCATCCGCTCGACCACGGCGGTGATGCCCTCGTGGCAGCAGGGATATCAGCACCGGCCCTACGCCGACGAGGCGCTGGTGCGCGTGGTCAACTACCTGCGCCAGCGCCAGTCCGCCGAGCAGCTGCCCGCCGGCGAGCAACAGGAGATGAGCTTGGCTGAGATCCAAGCCATGCGTGAGTCGCCGGGCCAGGCCAGCACCGGCGACAGCGGCAGTGACGGCGGCAGCGCCAGCGACGGCCAGAACAGCGGTGACGGCGGCGGCGAGAGCGGCGGTGACGGCGGCGGCGAGAGCGGCAGTGACGGCGGCGGTGAGCAGGGCACGCAGGATGCATGAGGCCCCACACGGTGGCCGCAGGCCCGCCTCACGGGCTGCGCGCCAGGCACGCGATTTTTAAGGACGGATGACGATGATCGATCCGTTGCAGTTGCCGGTGGTGTTCAAAGCGGCGAGCACGGCGCCGGACTCGGTGGTGGCCGACATCGTGGTGCCGCTGGGCATCCTGGTCTTCTTTGGCACCACGTATGTGCTGTTGCGCGCGAACCTGGGCACCAAGCGCGGCTATCTCGTCATGGCCACGACCTTCTTCGGCTTCATGATGCTGTTCAGCCTCTTTTGGGGCTTCGGCGGCTGGGGCACGCCCCAAGCCAAGGGTCCCACGCAGTTGCCCGGCCAGCCGGTCGGGGCGCTGGATCCCACCTGGCGGCCCTTTGCCCAGGACAGCCAGCTTGCCCAGCAGCCCGACTACCAGCTGGTCCAGGACTACCCCGAGGGCTTCCAGACCTTTGAGGGGGCAAGCGGCTCCGAGACGATGGCCGCGGTGGAAGAGGCGCTCAAGGCCGGCGAGCTCGAGGCCGCCCCGGCCATTCGCGACTCGCTGTCGCTGGACCTCGACGAGCCCATGGCCCTGCTGGAGCAGGCGGTGGACGACTCGTCGTCGTTCTTCTCCCAAGACGAGGTGTCGCTGACCATCGACGGTGAGGAGATGACCCAGAGGTGGAGCAACGCCCCCATCCAGTCGCAATGGGAGCCCACCGAGATCGGCCTGACCACCAACAACGCCGGGGAGGTGGTCATGGCCATGACGTTTCAGGAGGTCGGCGACAACGGCGAGGTCGTGGCGGACGGTGAGACCTATACGGCCTTTGCCTTCTACGACCAGGGCGCGCCGCTGATGCCCAGCTTCGTGTTCTTCTTCGTCGCGCTGGTTTTGTTCGCCCTCCACGGCTGGCTGCTGGACCGCGACGAGCGCCTCGAACGCCGCGAGCGCGAGCAGCTGGAGCGCCAGCTCGAGGAAGCCGAGCGCGTGCCCGAGCCGGCCTGACGCAGGCTGGGCGGGCGCCACGTGGGCGCCGCTGCCACGGCGCCACGGCGGCCACCACCCAAGGGCGCAGCCGGTGGTGGCAGACTGGCCCCCCTATGCGCCAGCTCGTGCTGCTTGTGGTGCTGGGGCTGGTGGCCGCCTCGTGTGGCAGCAACAGCAGCAGGGCCGGCCAGCTGTTGCCGGTCGAGGACCGCCGGCCGGCCCCGCCGGTGGTCGCCGAAACGGTCGCCGGCGACGAGCTCGCCCTGGCCGACCTAAACGGCGTGGTGGTGGTCAACTTCTGGGCGTCGTGGTGTGGCCCCTGTGCGCAGGAGAGCCCCGAGCTGGTGCGGCTGCATGACTATTACGCCGACAAGGGCGTGTCGTTCGTGGGGGTCAACGTGCGCGACCAGCGCGGCGAGGCCCGGCGCTTCATCCAGCAGTTCGACAAGCCGTATCCGTCGTGGTTCGACGCGCCGGCGCAGATTGCGGCCGACTTTGGCGGGATCGCCCCCTCGGCGCTGCCGGCGACGCTGCTGCTGGACGCCCAGCACCGCGTCGCGGCCCGCTTCGTGGGTGCGATCACCTACGGACGGGTGCAGTCGCGCCTGGAGCCGCTGCTGGCCGAGGCCAACGGCGAGATCGAGGACGCCGCGCAGGTGAGCACACCGTGAGCCCCTTCGAGCTCATCACCGACGCGAACTTCGTGGTGGCCGCCGCCGTGGCGATCGCTGCCGGGGTGGTGTCGTTCGCCTCACCGTGCGTTCTGCCGCTGGTGCCGGGCTATCTGTCCTACATGACGGGGCTGTCGGCCGCCGAGCTGGGCCAGGGCAGCGCCGGGCGGATGCGGGTGCTGGCCGGCGCCTCGCTGTTCGTGCTGGGCTTTGCGGTGCCCATCACCCTGTTGGGCTTCGTGGGCGGCCAGATCGGCACGCTGCTGCACAGCACCGGTTGGCGCGCCGCTTTGGGGCTGCTGGTGGTCGCCTTCGGGGTGATGCTCAGCGGCGTGGTGCCGTGGCAGTGGCTGGGCGGCGAGCGGCGCGTCAGCGGTCAGGCCGTCGACGGTGGGGTGCTGGGCGCGCTGCCGCTGGGCTTTGTCTTCGGCGTCGGCTGGGTGCCGTGCGTGGGCCCGGCGCTGGCGGCGATCCTGACGCTGACGGCGGCCACCGGCGGCGCGGCAATCCGCGGCGGGGCGCTGGCGTTCGTCTACGCGCTGGGGCTAGGCGTGCCGTTCGTGCTGCTGGGCCTGGCGTTCCACCGCGCCGGGGGGGCGCTGGCGCTGCTGCGGCGCCACGCGGTGCTGGTCCAGCGCCTGGGCGGGGTGCTGCTGATCGCGGTCGGCCTGGCCATCGCCACGGGGCT
Organism: Actinobacteria bacterium QS_8_72_14; assembly: GCA_003021615.1. Taxonomy (GTDB): domain Bacteria; phylum Actinomycetota; class Nitriliruptoria; order Euzebyales; family Egibacteraceae; genus QS-5-72-10. The sequence continues at coordinate 20,125 of PXPH01000052.1, forward strand.
GTGGTCCCAGCTGATCCGGTTGCTGCAGCCGATCATCGGCGGATGGACCTTGCCGCTATGACGACCACGCCGCGATGACCCAGGCCCCCTCCCGGCCGCCGCGCGACGAGCCCCCCGGGGCCGCGCCGGCCAGCCGCCTGCCGGCGATCCCCGGCCCGGGCGAGACCGCCGCGGCCGCCTGGCGCCGCCTGCGGCGCATGTCCACCGCGCTGTATCTGCTGCTGGCGTTGGCGGCCATCACCGTCGTGGGCACCTTCATTCCCCAAGAGCCGGTCATCCCCCAGACGGTGGCCAGCTGGCGCCAGGGCACGGCCGGTCCCGGCCAGGACGTCGCGGCGGTGTTTGACCAGCTGGGGCTGTTCGACATTTTCGGGTCGTGGTGGTTCACCGCCCTGGTGGCGCTGTTGGCGATCAGCCTCATTGGTTGTCTCGTGCCTCGCACCCGGGGGTTTTGGCGCACCGTCCGCCAGCCGCCGGCGCCGGGGCGCAACCTGCGGCGGTTGACGCACCACGCGGAGGTGGCCAGCAGCCTGCCGCCGGCGCAGGCGGTGGAGGCCGCCGACGCGGTGTTGGCCCGCCACCGCCTGCGCCGCCGGCGTCTGGCGCCCAGCCAAGCCCCTACCGGCCACCACCAGCTGGCCGCCGAGCGTGGCCACGCCCGCGAGGGCGGCTCGCTGCTGTTCCACGTGTCGTTCTTCGTGGTGCTGGCCGGGGCCCTGGTCGGCGCCATGTTCGGCATGGAGGCCCACGTCAACGTGGTGGAGGGCGAGGCGTTCGCCGACACCCCGGTGGGCTACGGGTCCTACGAGCCGGGGCGCTTCTGGTCGCTGGACGACCACCCGGGCTTTACGGTGCGCCTGGACGAGTTCTCCGCGACCTACCATGACGACACCGACCCCGACGACGGGGTGCGCAGCTCGCTGATCGCCGACGACTTCTCGTCACAGCTGACGATCCTGGAGGACGGCGAGCCTGTTAGCTCCGGCACGGTGCGCGTCAACGAGCCGCTGTCGCACGCGGGGCTGTCCATCTATCAGATCCGCTTTGGCTACGCGCCGAGAGTCCGGGTGACCACCGGCGACGGCGACGTGCTGACCGCCGACACCACCAACCTGGTCGAGCAGGGCCAGTCCATGGTCTGGACCGGCGTGCTGCCGGTGGAGCGCAGCAGTCAGCAGAATCAGATCGCGTTGGAGCTCGCTTTGCTGCCCGACGCGGCCATGAACGACCAGGGGATGCCGGTCAGCCGCTCCAACGAGCCGGTCAACCCTCGCCTGGCGGCCACGCTGTGGTACGGCGAGCTGGGGTTGCAGCGCAACCGCCCGGCCCGGCAGTTCGACCGCCAGTCCGGCAACCGCCTGCCCCAGCCGGTGATTTTGAGCCCCGGCGAACGCGGCACGTTCGAGCCGTTGGGTCTCCAGGTGGCCTTTCCCGAGCTGCCGTACTGGTCGGGCTTCCAGGTGTCCCACGAGCCGGGCCGCGGCCTGCTGCTGGCCGGCGCTGGGATGCTGCTGGCGGGCTTGATACCCTCGCTGTACGCGTATCGGCGCCGCGTCTGGGTCGATGCCGCCCCCGACGGCGACGGCAGCCGGGTCGTGGTGGCCGGCGTCGCCCGCCACCGCAGCGACCGTTTCGCTGAGCGCTGGCCCGAGCTCGCCGGCGAGCTCCTCGACGCCGTGGGCGGCCGTCGCCCGCGGGACCCAGCGCCACCCGGCGACGACGCCGGCGGTGACGCGCCGTGTGAGCCACGATCAGGAGCACCCTGACGATGCCGTTGTCGCTGGCCGAGACGTCCTACGTGCTGTTCCAAGCGGTCTTCGCCGCCTACCTCGTGGCGACGATCGGCTTTTTCTTTCAGATGGCGTTCACCCGGGTGGCGGCCGGCGACGTGGCGGTGACCCGCAGCCTCGGGACCAAGGTGGGCCGGGTGGCCACCGGGATCGCGGTCGTCGCGGCCGGGGTCCACCTCGCGTCGCTGGTCACCCGCGGCGTCGCCCAGGGCCACGTGCCGTGGTCGAACATGTACGAGTACCTGTCGTGCTTGGCGCTGGGCGTGGTCGTGGTCGGGCTGGTCGTGGTCCAGCGGCGCATGGGCTACGGGCACCTCATGGGCTTCGTGATGGCCTTGGCCGCGGTGGCCATGACGTTCGGCCAGCTGCTGTTCGCCCAGGCCAGCCCGCTGCAGCCGAGCCTGCAGAGCTATTGGATCACCATCCACACCAGCTCGGCGATGGTGGCCTCGGCGGTGTTCAGCGTGGCGTTCGTGGCCACCGCCCTGTATCTGACCAAGACCACCGCCGAGCGCCGCGTCGGCGCCGACACCGGCGGCTCCGGTGGCGACGACGGCACCCCGTCCGACTGGGTCGCCGGCGAGCTGGCCACCGAGGTGGCCGGTGCCCACCCCCAGGCCCAGCGCCAAGCCCTTGACCCCGTATGGTTTACCGCCGTGCCCCTGGCGATCGTGGGCGCGTTCGCGCTGTGGGTGTCGGGCTCGGCGCTGACGGCGCTGACGGCCGGGGCGGTGGCCGCCGGGTTGGGCCTGGCCGGCTGGTACGCGGTGCCGATGCTGCCCCGCTCGGCCAAGCTCGACGTGCTGGCCTACCGCTTGACCGTCTTCGCCTTTCCCATTTGGACGCTGGCGGTGATCGCCGGAGCCATCTGGGCCCAAGAGGCCTGGGGCCGCTACTGGGGGTGGGACCCCAAGGAAACCGGCGCGTTCTTTACGTGGGTGCTGTACGCGTGCTATCTGCACGCCCGCTCCACGCGCGGCTGGCGCGGCCCCAAGGCCGCCTGGGTCAACGTCGTGGCCTTTGCTGCCCTGGTCGTGACGTTCTTTGCCGTCAACCTGATCGTGGTGGGGCTGCACTCCTACGCGGGCGTGTAGGCGGGGTGAGGCGGGCGTGTCGGCGCGGCGACGCGGGCGCGACGGCGCGTCGGCCCCGGGCGGGCCCTGGGGACCCGCTAGGCCGACCCCGCCTCGGCGTAGAGGTCACCGGGGGTGGTCACACCGGGGCCATCGCGGGCGACGATCTCGACGGCCGGCGGCTGCCCGTGCCGGCTGGCCGCCAGCGCGTCGCGGGCGCGGTGGCGCAGCGCGTCGGCGTCGAGC
>PXPH01000053.1 GCA_003021615.1 Actinobacteria bacterium QS_8_72_14
CAGCAGCTCATGGGCTCGCGAGCCCGCCACGGCCAGCAGCCGTTGGCGCCGGACTTGCTCGGTGACGTCGCGCAGCACCGCCCGCACCTGATACACCGTCCCTGCGCTGTCACGCACCGGCACGGCCTCGCCCTCGACCCACGCCGTCGTGCCGTCGGCGCGGCGCAGCGCCACCGTCCCCCCGGTGGGGTGGCCGTCGGCCAGCGCGGTGACCAGATCGGCGACCTGCTCGGTGTCGGTCGCCGCGGCGGCCATCCGGCTCAGCCGGGTGCCCGTGAGGTCTGCAGCGGCGTGGCCGGTCAGCCGAGCAAAGGCCGGGTTCGCGGCCAGGATGCGGGGGCCGTGGCCGGTCAGCGCCCCGTCGGTGAGCACCACCGCGTCGCGCGTGTGGGCCAGCATCGCCACCGCTGCCTCCGGGTGGACGCCGAAACCGATGGCACGCGCGGAATTACCGGGGTCGGCCATGAGCCGGCCAGCGCGTCTCGGGCACCAGCCCGGTGCCTGCCGCCTGTCCCCTCGCCGGCGCGTCCGGCTTGGCTGAGGCCACGGATTCCCCCCTACCGGGCTTTCACGACCTACCCGTACTCGCGAACTGTAGCCCCTTGCCGTGGCCGTGTACAGAGAAGTCTGCATTTTCTGGGCCCTTGGCCAGAAAGCCACGCCCCCGGGGTTGCGCTCGCGCCACGCCCCCGGGTCGCGCTCGTGCCACGCCCCCGGGTTGCGCTGGCGCCACGACCCCCAGCACCATCCTGGCAGGTCACAGGCTCATGTCATCGCCCCGCCCCCGCGCCGGCGCAGCTTCGCCCGGGCGTAGTCGCGGTTCATCATGGCGATGAGGTCAATGGAGATGTTTTTGGGACAGGCCGCCTGGCACTCGGCGTGGTTGGTGCAGGAGCCAAAGAACTGCTCCATGGTGTCGACCATGTCGGCGGTGCGCGCGTCGCGCTCGGGCTGGCCCTGCGGCAGCAGGTTGAGGTGGGCGATCTTGGCGGCGGTAAACAGCTGCGCCGCGCCGTTGGGACAGGCGGCCACGCAGGCGCCACACCCGATGCAGACCGCCCCCTCGAAGGCCTCGTCGGCGGTCTCTTTGGCCACCGGGATGGCGTTGGCGTCGGGTGCGGCGCCGGTGGGCACCGAGATGTAGCCGCCCGCTTCGATGATGCGGTCGAAGGGGCTGCGGTCCACCACCAGGTCGCGGATGACGGGGAAGGCATCGGCGCGCCACGGCTCGACGGTAATCATGTCGCCGTCGGCGTAGGCGCGCATGTGCAGCTGGCACACCGCGGCCGCCTCCCACGGGCCGTGGGGTTTGCCGTCGACCATGAGCCCGCACGTCCCACAGATGCCCTCGCGGCAGTCGGACTCGAAGACGACCGGCTCGTCGCCGGCCTCGGTCAGCTGCTCGTTGAGCAGATCCAGCATCTCCAGAAACGACGCGTCGGCCGACACGCCGGTGACCTGATAGGTCACAAAGCCCCCGGGTGACTCGGGTCCGTCCTGTCGCCAGATCCGCAGGGTCAGGTCCATGACGGGTGCCTTACTTGTAGCTGCGCGTGGCAAGCGCGACGTGTGCGAAGTCCAACGGCTCGACGGCCAGCGACGGCTCGGCGCCGGGCTCCTGCCACCCCCAGGCGGCCACGTGGCTAAAGCGCTCGTCGTCGCGCAGCGCCTCGCCCTCGGCGGTCTGGCACTCCTCGCGGAAATGGCCGCCACAGGACTCCTCGCGGTACAGCGCGTCGCGGCACATGAGCTCGCCCAGCTCAAAGAAGTCCTCCACGCGCCCGGCCTTCTCCAGCGACTGGTTGAGCTGCTCGTTGTCGCCGGGCACGCGCACGTCGGTGTGGAACTCCTCGCGCAGCGCGGCGATCTCGCTGATGGCCTTCTCCAGCCCGGCCTGGTTGCGCGTCATGCCGCACTGGTCCCACAGGACCCGGCCCAGCTCGCGGTGGAACCAGTCCACCGAGCGCGTGCCGCCCACCGCCAACAGACGGTCGATGCGCTCCTGGACGTCTTTGGCGGTTGCCACGAAGGCGGGGTGGTCGGTGGGCAACAGCTCCTCGCCCAGCCGCGGGGCGAGATAGTCGCCGATGGTGGCCGGCAGCACGAAGTAGCCGTCGGCCAAACCCTGCATCAGCGCGCTGGCGCCCAGGCGGTTGGCGCCGTGGTCTGAGAAGTTGGCCTCGCCGGCGGCGTACAGCCCGGGGATGGTCGTCATGAGGTTGTAGTCGACCCATAGCCCGCCCATGGTGTAGTGCGGCGCGGGATAGATCCGCATCGGCACCCGATAGGGGTCCTCGCCGGTGATGTCGGCGTACATGTCGAACAGATTGCCGTAGCGCTCGGCGACGGTGTCGCTGCCCAGGCGGGCGATGGCGTCGGCGAAGTCCAGATACACCCCGTTTTTGCGCGGGCCGACGCCGTGGCCGGCGTCGACCATGCGCTTGGCGGCGCGGCTGGCGATATCGCGCGGGGCGAGGTTGCCAAACGACGGATACATGCGCTCCAGGTAGTAGTCGCGGTCGCTGTCGGGGATGTCGTTGGGGGGGCGCTCATCGTCGGGGTCGGCGGGCACCCAGATGCGCCCGTCGTTGCGCAGCGACTCGCTCATCAGCGTCAGCTTGGACTGCAGCAAGTCGCTTTGGGGGATGCACGTGGGATGGATTTGGGTAAAGCCCGGGTTGGCAAAGCGCGCCCCGCGGCGGTGAGCCCGCCAAATGGCGGTGGCGTTGGACATCTTGGCGTTGGTCGACAGATAGAACGCGTTGGAGTAGCCCCCGGTGGCCAACACCACGGCGTGGCCGGCGAAGCGCAGCAGCTCGCCGGACAGCCTGTCGCGGGCGATCACCCCGCGCACCGCGCCGTCGTGGACGACCACATCCAGCATCTCCACGCGGGTGTACAGATCCACCGCCCCTTGGTGGACCTGGCGCATCATCGCCTGATAGGCCCCCAGCAGCAGCTGCTGGCCGGTCTGGCCGCGCGCGTAGAACGTGCGCGACACCTGGGCGCCGCCGAAGCTACGGTTGTCCAACACCCCGCCGTACTCGCGGGCAAACGGCACGCCCTGGGCGGTGGCCTGGTCGATGATGGCGTTGGCGAGCTGGGCCAGGCGGTACACGTTGGCCTCGCGCGAGCGAAAGTCGCCGCCCTTGATCGTGTCGTGGAACAGCCGGCGGATCGAGTCGCCGTCGTTGCGGTAGTTCTTGGCGGCGTTGATGCCGCCCTGGGCGGCGATCGAGTGGGCCCGCCGCGGCGAGTCGTGGTAGGTCAGCACCGTGACGTGATAGCCCAGCTCGCCCAGGGTGGCCGCCGCCGACGCGCCGGCCAGCCCCGAGCCCACCACGATGACGCGAAAGCGCCGCTTGTTGTTGGGGTTGACCAACGCCAGGTTGAAGCGGTGGGTGTCCCATTTGTCGGCGATGGGCCCCTCGGGGATCTTGGCGTCGAGCTCCATGTGGCGCTCTCTTGCAAAGGGATCGACTGTGGCCCGCCCACCGCGACGGCGCGGCCGCGCGGCCGCCACCGGGCGGGCCGCCACCTAGGCCACGGCGCCGGTCAGCACCGCGATCGGAAACGAGATGTTGCCGGCGGCGACCACCACCGCGAAGGCGATGGCGAACCCGCGCCGCCAGGGCTTGACCGCCGGGTTGCTCCACCCCATCGACTGGAACAAACTCCACGCCCCGTGGTACAGGTGCAGCCCCAGGGCGAGGTTAGCCACGATGTAGAGCCCGGCCACCACCGGGTTGGAGAAGCTGGCCACGACATTGCCGTAGGCGGTTGAGCCGTGGGCGAAGTCCGGGTTGGGGTTGAGCCAGCCAAAGGTGAGATCCGCCAGGTGATAGACGATGAACAAACCCACAATGACCCCCGACCAGCGCATCGTGCGGCTGGCGAAGTCCGCCCGGTTCATCGCCGTGAGCTGGGCGGCGGCGGCGATGTGGACGATCACCGCCACGATCAGGATGACCCGCACCGCCCACAGCGCCCCGCCCTCGGGCAGCACCGGCTCGCCCATGACCCGCAGCCAGGCGGCGTAGGCGTTCATCGACTCGGCACCGGCGTACAGCTTCAGGTTGCCGGCCAAGTGCAGCAGCACGTAGACCATCAGCACCAGGCCGCTAATGGCCATGGCGTACTTCTTGCCCACCGCCGAGCGGTACAGCTCGGCCAGCAGGGAGCCACGCCGGCGCAGCGGCTGGGCCGTCTGCGCCCCGAGCCGAGCTCGTGTGTGGCGCTGGTGCGTGGTCGCCATGCGCGCTCCGTCGTCGGCCACCGCGACGGCTCCCCCGCCCGTGCGGTCGCAGCTGTGCGGTCGCACCCTCTTGGCGGCGAGCCTAGCAAGCGCCCTTTCCGCGCGCTTTGCCGGCCACACCGCCTGCCGGGCCCGGAGATCCGGCGGGGGCCGCGCCGGTGGCCCGACCAGCCCGCGCCAGGCGCCGGGGATCACCACCCGCGGCCGGCCTACACTCGCCGGCGTGGGACTTGCTGCCTGTCACCAAGCGCCATGAGCGACGCCGGCTCGTCGCCTGCTGGCCGCGCGCCCGGCGAGGGCGGCCACGCGCGCACCACCGCCAGCGGCATGCCCGCCAAGACCGTCTATCGCCCCGACGACGTCGCCGCCGACTACGACCGCGACCTCGCCGACCCCGGGGCGTTTCCTTACACCCGCGGGGTGTATCCCACGATGTATCGCGGCCGGCTGTGGACCATGCGCCAGTACGCCGGCTTTGCCTCGGCCGCCGAGTCCAACCGCCGCTACAAGTACCTGCTGGAGCAGGGCCAGACGGGGCTGAGCGTGGCCTTCGACCTGCCCACCCAGATGGGCTATGACTCCGACCACCCCCTGGCGGCCGGCGAGGTGGGCAAGGTCGGGGTGGCCATCGACACGCTGGCCGACATGCGTGCGCTGTTCGAGGGCATCCCCCTCGACCACGTGTCGACGTCGATGACGATCAACGCCCCCGCGGCGATCCTGCTGCTGTTGTACGAGCTGGTCGCCGAGGAGCAGGGCGTCGACCCGGCCGAGCTGCGCGGCACGATCCAAAACGACGTGCTCAAGGAGTACATCGCCCGGGGGACCTACATCTTCCCGCCCCAGCCCTCGCTGCGGCTGGTCACCGACACGTTCGCCTACTGCGCCGCCCGCCTGCCGCGGTTCCACACCATCTCGGTGTCGGGCTATCACATGGCCGAGGCCGGGGCCACACCGGTCCAGGAGGTCGCCTTCACCCTGGCCGACGCCGTGGCCTACGTCCAAGCCGCCGTCGACGCCGGCCTCGACGTCGACGCCTTCGCCCCGCAACTGAGCTTTTTCTTCGTGGCCCGCGCCACCCTGCTGGCGGAGGTCGCCAAGTTCCGCGCCGCCCGGCGCCTGTGGGCCCGCATCATGGCCCGGCGCTTCGGCGCCGCCGAACCGAAGTCGCACATGCTGCGCTTTCACACCCAGACCGCCGGGGTTCAGCTCACCGCCCAGCAAGCCGAGCTCAACCTCAGCCGGGTGACCATCCAGGCGTTGGCGGCCACCCTCGGTGGCACCCAGTCGCTGCACGCCAACGCCTTCGACGAGGCCCTGGCCCTGCCCAGCGAGAAGGCCGCCCGCCTGGCGCTGCGCACCCAGCAGGTCCTGGCTCACGAGACGGACGTCGCCTCCAGTGCCGACCCGCTGGGCGGCTCGTGGCTGGTGGAGGCGCTCACCGACGAGCTCGAGGCGGCCGCCAGCGAGGAGATGGCCCGCATCGACGAGGAGCAGGTGGTGGTGGGCGTCAACCGCTACCGCATCGGCGAGGACGTCCAACCCGAGCTGCAGCGCGTCGACGAGGCCGTGCTAGCCGCCCAGGTCCAGCACCTCCAGCGGGTGCGCGCCGAGCGCGACCAGACCGCCGTCGACCAGGCCTTGGCCGAGCTCGCCACGGCCGCCGCCGGCGACGCCAACCTGCTGCCGCCCATGAAAACAGCGCTGCGCCACTTGGCGACCGTCGGCGAGGTCTGCGACACCCTGCGGGCGGCCTTCGGTCAGCACCGCCCCGCCGACACCCTCTAGCCGCCTGCGGCCACACGCCAGCGGTGGCGGGCCAATGGGCCCGCCACCGCGGACTCGGACGCCCGCGAGGGCAACAGGGGGGTGCCCTTTCGCCCCGGAAGTCCGGTGAAAAACGTCGCGCCTGGCAGGCGCCTACGAGCCCGTCACGCCGTTGTCGGTGGTGGTGCCGTCGGTGCCGGCGCCGTCCTCGACGGTGCCGCCGTTGCCATTTTCGCCGTTGGTCGTGGTCTCGCCGCCGCCGCAGGCGGTGGCGCCCAGCGCCAGCAGCAGGGCGGCCAGCAGGGCCACGAATCGACGAGTGAACATGATGTTGCCTCCGAGTCGGTCGACTGCGCCTACATCCGTTGGTCGTGCGAGCACCGCCATGCTACGACGGCGCTCACAGGATGAGTCTAAACCCGCGAGCCGGCCGTGACGACCGGGGCCCTCGTACCGCCGAACTAGTCCGACGAGGCCCCTGGGCGGTGTGGTGGCCGCCCGTGCTACGCTGTTGCGACCTTTCAGCACCGCCTTGTCGCGCCCCGTTTTGCTGCGCCCGGCGATCTCGTGGATCCCACCGCCTCGTTTCGGCCCCCCTGCGGTTCGCTGCGGCTGCGCCCGCTGGCCGAGGCCGACGCGCCCTTTGCCGCGGATCTGCACGCCCACGCGCTGCCCGGTGGGATCATGCCGCTGTTGGGTCGTGGGGGCCTGGCTGCCTACTACCGGGGCTTTGCCCGCAGCCCCCGGGCCATCGCCTGGCTGGCAGAGCGCGACGCGCCGGTGGGCATGGTGGTTGGAGCCGCCGACGCCGACGCCCACCGCCGCTGGGTGCGCCGCCACCAGCTCGCCAGCCTGGCCCTGCCTGTGGCCGGTGCCGTGGTGGCCCATCCGGTGCGCCTGGGGCGCTTCGCCAAAGGGCGCCTGGCTCGCCGGCTGCGGACTTCGTCCTCGCAGCGCGCGCCCAGCCGGGGCGGGTCGGCGGCGGTGCTGTCGCATGTGGCGGTCAGCCCACCGGCACGGGGCACGGGGGCGGGTGCGGCGCTAGTGGAGGCGTTTACGGCCGCCGCCCGGCGCGCCGGGGCCGACCGGGTGTGCCTGGTCACCCCCCGCGACGGCGGGGCCGCCGCCTTCTACGACCGGCTGGGGTGGCCCCGCGTAACCGAGACGGTGGGATGGGACGGGCGGCGGTTGGTGCACTTCGAGCTGGCACTGGATCCTGGGGGCGATGGCTGAGACCCCGTGGGGGGTCAGTGCCCAGCGCCCTCGGCGGGGGCGCTGGTGTGTGGCGCGAGGAGAAGGCGATGTTTCCCACCGGGCACACCGCGCGGGTGTGGTCGGAGCTGCGTGGCCTGCCGTTGACCGGCAGCCGCGCCTGGGGCCTGCCGCTGGTGTGTGACGGTCGCGTGGTTCACAACGCGGGCAAGGACGAGCTGCCCGGGGTGTTCCCGTCGGCGGGCGGTGGGCTGCCCCCCCGCGGCGACCTGCCACGCGACGCGGTGGCGCTGGTACTGCACGACCTCGTCGACGACGATGGCGTCATCGCCCGCCTGTTGGCCACACAGCCCGAGGCCACCGCGCACCGACGCTACGACTGCGCTGTGGCCGAGTTCGGCGACGACCCCGAGGCCTATGCCCACAGGCAGCTAAGCACCAAGCGGCGCAAGCGCCTGCGCCACGACCGGCGCCAGATCGAGCGACGCGGGCAGCTGGCCATCGAGTGGGTGGGCCCCGAGCGCGTCGAGGCCGTCTTCGACGCCTTCTTTCACACCCTGTGTGTGCGTGCGGCCCACACCGGACGCTACGACGACAATGTCACCCGGGCGCGCTTTTTGCGGGAGCTGTGGCGCCGCGGCGCCGGCGGCGACCTGTGGATCAGCGTGCTGTGGGTGGGTGGGCGGCCAGTCAGCTTTCGCACCGGCTTTGTCGTCCAGGATCGCTTCGTGGGCTTTATGCCCTCGGTGGACCGCGACTTCGACAGCGCCAGCGTGGGCCATCTGCACATGCAAATGCTGCTGCCCGAGCTGGCCCGCAAAGGCGTCACGGCCTACTACATGGGAAAGGGCGCCACCGACGCCAAGGACATCTGGGGCACGGGCGCGTATGCGCTGTGGACGGTCGTGGTGCCCGTGACCGACTCCCCGCGGGCCCGCGCGGCGGTCGCGGCGGTCAACGCCCGTCAGCGCCTTCGGCGCACGATCACCGCCCGAGGCTGGGAGAAGCCGCTGCGGCGGGGGTTGCACTGGGCGGCGCTGCGCCGCCGCGGGGCGTATCGCCGCGCCCTGCGGGCCCACGGCGCCAGAGCCCGGTGAGCGAGGCGGCCCCCACCCCTGAGCCCCCCACCCCGGCCGGGGCGGGGCGGCTGCGTAGCCGGTGGTGGATGCTGGCGGGGTGGCTGGCGCTGCTGGCGCTGCTGGCCGTGGCCGGCTGGGTGGTCCAGCAGCGCTGGGACACGGTTGATCAGGCCGGGGGCCTGCCCGGGCTGGGCCCGTCGGCGGCCGCGGTGGCGGTCCTGGGCGGGGCCAACGTGGTCTTGGCGTGGAACTGGCGGGCGGTGATCGCCCTGGTGGGCCCGCGCCTGCCGTGGCGCGCGGCGCTGTGGGTGTGGTCGGTGTCGCAGCTGTCGCGCTACACCGTCAGCTTCGCCCAGGTCGGCAGCCGCGCGGTGCTGGCCCGCAGCTACGGGGCGCCGGCCACGGCCGGCGTGCTGTCGACGCTGTTGGAGCTGCTGTGGATGGTCACGGTTACCTCGGCGCTGGTGCTGGCCACGATCCCGTGGTGGCTGCCGGCCGTGGGCGACGTGCGCTGGCTGGCGTGGGCGGCGCTGGTGCCGGTGGCCGGCCTGGCCGCGGCGATGGCGCGCCCGGCGACCGCCGTGCGGGCCATCGACTGGGCGGGAGGCCGGCCCGTCGTGGCGCGCCTGACCCGCGGCCGCCTGGAGGGCGTCGCCAGCCGGGTGGGGCTGAGCCGGGCCACGATCGCGTCGTTTGCTGCCCGCTACGGCCTGAACACCGCGTTGCGCCACGCGGCGTTTCTGACCCTGTTCGCCGCCGTGGGCGGTGATCTGGCCGCTCGGTCCGATGCTGGGCGCCGGGTCGGCCTTGCTGCTGGTGGGGGTGGCGCGGCTGCTGGAGATCGTCGCCGAGCTCGCCGTGTTGGGTGTGGCGCAACTGCTGCGCCAGCCGGCGGCGACCGAGCCGGGCTAACACCGCCACCACCCGCACACGCGGCCCCACCAAAACGCGGTCCGACCAAACAAAAACGCGGTCCGACCAAAACGGACCGCAAAAAAAGGCGGGTCACAACCGGCGAGGGGAGGGGTAGCCTCGCCGGCTGCGCCCGCGATAGAGGGAAGCCTGAGAACTGAGCTACAGTCTATCACCCCGGGCCCTGGACGCAAGGCCTGACGCAGGCTGCCCGTGCGGGCTGGCCGTCACCGACGGGCACCAATCAGGCGTCGACGGGCGCCAATCAGGCGTCGACGGCCGCCAATCAGGCGTCCTCGATGGTCACCAGCGGTGAGCCGGGTGTGACCGTGTCGCCGGCGGCCACGTGCAGCGCGGCCACGACCCCGTCGCGGTGGGCGGCGACCTGATTCTCCATCTTCATCGCCTCCAGCACGGCCACCAGATCGCCGGCGCTGACCGTCTCGCCCTGGGTGACCGCCGTCTTGATGATCGTGCCCTGCATGGGCGCGGTCAGGACCTCCTCGGCCACCGCCGCCGCCCCCGAGCTCGCCGCCCGCCCGCGGCGGGGCCGCGCCGCCGGCTGCTGCTCAACCGGCTCGAACAGCGCCACTTCCAGGCGCTTGCCGCCCACCTCGACGGTGACGGTGCGCGACGGCTCGCTGGGTCCGCCGCCCTCAACCGGCGCCACCGCCGGCGCCACGTCGGACAGGTCCCACTCG
>PXPH01000054.1 GCA_003021615.1 Actinobacteria bacterium QS_8_72_14
CAAGCCAGCCTCAGGACAACGACGCCCTAGAGGGCGAGGCGGCCACCACCGCCGAGGAGGACACAGCGGCTGACACCCCCGAAGCGCCCACGCCGCAACCCACCGACGCCGCGCCCGTGTTGGTCCAGCGCCGCGCGGCGTTCGCCGAGACCGACAGGCTGATCGCCCACTTTCGGGATCGTGAAGAAGCCACCGGGCTGCTGGGCCTGCCTGCTGAGGAGGCCGCGTCGCTGGCCGAGCACACCGCCTCGGTGTTGCGCCGCACCGAGACCCCGCTGGGCGGCGCGCCAGCGGATGCGTGTGTCGCCGAGATCACCAACGCCTTTCAGGGGCCGGTGGTCTTTGCCCGCCTCCAGCCGGTGCGTCTGGATGATTCGTCGGCGCTCGCCCATCTGTTGGTCACGGCCGCTGCCGACCAGCCCCTGACTCGCGTCACGCTGCAGGTGCGCCGGCCCAGCGCCGGCTGTGCCGTTGTGCTGAGCCAGCGCCTGTGATCAAGCCGTGTGCGAGGTGAGCCGCGGCTTGCGCGCATGGCTGCCGCGGGGGAATAGTCTGGTCGCAACGGTCGTTGGATGGCGGCAGTTGCCCGGCGGGCGCTGCGCCGCGGCGCGACCGATGCCCAGCCCCAGCACACCGAGCACGAGGATCCGCCATGGGCGAGACCACCGAAGAGAGCGTCACCATCATCGGCTCCGGGCCGGCCGCGCTGACGGCCGGCCTCTACACCTCCCGGGCTGACCTCGAGCCGATCATGTTCGAAGGCGCCGAGGCCGGCGGCCAGCTGATGATTACCACCGAGGTGGAGAACTACCCCGGCTATCCCGACGGCACGACCGGTCCGCAGATGATCGCTGACATGCGCAAGCAGGCCGAGCGCTTCGGCACTCGCCTGGTGACCGCCGACGTCGACCGCGTCGATTTCACCAACGGGTCGCCGTTCACGCTGTGGGTCGGCGATCAGCAGATCCGCAGCCGCGCGGTGATCATCTCCACCGGCGCCAACGCCCGCTTTTTAGGCCTGGAGAGCGAGCAGCGCCTGCTGGGCCGGGGCGTATCGGCGTGTGCGACCTGCGACGGCTTCTTCTTTCGCGATCAGGAGCTGGTGGTTGTCGGCGGCGGCGACTCGGCCATGGAGGAGGCGCTGTTTTTGACCAAGTTCGCCTCCAAAGTCACCGTCGTCCACCGCCGCGACCAGCTGCGGGCCTCCAAGATCATGCAGGACCGCGCCTTTGCCCATGACAAGATCGAGTGGGCCTGGAACAAAGTGGTCAGCGACGTCCTCGGCGACGAGACAGTCGAGGGTGTGCAGCTGGAGGACACCCACACCGGTGAGCGCAGCGAGCTCGCCTGCGGCGGGTTTTTCCTGGCCATCGGTCACGACCCGGCGACGTCGCTGTTCACCGACCAGCTCGAGCTGGACGAGAGCGGCTACATCCTCGTCGACGAGCCCACCACGGCCACCAGCGTGCCGGGGGTGTTCGCCGGTGGCGACGTCGTGGACACGATCTACCGCCAGGCGGTCACGGCAGCCGGGCAGGGATGCAAGGCCGCCATCGACGCCGAACGGTGGTTGGAGGCCAACTACGGCGGATGAGGCCAGCCTCCGCGACCGAGCATGGGGAATATTTTCTGTAGGCGATGCCTTGCCCCTGCGAGGCGCCCCAACGCGAGGCGCCCCAACCCCGATCTTTCCAGGAGCGCGCCATGAGCACACCGCACGCCATCTCCGACAGCGACTGGGACACCGAGGTGTTGCAGTCGGACAAGCCGGTGCTGGTCGATTTCTGGGCCGAATGGTGCGGGCCTTGCCACACCGTGGCGCCCGTGCTGGAAGAGATCGCCGCCGAGAAGTCCGGCCAGCTCAAGATCGCCAAGGTCGACGTGGACCAGAATCCCGACATCGCCCGAAACTACAAGGTGATGTCGATTCCCACGCTGTTGCTGATCCAAGACGGTGAGGAAAAAAAGCGCATCGTCGGAGCCAAGAACAAAGAGCAGCTGCTGGACGAGGTCGCCGAGGTGACCGGCTGACCGCGGCCTACCGGAGCTGTCCGGCCGGAGGGCGGCTCTAGACTGTCTGGCGTGGACTCGCCGATCCGCGCCGGGGACGAGGGGCCCGCGGTCCGTGATCTCCAGGAGCGTCTCCTGCGGCTGCACCAGTACCGGGGAGGCGTCGACGGCTGGCTCGGACCCTCGACCAACGCGGCGGTGCGGGCCTTCCAACAGGAACGGGGCCTGCGCGCCGACGGCGAGGTGGGCCCCGAGACATGGCGGACGCTGATCGAGGCCGGCCACCAGCTGGGCGACCGGCTGCTATGGCACTCGCCAGCCATGCTGCGCGGCGACGACGTTCGCGAGTTGCAGCACCGCCTCAACCAGCTCGGGTTCAACGCCGGGCCCGAGGACGGCATCTTCGGACCGCTGGCCCACGGCGCCGTCGCGGAGTTCCAGCGCAACGTCGGCCTCGCCGTCGACGGGGTCGCCGGTTCGCGCACCATCGCAGCGCTCAAGCGCCTGCGCCGCGACCACCAGTCCGGCGGCGTCGGGGCACGCGCCAGAGAGCGTGAGTGGCTGCGCAGCGCGACGGCCTACGGTTTCTCGGGGGTGCGCCTGCTGGTCGATCCCGCCGGCGGGCCCGCTTCCCCCGGCGCGGTCGGTGCGCTGAACCGGGATATTGCCGGCGTCGAGCAGATTCGCGGACAGGTCGGCCCGTGGGCCCGCGGTGTAGACCCGAGGGTGGGTGAGCAGCAGCACGACGTCACCGACGGCGCGACCATCACAGCCCCGCGGCCAGCGGCGCCTCGGCCTATTACTTCGGCTCGCCCCACTTCACCTCCGAAGCCGGCCAGCGGTTGGCCCACGCGGTGCTCAGCGGCTGCTTGGCCGCGGGAGCCTGGCCCGATGGCCGTCTTCACCCCATGACCTGGACGGTCCTCAAAGAGACCCGCATGCCGGCCGTGATGTGCGAGCCGGGGTATCTGACTAACCCCGACGACGAGGACTGGTTGACCGACCCCGACGGCCAAGAGGCCCTGGCCGGCGCTCTGGCCGACGCCCTGGTGGGGTTCTTCGATCACCGGGCTGTGGCCTAAAGCGCGACGATCACCCCTTGCGGGGCGGGGGGTTGCCGCGCCGCCAGCCCGCACGTTCGCGGGGCACCACGACCGCCATGAACGCCCCCATCACGGCGCCCAGCACCAGCGCCACCGCGGCACGACGCATCAGTGAACGGCGATCCGATTCGGACACGGCGGGGCAGTCTAGCCCACCGGCGGCCAGCATGTCGCCGGTGAGCCTCCAGCCTGACCCAAGGCGGCGAGCACACCGGTAGGCTGGCGCG
Organism: Actinobacteria bacterium QS_8_72_14; assembly: GCA_003021615.1. GTDB lineage: Bacteria > Actinomycetota > Nitriliruptoria > Euzebyales > Egibacteraceae > QS-5-72-10. Next base: position 3,341 of record PXPH01000054.1, read on the forward strand.
GTCACCGCGCCGTCCACAAAAGTGGTGTCCGACACGTGCCCGACGATCCCTCCCTGCGCCGCTTCGCGTATCGCACCGCGGGCCTGCGAGCCTCCGAGATCCGGGCGCTGTTCTCGGTGGCCAGTCGCCCCGAGGTCGTGTCGCTGGCCGGCGGCATGCCAGACACGGGGGCGCTGGACATGGACGCCGTGTCCGACACGCTGGCCCAGGTGGTTGCCCACGACGGCGCCGGGGCGTTGCAGTACAGCGGCGGGCAGGGCTACGAGCCCCTGCGCGAGCAGCTGGTAGAGATCATGCACACCGACGGGGTGGCGGCCCACCCCGATGATCTGGTGGTCACCACCGGCGCCCAGCAGGGCCTGGATCTTCTGGCCAAGCTCTTTTGTGACCCCGGTGACGTGGTCATCGCCGAGGGGCCCTCCTATGTCGGCGCGCTGGGGGCATTCGGGTCGTACCAGGCCGAGGTCGTGCATGTGCCCATGGACGCAGAGGGCCTTGATCCGGGGGCGCTGGAGAACACGCTGCAGCGATTGCGGGCCCAGGAACAGGTCGTCAAGCTGCTGTACACCGTACCCAACCATCAGAACCCGGCGGGGGTCTCGCTGTCAGCGCAACGACGCCAGCGCCTGGCCGAGGTGGCCGAGCGGTGGGATCTGCTGGTGGTCGAGGACAACCCTTACGGGCTATTGGACTTCAAAGGGGAGGCGCGCACCGCGCTGCGAACGCTGATCCCCGAGCGCGTCGTTTACGTCGGTACGTTGTCGAAGATCTTCTCCCCGGGCATCCGGGTGGGCTGGGTGGCCGCCAGCGGGTCGATCCGCGACAAGCTCGTCCAGCTCAAGGAAGCCGCCGACCTGTGCCAATCCAACCTGACACAGCACGTGGCCCATCGATGGTTCAGCGTCCAGCCGTGGCAGGATCAAGTCGCGCACTTCCGTGAGCATTACCGCAAGCGGTGCCGGGCCTTGACCGACGCGTTGTCCGACGAGATGGGCAGCGTCTGCGAGTGGAGCGAGCCCACCGGCGGGCTCTTCGTTTGGGCTCGCCTGCCCGAAGGGGTCGACACCGGCGAGATGCTGGCCACGGCTGTCAACCACCGCGTGGCATACGTGCCCGGGCGAGCGTTCTATGCGGACGGTTCGGGCCAGCGCGAGCTGCGCCTGAACTTCTCGTACTGTGACGAGGACCGTCTGCGTACTGGCGTTCAGCGTCTGGCGGAGGTCGTCCACGCCGAGATCGAGCTGGTGCAGGCTTTCGGCGAGAGCCGGGCGGACCGGCGACCCGATGACAGCTGAGTCGGCAAGGAGCTCCATGAACCGGGTGGCGGTGCTGGCGGGCGGCCTTTCTTTGGAGCGCGACATTTCGTTGCGCTCCGGCCAGCGTGTGAGCAAGGCCCTGGCTGACAGGGGCTACGAGGTCACCAGCCTCGATCTCAACCACGACCTTGTGACGCAGCTGCTGGTGGGAGGGGTCGACATGGCGGTCCTGTGCCTGCACGGCAAGGCAGGCGAGGACGGCACCATTCAGGGGCTGCTGGAGCTAGCCGACCTTCCCTACACCGGCCCCGGCCCCGCTGCCAGCTTCCTCGCCTGGGACAAAGGGGTGGCCAAGGCCCTGTGGCAGCGTGCTGATATCCCCACGCCGCCGTGGGCCGTGCTCTCGTCGCAGGCGGTACGCGACATGGGGGCGGCGCGCATCCTCGATCGGCTGGTGGAGCGCCTGGGCTTGCCACTCATCGTCAAGCCGGCTCAAGGGGGGGCTTCGATGGGGGTCAAGCGGGTGGAGCGAAGCGACGACCTTCCCGCCGCACTGATCACCGCGCTTAGCTACCACGACGTGGCGCTGGTGGAGCGCTGCATCGACGGGCGTGAGATCGCGGCCACCGCCATCGACGACGAGCTGTTGCCCACGGTGCAGATCGAGCCCCTGGAGGGGTTGTACGACTACAGCGCTCGCTACACGCACGGGGCGTCTCGGTTCGAGACCCCCGCCCCGCTGGACGACGAGGCCAGCGCCACGGTGGGGCGCGTGGTGCGCGCCGCCACCCGCACACTGGGCACTCGCCATCTGGTTCGCGCCGACCTCGTTGTCGACGAGCAGGATCAGCCGTGGCTGCTGGAGCTGGACACCTGTCCAGGGATGACCGAGACGTCGCTTGTTCCGATGGCCGCAGAGGCAGCGGGCATGAGCTTTGCCGACTTGTGCGAGCGACTCGTTAGCACCGCGGCGTGCGACCCGCGCTAAGGGTGGGGCAGTGTCAGCGCACGGGTGGCTCTTCGATGAGCTCGTGCCCGGTGGCATCGCCCAGCAGGCGCAACAAGCGCTCCAAGTCCTCGGTGCCGGCGTAATCAATAATGACACGCCCGCGGCGACGCGTGCCGGTGATGCGAACTTTGGTGGCGAGCGCGTCGCTGAGACGTCGTTGAAGGTCCTCGTAGGGCGAACGGGTTCGCGAGCTGCTCTTGCCCCACTGCCATGAGGCGTTGGAGCCGCCCGAGGTCATGGTGTCAGACTCGCTTTCCAGGGGCTCGCGCACGGCTTCCTCTACCGCTCGAACCGACAGCCCCTCGGTGACAACCCGTTGTGCGAGCTGCTCCTGCGCCTGGTGATCCGACAGGGCGAGAAGGCCGCGGGCGTGGCCGGCGCTGAGCTGGCCGTCAGCAACGCGCTGTTGGACCGTCGTCGGCAGTTTGAGCAGGCGCAGGCTGTTGCTGATGACCGAGCGTGATCGGCCGATCCGGCCTGCGAGCTCGTCGTGAGTCACCCCGAAATCGTCGAGCAATTGCTGGTAGGCCATCGCTTCTTCCAAGGGATCCAAGTCGGTGCGATGGACGTTCTCGACCAGCGCCTCGGTAAGCATGTGCTCATCGCCGGTACGGCGCACGATCGCCGGGATTTCGGCGAGACCGGCCCGCTCGGCGGCGCGCAGACGCCGCTCACCGGCGATCAGCTCATAATGGTGGCCGTCGTCGCTTGGGCGCACCAACACTGGTTGCAGCACCCCGACCTGGGCGATGGAGGCGGCGAGCTCCTCCAGTGCCTCCTCGTCGAGCCTGGCGCGCGGTTGTCGCGGATTCGACACAATGGACGTCAAGTTGAGGGTGAGCACCCCGCTCTGGCCCGGCCCTCCCTCCGGCAGGAGCGCGCTCAAGCCTCGGCCCAGCCCACTCGGTCGATTCACGCTGTGCTCCTCGTTCCCCTCGGCGTCGTCGTGTCTTCACGGTGGTTGGATGGTGCCGCCTGTGGGTTGAGCCGGTTGAGCACTTCTCCCGCCAAGCGGCGATAGGCGACCGCACCGCGGGAACCGGGATCGAAACTGGTAATGGGCTGGCCAAACCCAGGCGCCTCCGCGATGCGCACAGAGCGGGGAATGCGGGTGTTGAAGACCTTTTCCCCGAAATGGAGGCGCACTTCCTCCACCACTTGCTGGCTGAGCCGGGTGCGTCCGTCCAGCATCGTGAGGGCGAAGCCCAGGATCTCCAAGTCCGGGTTGAGGCTGGCACGCACGAGCTCCACGTTGCGGCGCAGCGCTTCCAACCCCTCCAGGGCGTAGTACTCGCATTGGATCGGCACGATCACCCCGTCGGCGGCGGTGAGGCCGTTGACTGTCAGAAGGCCGAGGCTGGGCGGACAGTCGATGATGAGCAGCTGAGTGTGAGCCCGCAGCGGCTCTAGGATCCGGCGCAGGATCTGCTCACGACTCAGCGCGCTGACAAGCTCGATCTCGGCCCCGGCGAGATCGATGGACGAGGGCAACAGGCTCAGGTTATCCACCGGGGTTGCCACGATCGCGGAGGCCGCATCGGCCGCTCCGGATAGCACGTGATACGTGGTGGCCTGGTCCTGTTCCGGGCGACATCCCAATCCAGAGCTGGCGTTCGCTTGTGGGTCGAGGTCCACCAAGAGAACCTGCGCCCCCGTGTGCGCCAAGGCCGCACTGAGGCTGACCGCGGTGGTGGTCTTACCCACTCCGCCCTTTTGGTTCGCGACGGCGATCACAGCCCCTTGTCCAGCTTCTTCTGTGTTCGCCACCTCGCCTCCTGACTCCAGACCGGGCCTCCCCAGGTCAGTCGGTGTCCGGCCCGACGACCGCGTATGGCGAGCGTCGCTCGGCCGCACCGCGGCCACCAAGCTTAACTGGCCGGAGCCCACATGGAACGGACGCGCCGACACAGACGGGACGAGCCAGGCTGCTGCGTGTTCCACGTGAAACCCCAGCGGCATTACTGCCTCCGTTTCACGTGGAACATCCGCGCCCAGCTTGAGCTCGGCCGCGCCCTGGAAAGCACCCTGCCCCGTGTACACTGTTGAGCGTCAATGAAGGGCTCACTTCCACAGATCCCGCCCGAGCCGAGGTGTTGGTCCACCGCGACGTCAGCAACGGCGAGCATCATGCCCGCCCGGGGTATGCCCGGCACAGCGAGGCCCGCGTCCACCATCCTTGGCGGCACGGGCGGCCAGCGCGTGAACCACTTGATCCTAAAGCGGCAACGACAGTCGCGCTTTCGCAGCTACCGCGCCCACGACGTGCGCTTCTCGGTGATCGTCAAGCTGCTGCCGCCGATCCGCGAGGTCATCGAGGCCATCTGTGAACACGCCTGGTCAGCGATCCCCTATTGGCGCGAAGGTGGCCCCGGCGTGGCCGAGACCACCTACACCGCGGGCCCCGGCGTGGCCGAGACCACCTACACCGCGGGCCCCGGCGTGGCCGAGACCATCTACTCCGCCTTCACCGCCACCCCCGACGAAGTCGAACTGCGGTTGATCTTCCGGCGCGTGCGGCCCACCCCGGGGTCGCAGCTGGCTCTCGACGCCGTGTTGGACGACCACAACGCGCGCTCGCCCACACACAAGGGGCACGCCCCACGTCACAGCTGGCCCTCGACGCCGTCTTCGACGACCACCCGTTTCTGACCGACCGCGAGAGCACCACCCGCGAGTTCAAGGGCGACCATCCCCACCACGTCGGAGTGGAACTGGCCATCCACGAGGTCAAGGCCGGCGGCCTCGCCCGCGTGCCCTCGGGCACATTCACCGCCAAGGCCGCCTGGCTGGGCCTGAGCTGCCTCGCCCCGCGTCAAAGACGCTGCTCACCGCGAACGCGGAATCCTCCCGGCCAATCGGCACCGTTCAACCAGGCTCACCGACCCCAACTCAAGCCTATGCGCACCCGCAGTCAGGGCTGATCGGTGGATTGAGGATTAGTGGAGGCATCGGTGTGGGATCGCTGCTGCTCATGAAGGCTCGTCGGTGGCGAGCCCGCGCACGCCCTCAGCGTCGCTGACGAGCTGCTCGACAGCGTCGTCGAGGGAGGCGTCTCACTCGACGCCAGGGCCGTGATCACCCAGTCGCGCATGACCGCGCCCACGGGCACGTCATGCCACCCGGCAATGGCTTCCATCTCGGTCATGGCGTCGGCGGAAGTCGCACCGACTGCGTCACCGACCCAGCCCGACCGGGCCGCTCCCCCTCCGGCGAGTCGGGCGGCTAGGGCTCGTCGCCCGTCGCTTCGGGCCGGGACTGAATCGACATACACGACAACTTTCTACAGAGGCCGTTTCTGCGGCACACCCGCTCGCCGCGGGATCCCTTCCGGAACCGGCCCTGCCGCGCGCAATACCACCCCGCGAGATTGACCCCCGAGCTCCGTCACTGTCACCAGCTCCATGCCGGTTCGCTCCAGAGCGTGCCAGGCCACCTCCATCTCCTCCTCGGCCCTTGAGCCCTTAACCGCGATCAGTCGTCCCTCATGCGCAAGAAACCCCCGAGCAAGCTCGACCACGATCCGCAACGGTGCCACTGCGCGTGTGACAACCCCGTCAAACCCTTCCCGCCACCCTTGCTCTCGCGCCAAATCCTCTGCCCGCCCCACCACCACGCGGCAGTCCACCCCGAGCTCACCCGCGAACCGCTCTACTTCGCGAGCTTTCTTCCTTTTGGCATCCACCAATACCCACTCAGCCTCTTCCCACATGCGCGCCAGGACGAGGCCCGGCAACCCCCCGCCCGTGCCCAAATCCATCCACCGGCCCCCAAACGGGCCAAGAATCTCACCTAAACGCTGCGCGTCTCCGAGGTGGTGGCGACACACTTCCTCGGGATCGCTACGACTCGAGACGAGATTGTGCGGCGAGTTCGTCAGCAACTCACTCAGACGGCGATAAAAACCACAGTTCTGCACATCACTGTGCGGGTTGGACTACCACCCGCCGCCGAGGCTCGTTTCCTTCGCTTGAGGACGTGACCCCCTCAGCCTCCGCGACGATCGCATGCATCGCCTTGCGCTCAAAGGCGTTCATCGGTTCCAGCCGCAATGGCTCGCCTTGCCCACGCACTCGATCGATCGCTTCCCGACACTTACCGCGCAGCTTCTCCAACTGCCGTTCCCGGTAGCCTTCCACGTCCACCTGGACGTGCGCGGGCCGCTCTGTGCGCCGCTGAACAGTGCACTGAACCAACTCCTGCAGCGCCTCCAACGTGATGCCCCTGCGTCCGATCAGCAAGCCACTGCCCACACTGTTCACGCGCACGAAAGCCTGGTCATCCGTGACCTCGATCTCGAGGTCCCCGGGTAGGTCAAGCTGATCCAACAGCCCCTCGACGAAATCCGCCGCGATGTCGGCTTCCTCATCCAAACGGTCAAGCCACTCCTCCGTCGACATCTCGCCAGACTCTTGAAGCGCCTGCACGCCGTCGCCATCCTCCCCGGGTCCGTCCCCGGCCTCCGGCGAACTCACCATATGGCCGGTCCCCACGTCCTCACTCATGCCATCCTCCATCCGTGAAAACGGTCACACAGTCGACTGCTGTCCACCTTAGGCCGTCCACCCCGGATCACGACCCCTCACTCGTGCTCGTTTTGTTCTCCCCGCTCATGTTGCGCCACATGATTCGCTGTTGGCCCATCGTCCAAAGGTTCGTCGTCAGCAAATACAACACACCACCAGCCGGAAAGGCCATCCCTATGCCGGCAAACCCCACCGGCATAATGTACATCATCATCTTCATCTGGGGGTTACTCCCGGCCGAAGGGTTGCTGCGCATCATCTGACGCTGGGTTAAAAACAACGTCAAACCCGTCAACACTACAAGAAATGCGATCCCCAGCCCCGAGGTGAAAGCCAGATCCCCTTGTACCGTATCGATCGCTCGCGCTCTCAGGTCGTCGACCAAAAAGAACGAAGCATTACCAAAAGCGTCCGGCATCTTCGTGCCCGTCCGAGGATTGCCCACCAAACGGATCATGCCGATAAAGATCGGTATTTGAGGCAATAGCGGCAGACACCCCATCGCCGGGTTCGCGTTGTTCTCCCGGTAGATTTTCATCATCTCTTGTTGCTGCTTCTGCCGCTTGGCCCGGTATTTCTCCGGGTCCGTTTTCATCAGAGAGCGATCCGCCTTGTATTTTTGTTGAATACGCTTGATCTCCGGTTGGAGCGCCTGCATCGCACGCATGGAGTTCGACTGCTTTATGGCCAAGGGCAAGAGCACGATCCTCACTAGGACCGTAAGCCCCACGATCGCCCATCCCCACGCCCATGCATCCAATAACGGCACGCCCGCAAAAATATCGTGAAAAAGGCGCAACAGCGCCTCCAACACACCCAACAGCCCGTTCCACAATGCCCAGAATCCGTCAACAACCGCCACTAGCGCACTCCCTCTCCAGACGTCGTCACAACCGGGGGCACCGGATCGACACCGCCCGGGTTCCATGGGTGACACCGCGCCAGCCGGCGAGCGGCCCACCATGAGCCGCGGGACGCCCCCCAAGCGCGAAGCGCCTCGGCCGCGTACTGCGAACAGGAGGGCTCGAAGCGACAGCGAGGAACTGGCCCCTTGGGCACAGCCTGATACACCCGGATCATCGCCACTAATATCGTGACGAACAGTCCCTGAGATCCCTTCCGCATCACGATCGCGTCTCCGCGCTGTGACGCCCACGCCTCACCAGCGCGCCGACGTCGCCGACCAGCTCATCAAACCTACACGACACTGCGCTCGGCCGTGCGATCACCACCAAGTCATGGCCCCGTGGCAAAACCGTTTCCCGTAGCGCCGCTCGTAAGCGCCGCTTGGCCCGATTGCGTGTTACCGCCGAGCCCACTCTGCGGTTTGCGGACACGGTCCACCTCGCTGGATGCTCATCGTCTCGTGCCAAGCTCCGCAACATCGCGTGCTTGCCCTGCGCGGCACGGCCATGACCCAGCACGGCGCGGACTTCCCGGGTGTGGCGCAGAGGTTCGGACATCAGTCAGCAAGCGGATTCAGCCAGAGGGATACATCCTACGTCACCAGGAAAGCTAGCCCGTCAGGGGCTCGCTTGGTGTTCAGGCCGTCACCCTCTTGCGGCCCCGCGACCGACGCCGCTGGACGATCGCTCGTCCCGAGCGCGTACGCATGCGAGCGCGAAATCCGTGACGGCGCTGTCGCCGCCGGTTTTTGGGTTGATACGTCCGTTTCATGACACACAAGCCTCCCGCCAGTCGCCTTCAGCGCGAGCGAAATGCCCGATCCACACGATGTCGCGGCTCGTTCAGGGTCACACAGGTGCCAGCGACTCTCCCACAGCCTAGGCCCGCGGCGGGTCCAACGCCAAAGTCCGCCTCCCAGACGCTCCTGCGGACCCGCCCCAGTGTCCTGCCCGCGATCCCTAACCCTCGATCGCCCCTTGCGGCTCCACACCCCCCTTCCTATACTCCTCGGGCGCAACGCAGACGGACGGATGCGGGTTCTCTGCCACCCGACGGTCTATCCGCCGGCCTTCCCATCCACATCTTCCCCATCCGCATCCGGGGGGCTGCGTATACCCTTCCGTTCCTGCCAGCGCCCGCACGCCTTCCCCACCAGCGCTTCCCCCGCCGCTCTTGGCGCGCTGTGACCCGTTGTTGCCCAAGCCTGTCCACATTGTGGACAACCTTGTGGACCTGTGACCCACTACTCGGTCGCAGGGCTCCACCTACACCACCTGAGCCTGGAGGTCTTGCGGATGAGCGACGTCGACACCCCTGATCTCACTGAGCTCTGGGACACCGCCTTTCGCTCCTTAGAGCGTCGCCTCAACGGTGCCGCACTTCGGGCCTGGCTCCGCGAGACCGCACCTGTTGGCTTTAGCGACGACACCGTCGTGCTCGCAGCTCCCCATGCCTTCGCCAGAGAACAACTAGACCTGCGTTACGGGACCCAGCTGCGCGAAGCGCTCGCAGACGCGGCCGGCCGACCACTCACCGTCGTCATCACCGTCCGCCCCGAGGCCAACGCCGCCCAAAATGAGAGCCACCCCGACGAGCCGGACCTCGTCACCACCCAAGACCTCAAAGCCGACCAAGCTACATCCTCATTGCCCCCCACCCGCGAGGGTGCTCCCGAGACCTTCGGCCCCGTCGGAGACCGGGACGCCCCTCTCAACGAGAAGTACACCTTCGAACGCTTCGTCATCGGCGCCAGTAACCGCTTTGCCCACGCCGCCGCCTTCGCGGTGGCCGAAGCTCCCGCTCACGCCTACAACCCCCTTTTTATTTACGGAGGCGCCGGACTGGGCAAAACCCACCTGCTCCAAGCCGTGGGCCACTACGCGACCAACCTGTACCCCAACCTCCGCACTCGCTACGTCACTTCTGAACAATTTACAAATGAGTTCATCGACGCGATATCCAACCATCGTCAAGTGCCGTTTCAACGTCGTTATCGCGACATAGACGTCTTGCTCATCGACGACATCCAATTCCTAGAAAATAAAGAACGCACACAAGAAGAGTTCTTCCATACCTTCAATGCGCTCCACAATGCCGAAAAACAAATCGTCATTTCTTCCGACCGCCCCCCTAAACAAATCGGGTACCTGGAAGAGCGCCTCAGAACTCGCTTCGAGATGGGCCTCCTTACCGACATTCAACCACCTGATCTCGAAACACGTCTCGCTATTCTCCGAAAGCGCGCCGCTTACGAACACCTTCCAGTACCCGACGAAGTCCTGGAGCTCATCGCAGCGCGCATCTCCTCAAACATCCGCGAACTCGAGGGCGCTCTCATCCGGGTGACTGCTTTTGCCTCCCTGCAACGCACCGAGGTTACACTCAACCTCGCCCAAACCGTTCTCAAGGACCTCTTCCCCGACAGTTCCGGCTCCGACATCAGCGCCGGGCTCATTATGTCCGAGACTGCCACGTACTTCAGCCTGTCTCTCGATGCCCTCTGCTCCACGAGTCGAACCCGCCAACTCGTCCTCGCTCGCCAGATTGCCATGTACCTGTGCCGCGAGCTGACCGACCTTTCCCTTCCCAAAATCGGTCACGCCTTCGGTGGCCGCGACCACACCACCGTCATGCATGCCACACAGAAAATTGGGACCCTCATACAAGAGCGTCCCACCATCTATGAACAGCTCCAAGAGCTCACCAGCCGCATCAAGACATCAACCCGCCAATCCTCCTCGGCCTGATACCTTGTGAATATCCCCTCCCAAACCCCCTGGACAACACTCCCCAGCATCCACATACCCCCCGAACTCTTCCACCCCCCCACCTTCTTCTCCCACCCACTGCATTCACTCCTCCCCACTCCACCCACACGCCCCTCCACACGCCAGTCCCTGCCATGACCCGCCCACACCCCGTCTTTCAGCCTTCCCTCCACCTTCTCCCCAGCCCCTACGCTTTCCGGCTTTCTTTTCTCTCACCTCCCCTGTCTTACGCCTCCCTGCCACCAACCACACCCGAAGCTCTCAAAGGACGACCGACCCGCTATGAAGTTTCGCGCTGAGCGCTCCGAGTTCACAGACGCCGCTTCATGGTCATTGCGCACCGTCGGCGCACGCGCGACCTTGCCCGCCTTGTCTGGCGTTCGCATGGAGATATCAGGCGACGAGCTCATCCTTGAATCCACCGACTTAGAGATCTCATCTCGCCTCGTCCTGCCTGTGCAAAGCGAACGTGAGGGCGTTGCCCTCGTGCCGGGTCGCCTACTGGGGGACGTCGTTCGCAATCTTCCCCACGCCGCCGTCGAAGCGGAGATGTCGGACGATCGGCTCCACCTCGAATGTGGTCGCGCCAAGTTTGACCTTCGCCTTATGCCCGCGGAAGATTTCCCCACTATGGCCGCACCTAGCTCTGATGTTACTCCAGCGACCATGAAGGCGGAAGACTTTAGTCGTTCCATCTCGCAGGTCGCTCGCGCTGCGAGCACTGATGACCATCGACCGGTTTTGACTGGAATTTTATTAGAGAGCACAGAGGCCCACTTGACTCTGGTCGCTACAGATTCTTATCGCCTTGCCGTACGGACCCTACCGTGGGAGCTTCACACAGCGGTACATGCCTTGGTCCCCCGCCGTGCCCTTGATGAAGCTCGTCGCGTGGCAGATCACTTGGGCTCCGATGTGCAACTCGCTCTCGAGAACGCTCAGGCCACCATGACCTTTCCCGATCGTCGATTAACGACACGTTTAATCGAAGGTAAATTTATCGACTACCGCCAGTTGTTGCCTGAATCTTGGGAACGGCGTTTGCGAGTCAATCGCCGCGAGCTTTTACAAGTGGTCAAACGCGTTGCCGTTGTGGGTGAAGCCAACAGCAGCGCCACTCCGGTTACACTGCACATTACGGCTGATGCTGTCCAAGCGACGGCGGGAAACGGAGAGTTGGGCGAGGCCGAGGAGACGCTGCCTGGCGAGTTGGAGGGCGAGCCTCTCGAGATTTCGTTCAACCCTCGCTATCTCACGGATGGATTAGAAGCAATTATGGACGAAGAGGTTATGTTAGATTTTCGTGACCCCTTGAAGCCCGCTGTTATCCGTCCCACTGATGGTGACAGTGAAGGAGAATTTCTTTACTTGTTGATGCCGGTGCGTCTCTAGCCAAGTATTCCGCGCTCTGCAGCTCAGGTGCTCAACATTATCCAAGGTGGTGGGAGATCGGTGTGCATTTACGGTCCTTGGAGTTAACAGGATGGCGTAATTACGAACACGCGAGATTCTGGTTGCAAACCGGTGTGAATCTTATTTTCGGGGGCAATGGACAAGGGAAAACCAGTCTTCTTGAAGCTGTACAATATCTAGCCAGCGGCCGAAGTCATCGCGTAAGCGAGGACGAGGCCCTAATCCACTTTGAATCAAGTCAAGCCACCTTGCGCGCTGACGTCGTGAGCGGAGATCGATCTCATCGAGTTGAGTTCGCCTTGCGCCGCGGTCAGCGCAACCAGGCACGTGTTAATGGGATAAGCCAAGCACGTCTGCAGGACGCAACGGGTTTTGTACGGGCTATCTTATTCTCGCCCGAAGATATGGCAATCGTTCGAGGGGATCCAGCTGATCGGCGACGGTTTCTGGACGACCTTTTAACTCAACGTCGGCCAGCGTACCGGGCCGTTCGACAGGACTATGAGCGCGCGCTTCGACAACGCAACGCTCTTCTTCGAGAATTGCGCCGGGAAGATGGGCAAGACGGCGACGAAGCCCTTGCGGCGTGGTCGGAGGAGCTCGTGAACCTGGGGGCGCGTATAGTTGCTGCGCGCCTGATGGGGTGTGCGGCCTTGCGCGAGCCGATACAGAGGTATTACAGGCAATTGATGGATGAACACGGCAGTCAGCGAAATGTCCGCCTGATGCTTGATCCCGCTACGACTGGCAGTGTGGATCAGTTGGACGAGCTTAATCCAGATGTGGGTGAAGTAACCCAGGAGTTGCGCGCTGCCGTGGCCGCACGGAGTCGGGAGGAACGACAACGAGGCACGTCCCTTGTGGGGCCACACCGAGACGATGTGTGCATTGAGCTGGACGGTCTGCCGGTTCGAACTCACGCGAGTCAAGGTGAAGCGTGGGCCATTGCTTTAGCCTTGCGACTAGCCAGTCGAGAATTGCTGTGTACCGATCACGACGCTCCGATCACGCTTTTGGATGATGTTTTCGCACAGCTGGACGACCATCGTCGGCGTCGATTAGGTGCGCTGTGCTCAGATTGGGAGCAGGTGCTGATTTCCGCTGCTGTGCCCGATGACGTGCCCATGTCTGGGAGAGGCGTAAAGGTGATGGACGGATCGGTGGATGACGCCATGCACGAAAGAGAGCGTTAATGAACCACTCACGGAGAGACAACGAGAGTGGGTGTGGTGATTTATCACCCCTGGGCGATGTTTTGGCCCGGGTTATAGAGGAGCGGGGGTGGCGCCAGCAGGTAGAAGATGGAGCCGTGCATACTCACTGGACTGAGATTGCGGGTGAGCAACTTGCCGTTCAGGCGACGCCGGTGCGTTTGCGCGGGGGAGTGTTGATTGTTCGAGCGCGATCTGGGCCGTGGGCCGCGCAAGTGCGGTACCTGAGCCCCTGGCTGCTGGAACGCGCCCAAGAGGTCCTGGGAGTGGATCAAGTGACGGATGTGCGAATCGTCAGTGGGACAGGCTCGTCGGCCTAGGGACCATGGAAGACACCAAGGCAAGAAGCCATGGGTGGGATGGGGACGTAGGCAGGTTGCAAGTTACTTCCCGTGATATTGTGGGGGTCCGTTCCAGCCACTCTGGGCCCTGGGAGTGGCCAGAGCGCGCATAAGCGAAAGGCGCGCTTGCCGCTGGTAACCGCGGCGACGTTCTAATTGGGACCTCTGACCAGGATATGCCCGTATCGTGACTGCCGACGCCCATTCCGCCCACGAACCAAGCAGCTCCAGCGAGCAGGACTACGCGGCTGGCGACATCACGGTCCTTGAAGGCCTTGAGGCGGTGCGCAAGCGGCCGGGGATGTACATCGGCTCTACAGGGCCGCGTGGGCTTCACCATCTGGTGTGGGAAGTCGTTGACAATGCTGTCGACGAAGCCCTCGCCGAGCGTTGCTCGCGCATCTGGGTGCGGCTGCGTGCCGATGGCGGCGTCGAGGTTGCCGATGACGGGCGCGGCATCCCGGTCGAGACCCATCCAACTGAGAACAAGTCGGCCCTTGAGATCGTGCTGACCATGCTGCACGCGGGGGGCAAGTTCAGCGGGAAGTCTTACGCTGTTTCTGGCGGATTGCACGGCGTCGGGGTCTCAGTCGTCAACGCCCTGTCGGCCCGCTTGGTTGCCGAAGTTGCCCGAGACGGTCGCCGCTATCGTCAAACCTTCCAGCGCGGCGTCCCCGAGGGGCGTGTTGTTGACGTGGGCCCCCATTCCGTCCAGGACACCGGCACCACCATCACTTTTTGGCCAGATCCCGAGGTTTTCGAGACTACGGAGTTCAACCGAGAGACCGTAGTCACGCGGTTCCGCGAGATTGCGTTTCTCAGCGCTGGCCTGCATTTCATCGTAATCGACGATCGCGTCGACGAGGACATGGATGCCTACGTTGCCGATCTTCACTATCCGGCCGGTTTGCGCGATTTCGTCGAGTATCTTAATCGCAGCCGTGAGCCTCTCCATGACGAGATCGTCCATTTTACTGCTAGCGAGACCGATGAGCACGACGGCCCCCGAGACGTCGAAGTCGCCCTTCAGTGGAACAGCCAGTTCAACGAATCCCTGCACACCTTCGCCAACACCATCAACACTCATGAAGGCGGAACCCACGAGGAGGGCTTCAAGAAAGCCCTGACCAACGTCATTAACAAGTGCGCCCGAGAGGTCGGTGCGCTGCCGACGACTGGACGCGACAAAGATCTGTCCATTACCGGCGATGACGTCCGCGAGGGGCTGACCGCGATTGTGTCAGTCAAGCTCGGTGACCCGCAGTTCGAGGGCCAGACCAAAACCAAGTTGGGCAACACCGATGTTCGCAGCATCGTGGAGCGCGCGTGCACTCGGCACCTGCGCACATGGTTAGAGGAACATCCCACCGAGGCCAAGCTGATCACGTCCAAGGCCGTGCAAGCCGCCCGCGGCCGGGTGGCTGCCCGTGCGGCGCGGGACCTCACACGGCGCAAGGGGTTGTTGGATGGGGGGAGCCTACCCGGCAAACTTGCCGATTGTGCGTCGCGCGATCCCTCGGAAACCGAGCTCTTCATCGTTGAGGGTGATTCTGCGGGTGGTTCGAGCAAGATGGCGCGTGACCGCCAGACCCAGGCGGTACTGCCCATTCGAGGCAAGATTCTCAACGTCGAGAAGGCCCGCCTAGGCAAGATCCTGGAGAACAAGGAGATCCAAGCGCTCATTACGGCTATCGGCACCGGTGTTGGTGAGGAGTTCAATCTCTCCAAGGCCCGCTACCACAAGATTGTGATGCTGATGGACGCCGACGTCGACGGTGCGCACATTCGGACCTTGGTGCTCACATTCTTGTTTCGCCACATGCGGGCGTTGATTGACGCCGGCTATGTCTACATTGCCCAGCCGCCCCTGTATCAGATCACCCCCCCGGGCGCGAAGACCAGCAAGCGCAGCCGATTCGCGTTCACCGACGAGCAACGTGACGCGATCATCGCCGAGCTCACCGACGGCGACGGAGCCAAGCGCCCGGAGGTGAGTCGGTTCAAGGGTCTCGGTGAGATGGACGCCGAGCAACTGGAGAAGACCACCATGTCGGCCGGTGGACGCACGCTCCTACAGGTCACCATGGACGACGCGGCCGCGGCGGACTCGCTGTTTACCATTCTCATGGGCGACGACGTGGGCGCGCGCCGAGACTTCATCGTGCGCAACGCCCGCGATGTGCGTTTTTTGGACGTGTGAGACTCGCATGAGCGACCTCGGCGAACCCACCCAACCAACTGAGCCCGGCGAAGACGGGAGCGGCTCCGAGGCCGACGCGGGTACGGGCGTGACTCAGCACATCGAGCCAGTCGAGATCGAAGCCGAGCTCCAGCGCTCCTATCTCGACTACGCTATGAGCGTCATCGTCGGCCGAGCGCTGCCCGACGTGCGCGACGGGCTCAAGCCCGTCCACCGGCGGATCCTCTACGCCATGTACGAAGGCGGGATGCGCGCGGGGACACACCATCGCAAGTCCGCGGCGGCCGTGGGCGACGTGATGAAGAAGTATCACCCCCATGGCGACTCAGCCATATACGATGCGCTGGTGCGTATGGGCCAAGAATGGGCCATCCGCTATCCCCTGATTGACCCTCACGGGAACTTCGGCTCGGTTGACGGTGACCCGCCGGCAGCGATGCGCTACACCGAGGCCAGGCTGTCTCCCATCGCCATGGAGCTGCTACGGGACATCGACGAAGAGACCGTCGACTTCGACGACAACTACGACGGTCAGGAGACAGAGCCCCTGGTTTTGCCCAGTCGCTTCCCTAACCTCTTGGTCAACGGAAGTTCCGGCATTGCGGTGGGCATGGCCACCAACATCCCGCCTCACAATTTGGGGGAGATGACCAACGCCATTATCGCGAAGATCAACGATCCCGAGTTGGACAACGACGCCCTCATGACCCACGTCCGCGGTCCGGACCTGCCCACGGGCGCCCACATCATGGGCACGGACGGAATCCGTGACGCCTACACCACCGGACGTGGCTCGATCCGCATGCGCGCGGTCACCGAGGTGGAGGAGGACTCCAAGGGCCGCCAACGCATCGTCGTCACCGAGCTGCCCTATCAGGTCAACAAGGCCAATCTCGCGGTGAAGATCGCCGAGCTCGTTACTCACAAGCGTTTGGACGGCATCGCCGACGTTCAAGACGAATCCAACCGGCACGGCATCCGCTTGATCATTGACCTCAAGCGCGACGCAAATGCGCAGGTGGTGCTCAACCAGCTCTACAAGCAGACGCAGCTACAGGAGAACTTCGGCGTCATCAACCTCGCGCTCGTCGATGGCGTGCCGCGGATGCTCACCCTCGAGCAGACGATTCAGGCCTACATCGACCACCAAATCGAGGTGATCGAGCGACGCACGCGTTATCGCCTGCGCAAGGCCGAGGAGCGAGCCCACGTGGTCCAAGGCCTGATGGTCGCCCTGGACCACCTCGATGACGTAATCGATCTGATCCGTCACGCTGACTCCGCCGAGGCAGCGCTGACCCAGCTGCAGCAACGGTTTGAGCTCTCCGAGGTCCAGGCCCGGGCCATCCTCGACATGCAGCTGCGCCGGCTGGCGGCCTTGGAACGCCAGCGGATCCTGGACGAGTACGAGGAACTCACCCAACGGATCGCCGACCTGCGTCACACCCTCGACACACCGCAGCGAGTGCGCCAGATCATCGTCGACGAGCTGTCCGACATCCGTGAGCGCTACGACAACCCGCGGCGCACCCGCATCCTGCCCGGGGGCGGGGATCTGGACATGGAGGACCTGATCCCCGAAGAGGAGATCGTGGTCACTCTCACGCGGGCGGGTTACATCAAGCGGGTGCGCGTTGACGAGTACCGCACCCAGCGCCGTGGTGGGCGCGGCGTCGCGGGCGCCGGCTTGAAGGAAGACGACATTGTCCGCGACCTGTTCGTCACGACGACCCACAGTTGGCTCCTGGTGTTTACCAACCAGGGTCGGGTGTACCGCGTGCGGGCGTGGCAGGTGCCAGAGAAGTCCCGCACCGCTCGCGGAACCTACATCGCGAACGTCGAGGGTTTGGCACTCGCGCCTGAGGAACGCGTGGCCGCCGTGGTCGATGTGGCCGACCTGTCTGCCGACGACGATCGGCACCTCGTGTTCGCTACGAAACGCGGCCTGGTCAAACGCACGCCACTGTCAGCCTACGACTCGCCGCGCAACGTTTTGATCGCCGTCAAGCTGCGCGAGGACGACGAGCTCATCGGGGTCCAGATCACCTCCGGTGACGGCGAGCTGTTGCTGATCAGCCGCCGGGCGATGGCGATCCGGTTCGCCGAACGTGACGCCCGCCCTACCGGCCGTGATACCTACGGAGTCACGGGCATGGCCTTGTCGGACGACGACGCCCTGCTGACCATGACCAAGTCGATGGCAGAGGGCCAGGTGCTGGCGGTCACCGACGCCGGCTACGGCAAGCGCACGCCGTTGGAGCACTACCCCGCGCAGCGTCGCGGCGGCAAGGGCGTGCTCACCGCAAAGCTCGACGAGGCCCGCGGCGAGCTCGTGGGGGCCCTGGTAATGCGGTACGACCAAGAGCTGTTCGTGATCACCGACACTGGCACCATCATCCGCATGGACGTGGCTGATATCCGCCCGACGGGACGGGCCACGCAGGGCGTGCGGGTGATGCGCCCCGACGACTCGGCACGGGTGGTGGCCATCGCCCCCGTGCTCGACCGGCCAACGGAGACCGACGAGGCGTAGCTAGGACTCCAGTCGACGGCGTCATGGGCCGATGAATGGCCTGTGACCTGCCGGCTCGCGCCACCTCCTAGACTGATGCTGCCATGGTCCAGCCCGCATCCAGCCAACCACGACGGGGCGCGGCCGCGGGGAGCGCGGGGCGCGACCAGCCCCCTGCGCCGCGTCGCCGCGTGCTGCGGCGCCAGGCCGTCGTCCGGCGCATCGATCCGTGGTCGGTGCTCAAGCTCAGCCTCATCTTCTACTTTTTTCTGCTGTTGGTGGGGATGCTGGGATTCGCGGTGATCTGGGGGATCATCAGCCGCCTCGGCGGCATCGACCAGGCCTTGGCGCTGCTCGAGGCCCTCAACTTCCAGGTGCAGCTCAACATGGGCAACATCGCCCGAGCGCTGTTCTTGGTGGGCGTTCTGCAAGTGATTCTGCTCAGTGGCGTAAACGTCTTTTTGGCCTTTCTCTACAATCTCGTCGCGGATCTCCTTGGTGGGTTAAAGATCACCCTGGCCGAGGAGGAAAAGGTGCGCGAGTCGCGGGCCGTTGAGCCACAGCCGGGCGCCGGCGAGGCCCGCGCGCCGTCCGCGCCGAGCGGGGGCCTTCAACGCCCTCCCGCCGGCGGCAACGGAGGTGGTGCGACGAAGTCCACGCGGCGGTTACAATGACGCACCGCACACCCGCAGCAAGGCGGGTCGCCAGATGCGCCCATGGGCCATTAGCTCAGTCCGGTTAGAGCGCACCCCTGATAAGGGTGAGGTCCGAGGTTCAAGTCCTCGATGGCCCACACGTTGCCGGCTGCCTGTCGCTGCGCAGCACGGCAATCCTGACCGAGGAGGTTTCCGTGAAGAAGCTGCTGATCCTTGCGGCGGTCGGTCTGATCGGCGCACTCGCTGTCGTCAAGCGCCAGCGCGACCGAGAGCTCGACGAAGCGATCTGGGAGGAACCCCAGGACGTGTAAGCGGGTCGCCTGGGATCGGCAGTCGTCTCGGGGATCGCAAGCCTCGCGTTGCTGTTCTTGCGGGCCCTTAGCTCAGTTGGAAGAGCACCTGCTTTGCACGCAGGAGGTCGCCGGTTCGATTCCGGCAGGGTCCACGCGGTCCGGCCACTGCTGCCCCCGCGTGGCGCCGTCTCTTCTCAGCGCAGCAGCACCGCCAATGTGCGCACCGGTGCGAGCAGTGACAGGAACCGCCCGGTAGACGCGTGCTCCAGCCACGGCGGTTGACGGGGCAAGGGCCAGTGTGAATCCGGGTGGTCCTGGCGCGGGATGGCCGCCAGCCTCAAGCCCGTGGCGCGAGCCAAGCGGCGCAGCCTGCGCATGGACACGTTGTGCTCGCGCACGGTGGGCACGCAGGCGTACTTCTCGGCCGTCTCGCGGCTGACCAGGGGCGTGCGCGCCAGGGCCGGCCACAGGTGGTTGGCGAGGCGGATGGGCACCCACGGTGGCCCCACGACGCCGAGGTGCTGCTCGACGGGCCACAGCCGGTGGGGGGTCGCCAAGACTGCCGCGCCGCCGGGGGCCAGGACTCGTGCGAGCTCATCGAGATAGCGCTGGGGATCGCCCACGTGCTCGATGACGTCCATGGACTCGATGAGGTCGAACGCATCGTCGCAAAAGGGCAGGCACTCGTCGGCGACCTCGTGGACGGTGGCCGTGGAAAGCTGGGCCACCCGCAGTCGTGCGAGACGGGCGTACTCCGGGTCGATCTCGACGCCGGTGACGCTGGCGGCTCCGGCGTCGTGGTAGGCCAGAAGGGAGCCGCCGAGTCCACAGCCCGAGGACAGAAACCGAGCGCCGCTGACGCGGCGGTAATGGTCGACGACTCGAGCCCAGCGGTGAAACCGGTCGGTGTCCAGAAACGTATGGCGCATCTGGGCATAGTTGAACTGGTCGCGCTTGTCGGCCAGCCACGCCTCGACGGCGTCCTCAAAGTCGGAAGGGTTGGGTGTGCGCTGCATCGTCGTCAAAGGGTAGAGCTCGGCGCGGTGACGGCGAAGCTGCGACCGCTGTGGGCAGGACGGCGCTCGTATCAAGGTCGCATTTCAGTGCGAGGAGCGTTTCATGCACCACGTGGTTATCTGCGACGCCGTGGGCGCCTTGGCACCGGACGGCCTGCATAGTCGAGGGCGCATATCCTGAGGCCGTGCGCACGATCAAGCGGTTAGTGTGGCTCGGCGCTGCGGTGCTTATCGCGGTGGCCTTGGTCGTTGACGGCTTCCACCTCGGCTACGTGCTTGCTCCGCTCCTCGGCCTTGTCATTCTCCGCCTGGGCTGGGCGACGTTTGGATCTTTGGCCGGCGGCCAAGCGCCCGTCGCCGACGAGCCAGAGCCCCTCAATCCGGCCCAGGAGCGGGTTCGTTACTGGTGTGAAGGGTGCGGGGCGGAATTGCTGCTGTTGATCCGGGGCACGGCGACGCCACCGCGGCACTGCGGAGAGCGGATGCACGAGCGCCGCGAGGTCGCCCGGCTGGCGGAGTAACCGCCAAACTGCCCGACCCTCCACGAAAGCTCGAGGGTTTTTCCACAGGGTTGTCCCCAACTGTGGAGAAAATGACGCCCGTGTGACCCCTGGCAGGAGGCCGTCGTCGAGGTCTCAGCGCAGTTGGCTCATCGTCACCAGGCCCGCACCCATCAGCAGAAACCCCGCGAGCAGTGTCGAGCCAGGAAGCCCGGTGAGATACGTCAGGATGACCAGCAGCACACCGACAGCGATAAACCCCACGCCGAGGTACGCCACCCATTTCGGGCTCGCCTTGGGCTTGGGGGGTGTGGGTGATGACGGGGAAGATGCTCCCGATCGCTTCTTGCGGTGCTTGCTCTTGGGCATAACGTCACCTTAAGGGGACGCGGTCGGGCGGGCACGCAAGCCGCTGATGGTATCGCCGCCACGGCAACCTCAGGCGGGCCGGTGCCGGCTGTGGGAAACCGGTATGGTGCCAGTGCTGGCCTTGCTGCCGTTTGCGCCCGGTGTGGCCGCTGGTGGTGAATCGAGCGCATGACCACGTTGGCAAGCCCACCACCCGCAACACCTCGGGCCCACCGGCCACCGCCGTCGGTGCGTCTGCTGCGAGCTGTCGGCTGGACACTCGTTGCCGCAGGCGTGGTGGTGCTGCTCTACATCGTGTACGCGCTGTGGTTTACCGGCTTCGAGACCCAACAGGCCCAGCAGCAGCTGCGTCAGCAGTGGCAGCAGCAGGTGGGTGCCAGCACGGGCGAGGACGCCCAGCCCCCCGGCGGCGCCGAGACCGCGGCCCCGCCGGCCGGCGGCGAGGCCGACACCGAGGCCGTGCCCACGGGCGAAGACCGTGATGCCGGCCAGGGCGAAGACGGTGATGCCGGCCAGGCCCGCGATGCCAGCCGCGACGGGCTCGAGGGCGACGCGGCCCTGGCCAAAATGGAGTTCGTGCGCCCGGGCACCGCGGCGACGCCGGTGCGCTCGGACCCGTTGTTCGTCGTCGACGGGGTGGGCTACAACGACCTCACGCGCGGCCCCGGGCGTTACCCGGACACCGCGCTTCCTGGCGAGGACGGCAACTTCGCCATCGCCGGGCACCGCACCACCTACGATGCGCCCTTCTACGACCTCGACGAGCTGCGCCAGGGTGACGAGATCCACATCACCGATCGCTCGGGCACCGAGCACGTCTATGCATTCGCCGAGCGGCGCATCGTCGAACCCACAGCCGCCTGGGTCCTGGCTGACGAGCCCCTCGACGGCGCCACGGCGACCCTGACGCTGACGACCTGCCATCCGCGCTTCTCGGCAGCCCAACGCATGGTGGTTTTTGCCGAGCTGGTCAGCCGATGACAGGGCGCGGCCGTCAAGCGGTGCGGATCGTCGTGGCAGTGGCCTTGCTCGTGGTCGCGGTGTGGCTGCTGTTCGTGGTCGTGTTCCCATGGGTGGATCGTGTGCTCAACGATCCGGTGCTGGGCGCCACCGGCGGCGCCGTGGCCACGCGCCCCCCCGCGCAGTGCACGGTGACCGCAGAGTCCGCCCCCAGGCTGGCGGCATTGGACGGCCTTGCCGGTGCGGCGCAGAATGCGTGTGCCGGCTCATCACGGGCTGACGAGATGCACACCCATGCCTTGGCTGTAGGAGGATCGGTTGGTGGTCCACGACCACGTTGACGACGCGGGGTCGGGCCGCCTGCCGGACCCGGCCCAAGTGCCGTGTCCGTGGCGGGACAGCTATTCCCCGGAGGTGCCCACCACCTACCCCTATCCGCCGGTGCCGCTGACGCGGTTGCTGGACGACGCCGCCATCGACTTCCCCCACAACGAGGCGGTGCGCTTTCGGGGCGCGTCGGTGACCTATCGCCAGCTGTTGGATCGCGTGGATCGCTTCGCCAGTGCGCTGGCCTCCCTCGGAGCCGGTCAAGGCGAGCGGATCGGGGTGCTGCTGCCCAACTGTCCCCAACACGTGGTGGCGGTCTTGGCCGCGTGGCGGCTGGGAGCCATCGTGGTCGAGATCAACCCTGGCCACGACGAAGAGCAACTCGCCCACCAGCTCAGCGACGCAAGTTGCCGCGTCGTGGTGTGCCTCGATTCCGCGTATCCCCGCCTGGCCCAAATCGCCGACCGCACCCCGTCGATTACCGAGGTGATCGTCACCGGCCTCCACAACGCGCTGCCCTTTCCCAAGAACCGCTTGGTGGCGCTGCGGGGGCGCTGGGACGCGACGTCTCACAAGATCGTTGCTGATGCCCCTGCTTGGCGCCTGGACGATCTGATCAAGCAGTCGCCCCCTGCGCCGCCACCGGTGGAGATCGATCCGGTCGAGGACGTGGCCGTGCTGCTGTACACCGGCGGCACTGGCGGCAGCCGCACGGCAACCATGCTGACCCACGCCAATGTTGTGGCGAACGCCTTCCAAGTGCGGCTGTGGTTGCCCGACATCCGCACGGGCGCAGAGAACGTTTTGTGCGGCGTGCCGTTGTTTCATGCCTATGGCATGATCACGGGCCTGGGTCTGGGACTGCTGAGTGCCGCCACCCTCACGTTGCAGTCAGATGTTGATGCCGCCACGACCCTGGCGA
Source organism: Actinobacteria bacterium QS_8_72_14 (assembly GCA_003021615.1). Taxonomy (GTDB): domain Bacteria; phylum Actinomycetota; class Nitriliruptoria; order Euzebyales; family Egibacteraceae; genus QS-5-72-10. Next base: position 26,523 of record PXPH01000054.1, read on the forward strand.
CCATCAACAAACACCGACCTACGATCTTGCCCGGCACGCCGGCGCTCTACCTCGCCTTGAGCGAAGCTGAGGACGTCGACGCCCACGACCTGTCCTCGCTGCGGGTGTTGTTGTCTTGGGGGGCGCCGCTGGGGGTAGAGGTGGCAACGGCCGTCGAGCGGCTAACCGGCGCGCGGCTGCGGCAAGGCTACGGCTTGACCGAAGCCGGAGCGGTTACCCATGCAAACCCCGTGTCGGGCAAGGCGAAGGCCGGCTCGGTCGGCGTGCCGCTTCCGGACACCGTGTGCACGCTGCGTGACGTCGACGATCCGCGACGCCCCGCCCCGCAAGGCGAACCTGGCGAGTTGGCGATCGCCGGGCCACAGGTGATGGCCGGGTACTGGAATCGCCCCGCAGACACCGCGGCGACGCTGGTGGACGGGTGGCTGCTTACCGGCGACCTCGCCACCGTCGATGATGAGGGCTACTTCTCGATCGTGGGTCGCAAACAGGAATTGATCCCCGTGGGCGACCGCTCCGTGTATCCCAGCGAGGTCGAGGCCGTCTTGTGCCAGCACCCGGCGGTGGGCCAGGCGGCAGTCGCCGGCGTCCCCGACGAATGCCGAGGCCACAAGGTCAAGGCCTACGTCGTGTGCCACCAGGGCGCCGAAGTTACCGATGACGAGATCCTGGCGTTCGTGGCCCAACAGCTCGCGCCGTACAAGCTGCCCCGCCACATCGAGTTTCGCGCCGAGCTGCCCCGGGACGTCGCCGGCAGGACCCTGCGACGGCAGTTGAGCGCTGAGACCGACAGGGCCGCGGCCTAGGACTCCAAGGCAGCTGTCGATACCCGCCTGGAGTTTCACGCGCCGTTGCCAACGCGTGTGTAGGCCGGTGAGGCGGTGCACCCGACGATGATGGTGGCGTCGGCGTGGTAGGCCAGCCGCGTGCCCACGGTGCGCACGCCCAGCCGGTCTAAGGGCACGTCCTCGCTGGCGCCCAGCGTCAACAGCCCCGATCGGTCCGCGGTGCTGACCAGCAGGTTGACCAAGTCGCGACCGACCTCGATGCGAGCCGGCAGGTCCGGGGCGAGCTGGGCACACAGCTCGCGGGCGCCCGCCATGTCCTGCTCGCGTTCCACGCCCCGCAGGGCTTCGGCGGGCACCCCGAAGGCATCCGCCAAACGCCAGGTGCAGCGGGCCACCAACGGGGCGTTGGGACCGGGGCCCGCGGCGAGGCTGACCTGTTCGATGCGGCTTAGGGTGCCGGGACGAACCCCCAGGATGTCACAGGGAGGCTCGTCCATGAGCTGGCGAGCGAGATCGCGATGACCCTCGATGATGCGGGGCTGCCACTCGACCACCAGCAGGTGGGCGCTGACATCGGTGCATAGCCGCTGGACGCCTTCGGCGTCCAGCGGTGCGTCGCCGTCCCACACCCGCGCTTCCATGTCGTGAGCCACCCCGATCTGCTCGATCGTCGCGGCGACGTCCGCACCGGTCTCGTCGTGCAGGGCGGGTCCGTGGGCGTGCAGCGTCCCCTTGCCCATTGCCGCGGCGGCGACCGTGGTCAGCAGCGGCGCACTCTGCGGCTGTCGATACAGCACGACCGTGGCGCGGCCCAGGGACATGGCAACCTCGCTCGTTGAGCATGCACCAGCATGCGCGCCGCAGGGACGCTATCGCGCGATCGTCGGCGCCGGCGAGTAAAGTGGGGCCATGGCCAAAGGCCGCGTTTTTCTCATCGACAACTACGACAGCTTTACCTACAACCTGGTTCAGGAGCTGGGCGAGCTCGGCGCCGAGGTGGAGGTGGCGCGCAATGACGCCGTCACTGTCCAGGGGATTGCTGATTGGCAGCCCGATGGCATCGTGATCTCGCCCGGCCCCGGCGGGCCCGACGACGCGGGGGTGTCCAATGACGTCGTGCGCCGCTTCGCTGGCGGCGTGCCGCTGTTGGGGGTGTGCCTGGGGCATCAGTGCATCGCGGCCGTGTATGGCGGTGCCATCGTGCGCGCCTCGGAACTGGTGCACGGCAAGACCAGCGAGATCCACCACGACGACGCCGGCGTCTTCGCGGGCCTGCCCAACCCCTTCGCGGCGACCCGATATCACTCGCTGATCCTTGACGAGGCCACCTGCCCCGGCGAGTTGGCGATCACCGCGCGCAGCAGCGCTGGCTTGGTAATGGGACTGCGTCACCACCGGCTGCCGGTCGAAGGGGTCCAGTTCCACCCCGAATCGATCCTGACGGGGTCGGGGATGCGCTTACTGAGCACGTTCCTTGACTCTTTGCCGGTGGGCCGATCCGCGGTGTGACCCCGCCGACCGCCCGGATGAGCGGTTAGGGCAGGGGCAGCAGCCCGTTGGCGCCATCCTGTGAATCCTCGTCTTGGTCGGGATCCTCACCGTCGTCGGGCTCGGCCGGCCCGCGCGAGATGGTCAGGGTCACGGACTCGCCCGTGGCGACCCGCGAGCCTGGGTCGGGCGACTGGTCACTGACCCGCCCCTTGTCGACACTGTCGGAGAACGCCCGAATCGACTGGCATCGCAGGTCGGCGTTGCGAACGCGATCGCACGCGTCGTTTTTCGTGCGGTCGATGACGTCGGGCACGCGAACCAGGGGCTCGCCGCTGGAGACCGCGAGATCGACCGTTGAGCCCTGGCGAACCCGGGCGCCCGCTGACGGGTCGGTGCGGATGACGTCGCCTTCGTCGACGTCTTGGCTGGCTTGCTGCGAGCTCTTGCCGGCCTCGAGCTCGGCGTCGGTCAGGATCTCGCGGGCGTCGCGCTCGGCCTCGCCGGAGACATCCGGCACGGTGACCATCGCGGGACCCGCCGAGGGGATCAGCGTCACTTCAGCGCGCAGCTCGTGGTCGGTGCCCGTCGGCGGCTCGGTGCGCACCACACGGTTGGGCTCGAGCTCGGGGTCTCGCTCTTGTGGGCCGACGTCGGTCTCGAAGCCGATTCGGGCCAGCTGGCTCTGTGCCTGGGCCAGTCCCACACCGCGCAGGTCGGGGATCTCTTCCGTCTCAGTCAAGCCGGTCTCCAGCAGGTCGATCGCCAGGACCGCCGCGGCCCCCAGCGCGATCAAAATCAGCACGATCAGGACCACGTAGGCGCCGGCGCGCCCCTTGCGTGGCGGCTCGTCGGGCTCTTCGACGACCGCGTAGTGGTCGGCGTCAGGCAATGGCTGGGTGAAGCCCCCCGGCGGCGGGGGGTGCTCCTCGGCGGCAAAGCGCGCGGGGGGCGTGACCGGCAGCCCCGAGACGGCGCGCTGCAGGTCGACGTTGAGCTCGCCAGCGGTCGTATGGCGCTCGTCGGGCTGTTTGGCCATGGCGCGCAGCACGACCGCTTGCAGCTCGGCGGTGACGTCGCCGGACAGCTGGCTGGGGGGAGTCGGGTCCGTGGACACGTGCTGATACGCCAACGCCACGGCGGTCTCGGCATGAAACGCCTGTTGGCCGGTGAGCAGCTCGTAGAGGACACACCCCAACGCGTAGACGTCGGTGCGGCGGTCCACGGCATAGCCTTGGGCCTGCTCGGGGGCCACATAGGCGGCCGTGCCAAAGACGGTGGCGGTTTGGGTGGCGTCCTGGGCATCGACCGCGCGCGCGACGCCGAAGTCGGTGACTTTCACGGTGCCGTCATCGGCGATGAGGATGTTGCCCGGCTTGATGTCGCGGTGGATGATGCCTTGCTGGTGGGCATAGTCCAGGGCGATGGCCGCGTCCCCGATGATCTCGGCGGTGCGCTCGGGCAGCACCCGCTCGGCGGCGATCACGTCATCCAGCCCCCGACCGGAGACGTACTCCATGACGATGAACGGCCGCCCGTCGGTCTCGCCGGTGTCGTAGACGGCCACCACGTTGGGGTGGTTCAAGGCCCCGGCGTTTTGGGCCTCGCGCGCGAAGCGCCGGCGGAAGGTGGGGTCGTTGGCGTAGCGCCCGTGCAGCAGCTTGATGGCGACGTGGCGTTGCAACTGGTGGTCGTAGGCCAATTGCACATCGGCCATGCCACCCGATCCGATGAGCCCGCGCAGCTCGTAGCGGTCGGCGAGCAGATGGTTGGTGTCGCCGGCGATGGATCCCGTCTGGTCGGCATCCGACATGCGGCTGGTGTCATCGTCGCTCATGGTGGCTGCTCGCAAGCGGTGCGTCGACGGACGTGGCGGCGGGCGGTCGGTGGGGCCCTCGGCGGGCCTCAGGGCGTCGAGTCGAGCGCGGCGGCCAACACCTGGCGGGCGATGGGCGCGGCCACGCCGCCACCGGTGGCATCCGAGCCGGCGCTCCCGCCCTCCTCGACGAGGACGGCCACGGCCACACGCGGGTCCCTGGCGGGAGCAAAGCCGGCGAACCAGACCGTCGGCCCGGCCTCGCTCTGGCGCATCTGAGCGGTGCCGGTCTTGCCGGCGACGGACGTGTCGGGCAGCTGGGCCGCGGTGCCGGTGCCCGACTCGACGACGCCCGTCATCATGTTACGCAGCGTCGAGGCCGCTTGGGGGCTCAAGGCCTGGGCGTCCGACTGCCCCTGGGGGGTCAGCGTGGAGGGGCCATACTCGGCCAGCACCGCCCCCGAGGTGTCTTGTACGGCTTTGACGATGCGTGGGCGGGGCAGGGTTCCGTTGTTTCCGATGGCTGCCGCGACCAGCGCCATCTGCAGCGGCGTGGCGCGCACATCGAATTCGCCGATGGCGGCTTGGGCCACCTGTGGCCGGTTGAGCTCATCGGGCATCCGGCTGGCCAGCGGGTCGGCCAGCTGCTCGATCAGCGGGGCGTTGAAGCCGAACTCCTCGGCTTGGGCGATCAGCGCCTGTTCGCCCACGTCGAGGCCGATCTGGGCGAAGGTCGTGTTGCACGACACCCGCAGCGCCTCGGCCAACGAAATCTGATCCCCGCCGGCGCAGGTGCCCCCACCGTAGTTGCCGATGGTGGCCTCGGTTCGGGGCAACTCCAGGCGGGTGGGGTCCTCGAAGGTACGCGTTGGGCTCATGCCGCTTGCCAGCCCGGCCGCAGCGGTGACCAGCTTGAAGGTCGAGCCCGGCGGATGCCATTCGCGCACGGCGCGGTTCAACAGCGGTTTATGGGGGTTTGTGTCCAGTTGTTGCTTGTAGCTCGCGGCCTCGGAGGTGTTGTGACTGGCCAGGCGGTCGGGGTCGAAGCCGGGCGTGGACGCCAGTCCGAGGATTGCGCCACTTTGTGGGTTGAGCGCCACCACCGCGCCTCGCTGGTCGGCCAGTCCCTGCACGGCCGCCTGCTGGACGGCGGGCCGCAGCGTGGTGACGACGTCGTCGCCGGTGCGCTCGCGTCCGGCCAGGAAGTCGGCGAGGTTGCGGCTGAATGCCTCGGGGGTGTTGCCGGCGAGCTCGGCGTTGAAGGAGTCCTCGATCTCGCTGCGGCCGTAGACCACCGAGTGATAGCCCGTCGCGTGGGCGAAGAGCCCGCCCTGGGGGTAGCGGCGCCGGAAACGCAGCGGCCCGTCGGTCTCCTCGCTCTCGGCCAGCACCGTTGTCTGCTCGGCGCCCAGGATGAGCCCTCGGCGGGTGTCGTAATCGCGGATCAACGTCCGCGAGTTGCGATCGTCGTTGGCCAGGTCGTCGGCCCGAAAAACCTGAATGACGTTCAGGTTGACGAACACGAGTCCCAACAGCACGAACATGGCGATGGCGGTGCGCCGCAGTCCCGTGGTCATGGCCCAGCTTCACCGCCAGTGCCGGCAACGGCCTCGGCTGGACGCCGGGGACGGGAGGGCTCGTCGACGGCCGAGACGCGCAGCAACAACCCGATGAGCAGGTAGTTGCTAATCAGCGCCGATCCGCCGTAGGACGCCAGCGGCAGGGTCATGCCCGACAGCGGGATGAGGGTGGTGACCCCGCCGACGATCACGAAGGTTTGCAGGCTGAACACGATGGCCAGGCAGGCGGCCAGCAGCGTGCCGAACTCGTCGCGGCACCGCATCGCGATGGCGAAGCCGCGGGCGGCGACGAGGAAGTAGCACAGCAAAAGAGCGGTCACGCCCACCAGTCCGAGCTCTTGGGCGAACGCGCTGAAGATGAAGTCGGTGCTGACATAGGGAAACTTGCCCAGCGCCGCCCCCTGTCCGAGCCCGACACCGAAGACGCCGCCGTCGCCCATGGCAAACAGCGACTGCGCGAGCTGATAGCCCTGATCCTGATAGTCCGCGAAGGGGTCGAGCCAGATGTCGACGCGTTGGCGCACGTGCCCGAACACCTGATAGGCGGCAAACGCCCCGAGGGCGAACAGCCCAAAACCGCCGATTACGTACATGACCCGTTCGGTGGCCACGTACAACAGGACGACGAACATTCCAAACAGCAGCAGGCTCAGCCCCAAATCCCGCTGGAACACCAGTACCAGCAGGCTGGCCGCCCACACCAACGCCACGGGCCCAAAGGAGCGCAACGGCGGCAGTCGCACCGGGCCCAGACGGCTGGTGGCCGTGGCCAGTAGCTGGCGTTTCTCGGCCAGGTAGGCGGCAAAGAAGATGGCCAGGCCGATCTTTGCCAGCTCGCCTGGCTGGAAGCTGATTACGCCCAGCTCCAGCCAGATGCGCGCGCCGTTGATCTCTCGGCCGATAAGCGGCAGGGCCGGCAGGGCCAGCAGGAGCACCGCCCCCATCCCGAGCAGGTAGCGGTACTGATCCAGGGTCCGGTGATCGCGCAGGGCGACGATCAGCGCGCACAGCGCCGCGACGCCCATCACCGACCACAGCGCCTGGCTGGTGGCCAACGACGACGAGGACTCTTCCACCAGCCGGTTGGCGAAATCGATGCGGCGCACCATGACCACGCCGAGACCGTTGAGCACGACGGCACACGGCAGCAGGACGGGATCGGCCAGCGGTGCGAAGCGTCGCAGGACCAGGTGGGTGCCAAGCACGATCGCCACCAGCGCGGCTGCGGACACACCGAGCTCGGCGAAACTCCGGGCTTCCACGGCGAATACGAGCGTGGCGTAGGCCAGCGAGACGATGGCGGCGGCGAGCGCCAGCAGCGTGAGCTCGGTGTTGCGGCGCCGTGTCCCGGGGTCGGCAGCGCTGGTGCTCATTGGCTGCCCTGCTCGGACTGGCCGTCGGCGCCGCTGGCGCTGTCACTGCTGCTGTCACCGCTGCTGTCGCGGGCACCGGGCTGGGCGTCGTCGCCTTGCTGGGCCTCCTGGATGATGCGCTCGTAGTCGTCAACGACCTGTTGGGCGTCGGCCAAGCTCGAGGTGGTCACGCCGCCCTGCTCGATGAGGCGCTGCTGGAGATGTTCGGGCAGCGCGTCCACTGACAGCCCCGTCGTGTCTGCCGGCCAGTGCAGGTCGATGCCCGCCACCGATTGGGGGACGCCGTGAAAGATGACGATCTTGCCGTCCTGGTTGCCCACGAAGTACGCCTGTGACAGCAGCGCGTAGCCTCCTGCGGCCATCAGCCCGAGCAAGACCGCGACGGCCAACAGCACGACGACCGCGCGCGGCCAGCCCCGGCGGCCGACCTCCCCGCCACCGGTGGCGCCCTGCGGCTCGCCGTAGCGGTTGAACTGATGGACCCAGTCCTCGTCGGTGTGGGCGGGGCCGGTGGAGATCGATCGGGTGTTGATCGGCTGTTGGGCGCGCTGGCCGGCGGCGGCGTCGTCGTGAACGGCGAGGTGGGTGGTGTCCTGGGCGTTGCCGTCACTCGCGGCTGTCGTCGCCGGCGTCTGGTCGGCGGGTCCCACCTGCAGCAGCACGACCGTGATGTTGTCGGGGCCGCCGGCGGCGTTGGCGGCCTCGATGAGCGCGGCCACGGCCGCAGCGCCCTCATTGTGCTGGCCCAGCAGGCGCGCCAGCTCGCCCTCGTCGACCTGACCGGTCAGCCCGTCGGAGCACAGCAGCACCTTGTCGCCGGGCTGCAGCGGCACGGGGGGCAGGGTGTCGACCGCGATGCCGTGCTCGATTCCGATGGCGCGGGTCAGCACGCTGCGGTGGGGGTGCACCGCGGCTTCGGCGCGGGAGATCCGGCCGTCGCGGACCATCTGCTCGACCAAGGTGTGATCGGAGGTGAGCTGGGTGAGCTGTGCGTCGCGCAGCAAGTAGGCGCGGCTGTCGCCGACATGGGCCACGTGCAGACGGTCCTGGCGGATCATGGCGGCGGTCAGGGTCGTGCCCATGCCCGACAACTCGGGGTTGGCTTCACCGTGTTCCAGCACGATGCGATTGGCCTCGGCGATGGCCTCGGCCAGGGCCTCCGACGCGGCCTCCGCGGCAGGGTGGCTTGTTCCCTCCAGACGCTCGATGGGCCCCAGTGCGCGGCGCGAGGCGATCTCGCCGCCGGCGTGGCCCCCCATGCCGTCGGCAACGGCCATGACGGCGGTCCCGGCGTAGTAACTGTCCTCGTTGCCGGTGCGCACACGGCCAACATCCGTGCCGGCGTCGAGGGCAAAGGACAAGGATGTGTCGGTCATCGCCGCAGCCGGTGGTCGCTCACCTGCGGACCTCCACGATCGTCTTGCCGATGGTGACCTGGTCGCCCCCGCTGATCGGTGACGCCTCGTTGACGCGTTGCCGGTTCAGATACGTCCCGTTGGTGGAGCCCATGTCGGCGATCATCCACCCCCCCTGACGCGGGAACACTCGTGCGTGGCGCTCGCTGACGAAATCGTCGGTTAGCACGATGTCGCAGTCACGACTGCGGCCAAAGCGGATCTCGTTGCCGTCTAGGGCGACGATCTCGGGGCGCGCCTCGGGGCGGTGAACGACCAGCTGGCTGGCAGAGCCTGGCCGGGCGCCGGGTCGGCTGGCCGGCGGTGACGGCGCCGCGCGGCGGGAGGGCGCGTCGCGGCGCACGTCGCGGATGACGGCGCGCACCGCCCGGGCGACGAACAAGTACAGCAGCAACAGCACCAGGGCTTGGAGGGCGAAGAGCACGATCGGGGGCACGGCGGGCTTCACTCCTCCAAGGAGAACACCAGACGAACGTTGCCCAGCTCGAGGCGGTCACCCGAGCGCAGCTCTGCGCGGTGGACCCGCTCGCCGTTGACGCGGACGCCGTTGGTGGAGTCCAGGTCCTCGACGATCCACCCGCGCCCGGTCGGCTCGAGACGTGCGTGGTGTCGCGACACCGACTGGTCGTTCAGCGGGACGTCGCAGTCGGGCAGGCGTCCGAGGGTGGCTTTGCGGGTGAGGACGCTCGGGTCGCCGGTGTTACCGCGCAGCACGGCCCGCGTAGGTGCGGGCTCGTCGGCGCGCGGCGGATGGGCCGTGCCGTGGCCCCGGGGGGCGGCGTAGGTCCGAGTGTGCCCGCCACGGGAGGCCGCGTTGAGCGGCTCCTCGACGACCTCGGGTTGCCGCCGAGATTCGGGTTGACTCGCCTCGATCTTGCCCCGCAGCTCGTAGGTTCCCACCCGGGTTTCCTGGGATTCCTCGAACTCGATGCGCACCGGGCCCTTCAGCAGCCAGCCCCGGTCGCTGGCGGTCTTGGAGACGACGTCAGCCAGCTCCCGCTGCAGCGACTGAGTGTAGCCACCGAAGCGATCCAGGTCCTCCGAGGCAAGCGAGAAGCGGAAGACGTTGGGCACGATCACCCCGTCCAGGCCCACCTGCTGATAGTTGCCCATGTAGCGCTGCACGGCCTTGGCTAGCTCGACGGGCTGAAGCCCGGACCGAAACACCCGGGCAAAGAAGCCCTCGACGGCTCCCTCCAGTCGGCGTTCGAAGTCGCGCAGGATGCTCATGGCGTTGGGGCCCGGATCTGGTCGTCGACACCGGGGTCGCGGTTGCGGCTATTGAGTGTAGTAGTGGGCATGGCGAATCCGCGGGGATCCCGGCGGTTAACGCCGACGGAGCAGCGGGCGGGCGCATCGCGGCGGCGGGCCGGCCGGTGCTAGAGTCCCGTCTCGCCGCGACGCTCGCGGTGCCACGGGCGAGTGGCGGAATTCGGTAGACGCGCAGGCTTCAGGTGTCTGTGGGCTTTGGCCCGTGGGGGTTCAAATCCCCCCTCGCCCACCAACCAAGCGTATCTATTCGGGGGCCCGTCCTGGCCGGGGGTGATGGGCCGGGGGTGATGGGGATCGGCGCGGCGGGCGGGTAAGCGGCTCTTGGTAGCGGTCAAGGGGGTGCGGCGCGTACTGGACTCGGCTGGCGGGATTGTTATTCACGGTGGCGTATGCACCGGCGATCAGCACAAGATCGAGCTGCGTGAGTGCGAGCGGGACGCGCATCCTCACCACCCCACCTGACTCCTCCTGCAGGCCCCACCCGCACCATCACAGACCCTCAGATCCCGAATACGTCCCATCGACCGGTTAGTTGTTCAGTAGGCCAAATAAACTGGGCGAAGGGCGACCGCCGACCCGGAGCTTCCACTGCCCCTTGACACCACTGTATAGGATGCATCCGTTCCCGAAGACTCCCACCCAAGTTCAGCGAGCCCCGGAGACATCCTCGGCTTGCCGCCGAGTACAACAGTTTCCCGCAACGCAGGAGATCCCTTATGCCGCAACAGTACAGCGAGAGACAAAGCGTTCGATGGTGGCCACGGGCGGTGGTGCTCTTACTAATCCTGTCTGTCGGCACTTTGACGCCGGGCAGTCCAGCCGGCGCAAACCAGCCCCCCGATTCCTGGTGGACGTGGAAGAGCGATGACGGCGAACTTGAGGCCTGGATAGGCAAGCCCGAGCACAACGATCCCCGGACCCAGCCTCCCGGCATGCACCACAACCTCGTTGTCCGCAACAGGCGCTCAGGTAAGCATGTTCGGAACTATCACATTCAGTACCAGCAACACGAGGTCAACGGGAAGCCCTCCCACGTGTGGACCCTCGCCCAACCGGGTGACCAGCATTCGCCTGATGGCCACATCTCCGCCGCACAGGGAACTCGTGAGGCGGCAGAGAATGTTGCACCGGAACTGGCCGCTAAGGTCGAGAACAATCTCACAGAACAGTTTGGCGATAGCGCCAACGGGATAGCCGCTGCGTTGCTGGATGACGGAGGCGACGATACCAACGATGTCGACGACCTGGCAGGGGCTATGGACAACGTGGCTCGGGCGACTCCCACCGAATCCTCACAGAAGCACCTTAACCAACCGACGATCATTGAGGTAGCCCAGCCGGAGGGTGGGGTCGAGGGCACCAGCGTCGGTGGCAAGGCCACCTGGACTGTGATGGTCAGGCGCGCTAACTACTCGGCACGCACGATACGGTTCGAGTTCGGTGACGGTACCTCCGATAGCAAAACGGTGTATTCTGGCACCGGGGTAACCTGGGTTCAGTTTCAACACTATTTTCCGATCGCCAGCGACCTACCGTTCCGCCAGCTTTACGTTAAAACCTACGTGCAGACAGCCACGATTGTGGAGACTGGCGCAAGCAGCCACTCCGTGACAGTGCACACTTGCTAGACGGGGCGAGACACACCATGAAGTAAATAGTTAGGCTGTTGTTGAGTTTCCTACCCCCGGCCGAATGCTCGAGTCGGGGGCAGGGCACCGGCCGTGGTTGAAAAGCAGAGAGTCGGGCAATGTTAACGGCTTTGGATCGCCAACAGTTGGCGTTATTGGAGCAGGTGCGAGCGCAGTGGGCGGCGCTTTACTTCGCCACCGAGCCAGTTGATCGCGCCGAAGCTGAGGAGGGCGTGGCCGAGGCGTACCGCCAGGTCGGCCTCAACCCGCCGTCGCGGATGGTGTGGGTGGACTCGCCGCTGGCGGGGGCACTGGCGGTGATGGCCTTGCTGGCCTATGCCGACGACCCCAGCCACCCGTGGTGGAAGGACAAGGATTGCGGTAAGCCGATTGATGTGCGCCTGATCGCGACCCAGAAGCAGGTGGCTGCCAACGTGGACGCCGAGGTGTTGTCCACCGCCCGGGGCATGGCATGCCGCAACGACGAAGAGTGCGCGTTTGCCGCCTGGCCCCACTGCCGCTTCTCGGAGTTCCAAGAGCCTATGGAGATCGCTCCCGGCAGTTTGGTGATGGGCCACCTCATTGATCAGCTCGAGGCGCTGTGTGGCCTGCCTCGGGATGTGGAACGTGGCGACGACGGGGTGAGCCCGGCCCTGCCCCAAAGCGTCATCGAGGGGGCGCTGGCGGCGGCGGAGCCGTGGCTAGGCGAATTGACCTGGCCCCAAGTGACGGGACGGGTGCGCGAGCGCATCTACGACACCCCACCGTACACCGTACGCCCCACCCCTGGAGGGGGGACGGTGGTCGACGGCCCCAATCCGAACGACGAGGTCGCCAAGCGCCTCAGCCTGACCCGCGCCGCCTATATACGCGGCAAGTGGCGCCCCGCGCTGCTGATGGGGCAGTTCCAAGCTGCCGAATGTGGGTTTCTGGACTTCTTTTCGCGCCTGGGGCTGGCCGGCGTAAACGACGTCTCGGCACTGTGCCGCGGCGTGTGTGGCTGCGGCTGGTTGTGGGCCTACACCGACTTCGCTGTGCTGTCCGATCGACCCCGCGTGCTGTCGGTCGACGACTGGGTGCGCCTGCACGCCGAGCACGGCCCCGCAGTCGCCTATCGCGACGGCTATGCCATCTATGCCCGCCACGGCACCGTCCACAGGCCCAGCACCCCAATTGGCCAGTAGGCTGACGGCTCTTCTTGGCGTCCCGTGGGCACGCCCATCGTCTCGGCGCCCGGGTGAGGATGCCAGTCGCGGCGACCCGAGCTTGCCGTGCCCATGAGCGACGCCGCCGCTTTCGGGGATCGACGTGGGGCTCGGCCGTGCGGAGCGGCGACTGGCTTGCTACGGCTGGAGCGTCGCTGCGGCCGGGCCCGGCACGCCGCCCGATGCCGTAGCACGTCGAACTGCACCGAACTCCCGACAGACAGCGGGATCCATGCCGAACGACAAGAAGAAGCACGCCAAGAAGGCCAAGCGCCACCGCTACAAGAAGAAGCGTCAGGCCATGAAGGGGCGCAAGACCGGGCGTTGACCCGCCGCCGCCCGGCCTACGTAGGCCGGGCGGCGGCGGCCGGGTCATTGACGCAGCGCTAGACGCCGAGCTCCTGCGAAGCGAGGTGGGTGCCCTGGACTCGCGACGTGATCTTCTGAAAGGCGATGTCGCGAGCGAAGTCCGGCGAACCGTGCTTGGGCTTCTCATCGAGACTGAACGGTGAGAAGCCGCAGTCATCGGTGGCCCCGAGGCGCTCGACGGGTATGTGCGTGCTGGCGGTGACCAGCTCGCTTTTGACCTCCTCGGGAGTCTCCACGCGAGGGTTGAGGGGATCGATGACCCCCATGAAGCAGACCTGGGGCACGCCGTAGGCGTCGACCCGGCTGTACTCGCCGCACAGCTTGTAGACGTTCTCGCGGTCGCGCTCGCTGGCGCACTGAATCAGGAAGTAGCCGGCGTTGATGTCGAACATCTTGGACAGCAGCTTCTCATAGGGGACCTCCGCGCTGTGCACCGAGTCGCGGTCGCCGCCGGGACAGGTGTGGACGCCGATGTCCTGGCGCTCCGCGGCGGTGAAGCGATCCATGACCCGGTTGTTCAAGTCGATGAAGTCCTGGAGCATGTCGCGGCCGGTCCACGGGTTGCGCGAATCGTTCTTGTTGGCCAGCCGCCCCTCGGTGAAGTCCATCGAGACGCGCACCGCCCCGGCTTGGAAGCACTGGCGGATGTCCTTCTCGCACTCGTCGACGAGGTCGTCGAGGAACTGCTCGCGGGGATAGCCCGGCACCTCTTCGTCGAGGGGATACAGCAGCATGAGCATGGACGGAGCGATCACGGCCTGCTTGACAGGCTTGGTGGCGATGGCCCGGGCCTTCTCGACGAACTCCGCGGCGTAGGTCTTGTACTTGAAAGGCCCTGTGACGAGCCGGGGCAGTTGGCGGACGTGCTCGTCGTCGAAGATGGCGAAGTACTGGCCCTCGGGGGCCAGGGTGTCGGCCAGGCCGGTCCCGCCGAGCGTGTCAGTCAGCGGGTAAGTGGCAAAGCTCGACTCGCGCTGCTCGCCGTCGGTAACGACCCACTGCCCGGTGGCCTCCATGCGCTCGATCGAGTCGCGACACGCCTCGTCCTGCTTGGCCTCGAGCTCGTCGCGACTGATCTCACCCCGGTCGTAGGCGTTCATCGCCTCCTGCAAAGCGCTGGGACGGGGAAGAGAGCCGACGTTCTCAGTGGGGATGGGCATTGCGCTCCTCCTTGCGGGAGTCGGGTGCGGGCTTGCCCACGCGGCCCGGGAAGGCAGCCCGAAACGCCGCGGTCAATCCTTTTCCTACCCTTGACGATGCCTCGGGAGGTTGGCAACCCCTGATGTGCGAACCTGGGGTCGCCTCGCGAAGATGTGGCCTGCACCGCCGGCGACGAGTTCTCCTCGCTGGCCAGGGCGGAGCGCGCGAGGCGACCACGCGAGAGGCAACGGGGATGGCCGAGAGCGTTGACAAGATGATCGAGCTGGTGGGCGTGTCCTTTTTGTACGAGGACGAGTGACCCGCCGAACGCGGCCGACGCCGTGTTGCACGGCGCACGGCCCCGGCGGCGCCTCGCCCGCGAGCTGACGGCGTGTCAGAGCGAGGCTGGAGCGCCCGGAGGGCTTTCGCGCTGTGGCTGCCGCCGGTCGGTGGCGAGGTGCGAGTGACCCTGCCCGGCCACGACACCGGCCTGCGCTCGCGCGTCGAAGAGGTCAACGACGACGAGCTGGTGATCGCCGCGCCCGTCGAAGCTGCAACGGTCGCCCCGCTGCCGCTGGGTGGTGAGGCCGAGCTGTCGTGGAGCAGTGACCGCGGGCTTCACCGGCTGAGCGTGCAGCTGCGCCAGCGGCTGGCCCGCTCTCAGCGTTGGCGTGTCGGCGTCGTCGCCCCGCCCGAGCGCGACCAGCGTCGCTTCGGCTATCGCGTGCCGGTCATGAGCAGCCTCGATGTGCGCCTGGGGGGGATATGGCACCGCGTCAGCTTGGTGGACCTGTCCGATGGAGGGCTGCGATGCCTGGTGTCGCCCGAGGCGGACGTCGACGAACACGCGCCGTGCCGCGTGCGCCTGGATCTGATGCGCGACGGTCTGGAGGTGGACGGCGTGGTGGTGCGCGTCCGTGAGGGCGTCGACGCGATGCTCGACGTGGGCGTGCAGTTCGTGGACGTGGCCCCGGCGGTGGCCGACGAGCTGCGCCGGTACTTGCTCGACACCCACCTGCAGCTGCGACGCCTCGACGGGCTCTCCGACAGCTGACGCGCCCCGTGCGGTTCTCCGGCGGGCGCGATGCCGGGATCGGCCTGCACGCATGGGCGAGGTGCGTGTGTCGAGCACGACGCGCCCGCCAGGCCGCCGGGGCACCCGGCGTTCGACGGCTGGTAGGACTCGTCGGCGGGCTATCCTGTCGAGGAAGCGGCCTCGCCACCGGCCACCCAACGGCCGTCGTTGGTCTTGCGGATGCGCCCCTTGCGCTGGGCGTACGACAACGACGCGCTGACCAACTTGGAGGTGACAGCCGGCTCGTGCTCGAGCAGGTGGGCGCGCACCTCGCCGGTCGTCAGCGGCCTGTCGGTCTTTTGGATCAGCTCCACCACGCGATCGATTCGCCCGACCTCCTGGCCGGCGGCTGAGCCGGTGGTCTTGCGCGATGTCGGCGTGCCGCTCGCCTTGGTGGCTCGGCCTGGAGTAGCCGCCTTTGCGCCGGTCTTCTTGACGCCGGTCTTTTTGGCGCTGGCTTTCTTCGCGCCGGCTTTCTTCGCGCCGCTCTTTTTGGCACCGGCCTTCTTGGCGCTGGCTTTCTTGGCGCTGGCCGTCTTGGTGGCCGACTTCTTTCTCGTGGTTTTTTTGGCGCCTGCTGTGCTGGGTTGTGCCCGACCGGCCGCCTGGGTGGCCCCGCTGTGGCGCGTGGGCGCTTGCGCGGTGCCTTCCCCGGCTTGGCTGAGATCGTCGATGAGCTGATCGATCTCGTCGAGGCGCTCGGTGAGGGCCTGGCGTTCCCGGTAGGCGGCGTCCAGTGCGGACCGAAGGGCGGTCGCCGTGTCGTTGCTCGCGGCGGCTGGATCCATGCCGGGGTTCCTTTACATCGACAACAAATCCGATCCTGCCAGCCTGTGACTGTCCCTGCCAAACATGTGGGACGACAAAGGCGGATGGGCGGTCGTTGCGCGGTGCGCGCGCAGTGGCAACCACACTGCGCCTCGCCGCGACCCGCGCGTTAGCCTTGATGGCCTGTGAGCCGCCGTCGACGCCGGAGCGTGAGAGTCCGTGTCGTCCCGCCCCCGCGTGACCGTGAGGTTGCGCGCCTGGCAACGCCATGCGCTGGAGGACTGGGGGCAGCGCCATGAGCGCGACTACCTGGCGGTGGCGACGCCGGGTTCGGGAAAGACGACGTTCGCCTTGACGTGCGCGCTGTCGCATTTGAGCCACCGTCCCCATCGCCGCGTGATCGTCGTGGCCCCCACGCGGCATCTGACCGGACAATGGGCCGATGCCGCCGCGCGTCTCGGCTTGCAGCTCGAGCCCGACTGGTCCCCGCGCAGTGGCCGCTTGCCGCCGGATGCCCACGGGGCGGTGGTCACCTATCAGCAGGTCGCGACCGCCCCCACGGGCATTGCGCGGGCTGCGCCGGGCGCGTTCGTCGTGTGCGACGAGATTCACCACGCCGGCGCTGATCGCAGCTGGGGAGAGGCGCTGGCCACCGCGTTTGCCGACGCCGAGCGGCGCTTGGCGCTATCGGGCACCCCCTTTCGCTCGGATCCCACGCCGATTCCGTTCGTGTGCTACGAGGACGACGAGGCCGTGCCCGACTTCTGCTACGGCTACGCCGAGGCCTTGGCCGATGGGGGCGTGGTGCGGCCCGTCCGATTCCCGCGGGTGGACGGCCACATGGAGTGGCGCGACGGCGAGGGCACGAGCTGGGAGGCGACGTTCGCCGAGCCGCTGACGCACCAACGCGCCAACCAGCGTTTGCGCACGGCCCTGAGCCTCGACGGGGACTGGCTGCCGACGGTCCTGGAGGCCGCCGACGCGAAGCTGCGCGCCGTGCGCCATGACCATCCCGGCGCCGCGGGGTTGGTCATCGCCCGCGATCAAGAGCATGCGCGGGGCATCGCCACGCTGCTGTGGCAACGCTGCGGCCGGCGCGCAACCGTCGCCGTCAGCGACGATCCTACCGCCAGCCAGCGCATCGCCGATTTCGCCGGCAGTGACCAGGCCTGGCTCGTCGCGGTGCGCATGGTCAGCGAGGGCGTCGACATCCCCAGGCTGCGCGTCGGCGTGTTCGCCACGACGACCACCACTGAGCTGTTCTTTCGCCAGGCCGTGGGCCGCCTGGTGCGCTGGACGCCGGGGTTGAGTGAGCAGACGGCGTGGTTGTACGTCCCGGCCGATCCGCGGCTTGCGGCGATGGCCGACCGCATCGCCCAGGAGCGCCGTCACCAGCTCAGCCCACGAGGCTCACAGGAGGGCGGCGACGGCGACGAGTCCGACGCCGAGGCCGCGTTGGCCGCCGACCGCGACGCCAAGGGCGAGGATCGGGCTCAGCTGTCGTTGTTCACCGCGCTCTCGGCGGTGCCGCTGGGCGAGCCGGCTGATGGGTCGACAAGCCCTGCCCCCCGGGGTCGGGAGCGCCCGGGTGACGATCGCCCGGGTGACGATCGCGCGGCGCTTGCGCCCGGGCCTGTCGAGCCCGAGGCCGCCGAGCTGACGCTGTTGGCTCCGCCACGGCCGGGCGAGAACGACGGGCGACCGGCGCCGACGGCGCACGCCGGCGCCGGTAAGCGCGCCGCGACGCCCGAGGCAGCAGACCAGTCGAGCGTCGCAGAGCACAAACGCGCGCTGCGCCGGGCGAACACGGACCGCGCCAAGCTCATCGCCGCCCGCTCGGGCCTGGCCTACGCCCAGGTGAACCGTGAGCTCAACCAGCGGGCGCGCATCACCTCGGTGGGCCAGGCCACCGCCGAGCAGCTCGCGGCTCGCCTGGCGGCCGCCGACGCCTGGCTGCAGCGGCTGTGACCAGCCGACAACGCCAGCGAGGCAGTGCCGTTGCCTGACGGGTTTTAGGCCGCGGGGATGATCACGCCGTGCATGCCAAGCCCTTCGTGGTATTTGCACGTTAAGACCACGGGCTCGGATCCGACCTCGACGTCGACGCTCACCGACTCGCCCGGCTGGATGTCGGTGTCGATGTCTTGGTCCTCGACCCGGATGTTGTGCAAGGCCTGGCCGGTGTTGGCCACCGTCAGCGTGAGGGTGCCCTGGGCCACGTCGGTCAGACAGGTCGGTTTGAAGAACTGATCGCCGGCCTCGAGCTCGACGGTGGACGAGTCCACCGAGATCGCGCCGTGGGCGTCGGTGTCTTCGGGCAGGGGAGCGTCGCTGGGACATTCTGTGCCTGCCACGGCGTCGTCGGAGGTTGCGCTGGAGGTGGTCGCGTCGTCTTGCGGGGCGGGCTCGGTGGGCGATTGGCCATCGGCTCCGTTAGCGACGGTGGGGTCGTCGCCACCGCCGCCGCAAGCCGCGAGCAGCAGCACCAGCACGGCGCTTAGGGCTGCGATCGCAAGCCGGTGTGGGGGTGGTGTCGTCAACATGGTCGTCTCAGGCCTTTAGCTCGGTGCGCGGGGGCGGGGTCACGGTAGCGCCCCGGTTGCGGTCCATTCGAACCCGGGGTACATGATGTGCAAAAACGGTTGTTGCTCGCCGTTGGGCAGCTCGAAGCCGGTGGGCACGGCGTCGTGGTTGCCCAAGCGGTCGAAGGGAAAGATCATCAGGTGCAAATGGCGGGCGCCGGGCTCGACGTTGTCGTCGGTGACCAGCTCGTAGCTCTCGCCGCGCACGAACTCGGTGACCATCACGTGGGCCGGGCGCCCCTTGGCGATTCGCTCGCCGTCGCGGAAGATGGTCGCGGCACCGTACAGCGCGGCGTCGTCGTACTCGGTGGGCATCAGGCGAGTGCCCCAGCCGGTGACGCCGTGCTGGATGAAGTTGGTGATCACCCCGCCGCCGGTGGGGATGAACGTGCCGTGCGACGCGGCCTTGTCGATGACCACTCGGTACTCGGCCCCGTCGGGTGCGGTGAAGGTCGCCTCGAAGTCGATGCGGTCGTCGGTGGTGGCGGCGTCGGTGGCTGTCGCGTCGATGAGGGTCATGTTCACCGAGCCCTGCACCTGCTCGGCTTTGTCGGAGAACGGCGTGGCCGGCTTGGTGCGCTGGCCGCCATCCGGGGCCGGCTCGCGAGCCGGCGCAGGCGCCCCCACGAGCATCGCTGGCTTCTCGGTGCCCTGGGGGTCGTCGGCGGTGCCGAAGATGGTGGGGTCGAGCTCGCGTTTGCCGGGCAGCACCCAGTTGACCGAGCCCTGTTCCTGCTCGCCTTGCACGGCCAGGGGCCCGCCGAGCACGTCGCGGGGGTCGTCGTCGTCGACGTGGGCCGACAGGTAGGGCCACCACGGGCTCTGGCGGTAAGGCTCATCCTCGGGGGGTGGATCCAGGGCCGGGACCTGGCCGGCCTGTTGGATGCCGTCGGGCAGCTGCCCGTCGAAGGTCGGCATGCTGCCCTCGGCGCTCACACCGGGATACATGATGTGCAAAAACGGCTGCTGCTTGCCGTTGGGCAGCTCGAAGCCGGTGGGCACGGCGTCGTGGCGGCCGAACTGGTCGAAGGGAAAGATCATCAGGTGCAGGTGGCGCGCGCCAGGGTCGACGTTGGCGTCGGTGGCCAGCT
Source organism: Actinobacteria bacterium QS_8_72_14 (assembly GCA_003021615.1). GTDB lineage: Bacteria > Actinomycetota > Nitriliruptoria > Euzebyales > Egibacteraceae > QS-5-72-10. The sequence goes on from PXPH01000054.1 coordinate 46,113, forward strand.
CGTAGCTCTCGCCGCGCACGAACTCGGTCAGCATCATGTGGGCGGGCCGGTCCTCGGCGATTTTCCGGCCACGTCGTCGTACTCGGTGGGCATCAGGCGGGTGCCCCAGCCGGTGACGCCGTGCTGGATGAAGTTGGTCACCACCCCGCCGCCGGTGGGAAGGAACCAGCCGTGGGGGGCGGGGCGCTCGATCACCACCCGGTATTCGGCCCCGTCGGGTGCGGTGAAGGTCGCCTCGAAGTCGATCTGGTCCTTGCTGACGCCCGCGTCGGTGGAGGTGGCATCCACCACGGTCATGTCCAGCGAGCCCTCTACGGCCTTGGCCTTGTCAGAGAAGGGGGTGGGTTGTTTGGTGCGCTGGCTGCCGTCGGCCGACTCCCGGGCCGGTGGGGGAACCCCAAGCAACATCGCTGGCTTCTCGGTGCCCTTGGGGTCGTCGGCGGTGCCGAAGATGGTGGGGTCGAGCTCGCGTTTGCCGGGCATGACCCAGTTGACGGCGCCCTGCGTTTGGGTAGCCGAGATCTCGATGGGTCCGCCTACGACGTCGCGGGGGTCGTCGTCGTCGATGTGGCTCGAGAGGTAGGGCCACCACGGGCTCTGGCGAAACGGCGCGTCGTCGGGGGGTTCGACGTCGGGCGCCGTGGTCGTCGTCAGGGTGGTCGACGCCTCGGTGCCGCCATCGTCGGAACCGGGGGTTTCCTCTCCGGAAGTCTCCTCTCCGGAAGTCTCCTCTCCGGGGCTTTGCCCGCCGGTCGTCTCGTCGGGTTGCTCTTCGCCGGTGCAGGCGGCTGCCAGCGGGAGGGCCAGTGCCAACAGGACGGCCAACCGCGCGACCGTGCCCGCCCTCGCGGATCCGGCGTGGCCGTTGTGATCGTGCGGTGAAGGCTGTCGCATCACGGCGTACCCCTTCTGCAGGGCGTGGGTGCTCGGCTCTGGTCGCTATCGGCCGGCGCGGGAGAGCCCCCCGACGCGACCGGCAAACGAAAACATCGCAGCGCACTGCAGGCCGCTCGACAGCACGGCTACTCAGGTGACGTTCTCACCTTCGCCCGGCGTCACCCCCCCGGGTCGCGGACCCGGTGGGCCGAGAGAAAGCCGATGCTGGCGACCACGAACGGCACGGCGAAGTTGAACGCCACCCGCAGCCACGTCTGCAGGGTGGGGGCGCTGCTGACGATCACGTCGCCCTGGTTGACCACCGACAACACGATGCCCACCACCACGGCGGTGGGCCAGGCGGCGGCGACCGTGGCGCCGCGCAGGAACAGCGCGAGCGCCTCCCGGTAGCCTCGCCATGACAGGTTCGGAATCTCATCGCGCGCCGTCCGCCAGCTCATCCGCTTCTCTCTCGGGCCGTCGCGGTGGTCGCCGCCCAGCGTGCGCCGGCCTGCTCAGCGGGTGTGGCCCGACGGTCTCCAAGGTTGCGATCGCCGCTTGCCCGAGCCGAGGCAGGGCGGCGCAGAAGCGCTCGATCAGCTGGTGTGACGGACCGAGGCGAGGTCGGGCGCGCGATCGCGCTCCCGCTTGAGCTCCACGAAGCCCTCGTGACGCGCCAATCCGGTGATGTGGTCCAGAAGCGCGGTGGCGGTGGCGTCGTCCTCGGGGGGCGCGATCAGCACCGGCCCGAAGTAAGTGGGGCCCCCTCCGCCGTCCAGCGCGATGGTGGGCACGCCGAAGCTGCAGGTGTCCTCCACGAGGCGGCGGTGCTCGGCCAGCAGCCGCTCGACGACGTCGTCGCGATCGGCGTCACCGGCGAGCTCGCGCGCGAGCCCGGCCGCCTCGAGCGCGGCGGCGATCACCTCGCCGTCCTTGGGTGAGGCCCCCTGCTCGTGGATGCGCCGACCCAGCTGCTCGTAGAACGCCGCGACCCCCGGGTGGAGACGGCCGTGCTCTTGACCGGGCTCGCCGTGGGCCACCTGCAGCGAGAACAGCCCCCAGCTCAGCTGGACGCGGCCAAGGGCAGCGAGATGGCCCAGCCACCGGGAGGTTTGATAGCACCACGGGCACACTGGATCGAAGTGGAAGCGGATGTGTTCCATGACGCGAGCCCTTTCCTGACGTCGCGACGCAACGCGAGGGCGGCTTCGGCGCGTGCGCCGCGCGCGGCGGCCAACACTCCGCCCCGAGGCGGCGCTCACGATCATCGTGGCCGAGGTCGACATCGCCGTGGCCGGCTGGGTCAGCGTAGCCGAGATGGTCGAGGCCGACCGGGTCATGGTCGACGAAAAACACGGTTCGCGGGCCTGGCCGGGCACGGCGCCGCGTCAACCGTTCGCCGAGGGCTGCGTGGTTCGCCTGGTGGACTAAGCATCCCGGCAACGGGCCGTCGCCACCGCAACCAAGGTGACGATCTTTGCGGGTCGTAGCGGGATGATCCCGGCGCCGTCGAGCGGTTGTTCACAGTCGCGTGACGTTGCGCCGTTTCGAGGAGGTTTGCTATGGAGTTCTCGCTGCTGGGCGCATTGGTCGCCGGGCTGGTGGCCACGCTGGTCATGTCGCCGTTGATGCGCATGGCCTCAGCGATGGGCCTGACGCAGATGCCGCCGATGCCGCTGGTGACCGGGGCAATGATGAGCGGCGACCGCCGCACGGCTGTGAGCGCCGGCATCGCCATCCACTACGTGATGATGGGCACGGTGGTCTTTGGGCTGATCTATGCGGCCATCTTCGCGGCCGTGGGAAGCGCGTCGGTGTTGAGCGGCCTCCTCGTCGGCTTGGTGCATGCCGTGGTCGTCGGCGCCATGGCGATGCCGATGATGCCGGCCATGCACCCGCGGATGGACCACCAGCCGGCGACGGTCGGCGCCGGCGTCGGCCAGCGCGACACCGGCGAGGTGCAGCTGTCCTCCCCGGGGTTCTTCGGCGTCCGATGGGGGGCGGTGACCCCGATGGGGTTGGTGATCGGCCACCTCGTCTACGGGCTGGTGGTCGCGCTGGTGTATCAGTGGATCGTGTGAGCTCACCGGGCAGCCAAGAGCATGCGGCGTGTCAGCGCCGCATGCTCTTGGGCACCTTGGCCCCTTTGGGCATGGGGCCTTTGGGCATGGGCGGCTCGTTGCCGCCGACCGCCTGCAGCCGGCGCTCAAGATCGCCGATGCGGCGCCGCTTGACCTTGCGGGGCAGCTTCATGACGTGGCTCTGCAGCTTGTCGAGTGGCACCTGTTGGGAGCCGTCGCCGACGTTGATGTCGTGCACCGGCACGTCACCCACGACGCGCTGGGCCTTGCGCTTCTCTTGCTTGAGCAGCTGGGCGGTGCGCGACGGCGAGCCCTCGCCCACCAGGATCACCCCCGGCCGGCCGATCACGCGATGGACCAGATCCTGCTTGCGCGTCGCAGCCACCCCGGGTTGCACCTTCCACGTGCCCCGCATCTGCTGCAGCACACTGGCCGCCGCCCCCGGCCGGTCCGCGATCGAGGCCAGCACGGCGCGCTGGCTGCGGCGGCCGAACATCAGCACCGCACCGAGCAGGGCCAACGGGATCCCCAGCGCCAGGCCCAGCTCCCAACGCCCCAGCGGGATGAGCCCGCCCACCACGGCAGCCAGGATCACCAGCGGCGTGGCGATCACCAGCGGCAAAAACTTCGGGTCGTAGGTCCGGGTGGTGGAGAACAGCAGCCGGATCTGGCTCAGGCGTCGTCGGAACGCGCTCACCCGGGGCTTGGCCATAGCGGGCATGGTAGGAGGGCGGTGGTGTCGGCGCCGGCCGCGGGTCGCCCAGCCAGGGGCGCCTGGCCAGCACGGCCCCCAAGCGCCATGCGTCGGCGGATCGCTGAGTTCACCGCGGCCCGGGCTGCTTGCGTCGTCTCGGGCCGTTTGCGCCATACTGGTCGGGTTATCCGTCAAGGCGGCACGGTGTCGGGCAACCGTCGCGGGGTCCACGGTGTCGAAACGGGCGGCGCCCACCCACCGGACAGCCGCCAGCGATGGGAGTTGTGTGACCATGCGGGCGATTTTGGAGCGGGTCGCAATGATTGCCGGCGCCTCGGCGCTGGTGACCGTGGCGGTCACGGTGGGCGGGGTGGCGCCGGCAGCCGCCGACCCGTTGCCCCACGGCGACGAGCCGCGCATCATCAATCCCCAGCCGACGCCGGCGACGGTGGTGGAGGCCGGCACGGTGACCCTGCAGGCCCGCGTCGCCGCCGACCAGCCCGTGCAGGACCACGCCATCCGCGTCGACGGCGAAACCGTGGCGTCCAGCCGCGGTGAGGGCAGCCATCCGGTGCTGTCGGCGCAGGTGCGGCTCGAGGCCGGACGCCACGACGTGACCTTCGAGGCCACCAACGAGTACGGCAGCGCGACACGCCGCCTGCGGCTGCACGCCACGGCCATGACCACCCAGCGTCTGGCGGGCCGCGACCGCGTGGCCACGGCCGCGGCAATCAGCCAGGATCTGTATGGCCACGGCGAGGCCTCCGCGGCGCTGTTGGCCCGCGCCGACGACTTCCCCGATTCCCTGGCGGGCGCGCCGGCGGCTCGTGAGGTGAACGGCCCGCTGCTGCTGACCCGCGGCGACGGGCTGTCCGACACGGCGCGCCAGGAGCTGTCGCGAGTGCTGGCCGATGGCGCCACCGTGTATCTACTCGGTGGCCAGGGCGCTTTGGGTGACAGGGTGGCCACCGACGTCGAGGCGTTGGGCTTCGCCGCCAAGCGCCTGGCCGGCTCGGGGCGCTACGAGACGGCGGTGCGCATCGCCGAGACGATCCCCGAGACGCGCACGGCGTTCGTCGCCTCCGGGGAGGGCTTCGCCGACGCGCTGGCGGCGGCGGCCGTCGCCGGTGATCGCGGCTGGCCGATCCTGCTGACCGCCCAGGACCGGCTGCCCGAGGAAGTCGGCGCCTACATGGACCGCGCCGGCTTCGACACCGTGCACGTGGTGGGCGGCGCCGGGGTGATCGACGACTCGGTGGTCGCCGAGCTGAACCGTCGGGCGGGATCGGTGTCGCGGGTGGCCGGCGGCACGCGCTTTGAGACGGCCCGGGCGTTGTCGCTGCGCTTCATGCCCGAGACCGCAACCGTGGGGGTGGCCTCCGGTGAGGAGTTCGCCGACGCGCTGGCGGGGGGCGTACACGCCGCGGCTGACGGCGCCCCGCTCGCGCTGGTCGCCGGCAATCGGCTGTTCCAGCCGCAACGACGCCAGCTGCGGCGGCTGCAGCCGGAGACAGCGGTGGTCTACGGTGGCCGGGCGGCGGTCAGCCCCGGCGTGGTCGAGGGGCTGCGCGCGGCGTCGGTCGAGTCGGGCGAGTTGCGCGTGGAGCGCGCGTCGCTGCGCGATGGCCAGACCGTGCAGGCTTTGGAGGGCGTCGAGTTCACGCTCAACCGCCCGATCAACCTCGCTGAGTCCCACGTGGCGGTGACCATCGGCGGTAACGAGGTGGGTGGCGCCATCCAGCACGTCAGTGGCGCTGACACCATGCGGTTTCGCGTCGACAACCTTCCCGAGGGGGTGGCCTACGGCGAAACCCACCGCGTGGTGGTGCGGTTGCTGGCCACCTCGGGCGCCGATGTGGCCCTGGACCGTGTCGAGGCCGACTTCCGCCGGGCGGCGCCCGATCTGTCGCGGGGCGCCGCCGGCCCGGCCGTAACGGATCTGCAGCGCACGCTGCGCCAGCGGGGCTTTTGGCTGCCCAGCGTCGACGGGCAGTTCGGCATGCCCACGCTCCACGCGGTGCGGGCGTTCCAGAAGGCCCACGGTCTGGAGCGCGACGGGGTGGTCGCCGACGCCACGCGCGCGGCGCTGGCCCAGCAACGAGGCGCGCCGGAGCCGCGCAGCGACTCGTCACGCGCCTACGAGGTGGACTTGGAGCGCGGGATCGTGCTGTTCGTCGAGGGTGGCCAGACCCGTTGGGTGTTCGACGCCTCGGCCGGTCACGGCGAGTACTACACGTTCGAGGGGTCGACCTACCGGGCCAACACCACTACCGGCTTTGACCAGGCGATGGTGCGCCAGATCGACGGCGTGCGCGAGGCCGCCCGCGGCGATCTGTACCGCCCCAAGTACTTCGACGGCTCGCGCGGCATCGCCCTGCACGGCTACACCTCGGTACCGCCCTCTCACGCCTCCTCTGGCTGTGTGCGCATCCCCATCGGTGCCATGGACAAGGTGTGGCGGATTGATCCCGGGCTGGGCACGCCCGTGCACGTCTACCCCGTGGACTACTACGGCTGAGGCGCCCCGCGGCGGTCAGCGAAACCGCTCACGCAACGCGAGGACGTTGTCGATGTAGCGCTGTGTGTCGGCGAAGCGCCCGTGCTCGCGCACGGAGGCCAGCCCTTGGTAGTACCCGGCCAGGGTCGCCTCCGCGTCCCCGCCGGTGAGGTCGTAGAGGTAGTCCAAGAACAGCACGCCGGCCAGGACGTTGTCCCGGGGATCGTTTAGGTCCAGCTCACGCCCGGCGCGGCGGGACGCAACAAAATCGGCCGTGCCCGGCATCACCTGCATGATGCCGACCGCGCCCTTGGGCGAGACCACGTCCTGCTGCCAGCCGGACTCCTGCCAGGCCACCGCCTTGACAAACGCCGGCGACCAGCCGTAGGCGCGGGCGGTGCGCGTCAGCAGCCGGTCCACCTCGGTGCGAAGCGCGGAGCCCACTGGCGGCTCGTCCTCGCCGGCGTCGACAGGCGCTGGCGAGGGCATGTCCAGGCGTGTGCCGGCGATGAGGCGGTCGGGATCGTTTAGGCCGTTGGCCTCGCTCAGTGCGTCGAGGGCCACGTCGAAGCGCTGGGCGAGCTCGGACAGCGTGTCGCCGGGTTGGACGGTGTAGCCGGTGAGGACAAACGCCACGGCCAACAGGGCGGTGGGGCGTCGCCGCAGCAGGCGCGCCGGCGAGGCGGGGCGCATGAGGCATCTCGTCCTAGTCGGGGAAGGCGCGCAGAGGATACCGAGAGCGCGCAGAGGATACCGAGAGTGTGTGGCGCGCGCGAGTCGACGGCTGCCTCACGGGGCCGCGGGCGGCTCGGGGGGTCGGGTGGGCGACCCGCGCCGGCGAGTCAACCACGTCAGGCGCCGTGCTGCCTGTTTCCACGGCGCCTCGACCTCGGGACCGCGTTGGCCCTCGCGCCAGCGGCGAGCGCGGGTGCGCGGCTGGGGGTGGCGTGACACCGCGTCGGGGCGGGCCGCGGCCACGCACAGCGCCGGGCCGTGGGGCCAGAACGGATCGTCAAAGCCGGTGTCGATGCGCTCGAAGCCGACAGCGGCCAGCCCGTCGAGGATGTCGTTGCGCTCCATCCATCGGGCGTGGGTGCGCGAGCCGCCGCAGAACGTGGGGTCGTTGACGCCGGTGCCGTAGCCGTAGCGGTGGTAGGTCGCCGACAGGCCGTGGCGTTGGACCGGCTCGACCTCGTCGAAGCGCTCGGCGACGTCGGGACGCCGGGCCATCACGTCGTCGTCCCAGTAGTGGGTCCACAGCAGCACGCGGCGGGCGCGTTGGCCCAGCAGAGCGATGAGCTCCAGCGGGTCGTGCAGGTGGTACAGGACGCCGGTGGCCACGCACAAATCCCAGGTGGTCTCGTACTCGCGGAGATGGCCCACGAAGTCGCCCAGCTCGAAGTGGGCGCGCAGGCCCAACAGGTTCTTGACCACCAGGCAGCGCAGAAACGCCTGGCGGTGAGCCTCGACTGCCACGACCTGGCCGGCGCCGCGCTCCTCCAAAAGCGTGGTGTGAGCGCCTTCCAAGGGGCCCAGCTCGAGCACCGTCATGCCGGTGATGGGGCCCAGCGCCTCCAGGCCCCACTGAATGCGCTCATCGTGGAACAGGTCGTCACGCGGGCCCGAGATCGTCTCCTCGCCCAGGATCGGCACCTTCGAGGTCCACTGGTCGGCGAACAGATCCAGCTGGTGCTGAGCCCGCGGCGATCGGGTTTCGTAGACGTCCAAAAAGGCCTCCCGATGGCCCTCGGAGAGGGCCGTGTCGTCGGGAGTCGCCGCGTCGTCGGCGCTCACAAATCCTCCACCGGCCGCGGTCGGCCGTCAGTGCCGGACGGTGGCTGGGTCGCCGTCAGTCTGCCAGGCGGACCGCGCCAACGAGGGCAGCCACGGCCGCGTCACTCCCACATCGGCTTCAACCGGTGGCTCATGTGCGACCGAGCGCTCGCTAGCCTCTGGCGTCATGAGCGCCGCCGTGCCCGCGCCGCTACGCGATCGCGCCCAGCGCCCGGCCCTGCTGGGATGGCTGGGGGTGGGCCTGGCGATTCGCCTGGCGCTGATGCCCTTCGGGGTGACCGCCGACATGCTGGCGGTGTGGTGGCGCAGCCACCGCATCGCCTATGACGGCGAGGTCTTTGGTGAGTACCTGGTCAACATGGGTGCCCACGCCGTTCACGCCGCGTGGCTCCGTGTGGTGGACCCGGTGCTGCCCGACCCCGACGTGGTGTGGTCGGACCCGTGGTTCTTCGACGACTTCATCGCGTTGGCGCCACAAGTGGTGCGCGAGTTCGCCGCCGCCGAGTGGGCCCCCCAGACGCTGTTCGCCCTCAAGGGGTTGTACCTGCTGGCGGATCTAGGCGCCGGCGTCGCGCTGTTGGCGTTGGTGGGGCCCATGGGCGCGCGGCTAACCCGGCGCGCGTGGGCGTTTTGGATGCTGTCGCCCATCGGCCTGTATGCCACCTACGCCTTTGGCCGCTACGAGATGCTGGCTGTGGCGCTGGTGGTGGCGGCCGTGCTGGCCGCCGAGCGCCGGCGCGTGTGGCTGGCCGCGCTGCTGCTGGGGCTGGCCGTGACCATGCGCGGCTATCCCTTGCTGCTGGTACCGCTGATGGCGCTCATGGTGGCGCCACGCGACCACGAGCCGGCCGGCGCTCACCTCGTGCCGCGGCAGCTGGCGTGGGCGGGCCTGGCGGTTGTCCCGTTCGCGGCGACGATGGCGCTGAACCAGGCGCTGGCTGGCCGGGTCGGCGAGGTGGCGCGCCTGTCTCAGTCGCGCACCGGGGGCACGCTGACCGCGGTGTCGTGGCCGGTCGACGGCGACGGGCAGATCTATCTGTTCGTGTTGGTCCTGGCCGTGATGCTGGGAGCGGTGGCGGGGCGCCAGTGGGGCTGGTGGGGCGCCGGGCGCGTTCCCGTCGGCGAGGCCTGGGTGTGGCTGCTGCTGGCCCACGTCGCGCTGTTCGCGCTGTCGACGTGGGGGGCGCACTACGTGGCGTGGTTGACGCCGTTCGTGGCGCTGGCGATCGGGCGGCGACCCGCCTGGCGGGGCGTGCTGTGGCTGCATCTGCTGCAGGTGCTGCTGGCCTTGGCGTGGTTCGACGCGGTAGGCGGACCCGGCACCACCACCGGCACGCTGCTGGCCGCCGGTCCGGCCGCCGAGCAGCTGGGCAGCCTGCGCGAGCTGCTGCTGACCGCGCCGGGCACCGCCGCGCAGGTCCAGGGGGTGCTGCGCACCGGCTTCGTGGCCGCCAGCGCGCTGCTGGCGGCCCCGGCGGTCGTCGAGCTGTGGCGCGGGTGGCGCGCTGTCTCGCCGGACGGTGGCGGCGACGCGCTGGGCGGCTCGGTGTCGGGACCGGCGGCTAGCGACGCCGCCGCGCGCCGACAAAGCCGCTGATGGCCAGCGCCACGGCGGCGGCCATGGCCGCCGCCCAGGCCAGCCCGAAGCCCGGGGCGGTCGCCAGGGCCCGCCCGGCCCCAGCCGCCAGGCGCCCGACCGCCGCCAGCGCCTGGACGGGCCCGACGTCGCCCACGACGCGAAACGCCAGGTCGCCGGTGGCCGGTTGCCCGCCCCGCAGCAACTGCCCACCGCCATAGGGGTCGTTGAGTAGCCGGGTCTGGTGGTTTGTCTCGGCGGGTGGGACGTTGGCCCACACGCCCACCGGCGACTCGCCGGTCCACTCGACGGTGAACGCGGCGCGGGGCGGGGCCGTCACCGGCTCGTCGAAGCGCAGCGGCACCCAGGCGTTGTCGGCCACGGCCTCGCCGGGCACCGAAGCGCTGGCCACCACCTCGCCGGGGGCCGCTGCGCCGCCGGCCCGGTCGAGCAGTGACACCACCAGCTCGCCGCCGTCGTCGGGGGTTTGGCCGAAGGTGGCGGTCAGCACGTCGACGCCGGCCAGCCGCTCGGCGCCGGGGCGAAACGTCTGGCCGACGGGCTCTGCGTCGGCGGGCAGCGCCCGGGTCACGGTGGCCTGGAACGCGTCGCCGGCGGCGCGTGCGCACCCGGCCAGCGCGAGCACCACCAGGACCAGGCCGGCCAGCTCGAAGCCGCGACGAGGTAGCCCCACCGCGCCGGCGTCAGCTGTGGTCGGCGGCGGCGTTGGCCGCGTCGAGCATGCCGTAGGCCTCTTCCTCCAGGGCGTTGTGCAGCCGCATGATCGCGTGCAAGCCGGAAATCTCACGAATCGCTGCAGGCGGTCGCGGGAGGGTCAGCCGGTGGTGGCGTCGGCGGCGCGGGCGCGCAGGGCTCGCTGGGTCTGGTCGCGCTCCTCGCTGATGACGCGGCGGGCCGGGCCGGGCAGGTCGCGGGCCAACAACTCGTCGGCGATCTCGACGACCCGGGGGGTGACCACCGTGGAGGGGTACAGCCCCCGGGTCAGGTCGATGGACTCCTCTTGGACGCGGCCGTCCCAGGCGGCGTCGATCGCCTCGGGGTAGCGCTCGGCGAAGCCGGCCAGCACGTCCTCTTGGCCGTAGCACCAGAAGCCTGCGCACATGGCGCGCTGGGTGGCAAGCGGCAGTTCGCGATCGCCCAACAGCGCATCCCAGGCGTGCTGCTTGGACCCGGCGCCGGGCCGGGCGGCTCGGGCGGTGGCGGCGTGGCGCAGGCCCATATCGGTGGGATCGCGCTCGATCTCGGCGGCGATGCGCTCCTCGTCGATGACGCCGTCGGCGGCCAGGCGCACGATGAGGCGCCAGCGCAGGTCGGTGTCGACCGTCAGCCCGTCGGGCACGTCGCGCCCGTGCAGCAGCCCCAGCAGCCACGCGCGGTGCTCGGCGTCGCGGCCGCCGCACGCGGTCAGGTGGGTCACCCAGGCCAGCTGGCGGCCGCTGCCGGGTTCGCAGCGCGCCAGCGCCTGGTGGGCGCTGGTCAGCAGGCGGGCGTGGTTGGCCTCGCGCCTGTCCGGGTCGCCGTAGCGGTCGGCGGCCGCGACCGCCCGTCGTTGGTGCAGTTGCAGGCTGGTCAGATCGGCGGTCGCGTCGGCGTGGTCGGCGCTTAGCTCCACGAACGCGCTGGCGGCCAGCTCGGCGTCGCGGACCATGTCCCACAGCGCGCCCCACGCCACGGCGCTGGCAAGGGGATCGGCCAGATCGCCCAATCGTTGGCGCAGCGTGGCCACCGACCGGTCGTCGAGGCGCAGCTTGGCGAAGGCGGCGTCGTCGTCGTTGGGCAGTACCAGCTCGGGGGCGGGGCTGAGCGGCGCCAGGCCGCTGTCGGTGGACCCCCCCTCCACGTCGACGGTGGTGGCCTCCTGGCGCACCAGCCGGCCGTTGCCGTCGTCGCGGTAGCAGCCGATCGCCAGGCGGTGGCGGCGCGTGACGGCGTCGCCGACCTCGGGCGGGTGAGGCCGGACGGTCAACTCGGTTAGCTCATTGCCCCGATGCGCGGCTGCCACCTCCAGAGTCTCCACCCCCGAGGTCTGTAGCCACTCGCGCGACCAGGCGTCCAAGTCGCGCCCGCTGGCCTTGGCCAGCGCGTCGAGGAAGTCGCTGAGGTCGGCGTTGTCCCAGGCGTGGCGCTCGAAGTAGTCGCGGATGCCGGCCGAGAACGCGTCGTCGCCGACCCAGGCGACCAGGGCCTTGAGCACGCTGGCGCCCTTGGCGTAGGTGATGCCGTCGAAGTGGGTGCGCAACGCGTCGGTATCGGCCAGATCGGCGGTGATCGGGTGGGTGGAGGGCAACTGGTCCTGGTCAATGGCCCAGGCCTTGACCTGAGCGGCAAAGGCCGCCCACGCGTCGGTGAAGCGGGTGGCTTCGGCCACCGCCCGCGTGCCCATGTAGGTGGCGAAGCTCTCGTTGAGCCACAGGTCGTCCCACCAGCGCATGGTGACGAGGTTGCCGAACCACATGTGGGCCATCTCGTGCAGGATCGTCGAGGCCCGCGACTGGCGCTGGGCGTCGGTAACCGCCGAGCGGAACACAAACGCCTCGTTGTAGGTCACACAGCCCGGGTTCTCCATGGCCCCGAAATTGAACTCCGGCACCAGCAGCTGGTTGTAGCGCCCGAAGGGGTAGGCCACGCCGAAGCGGTTGGTAAAGAAGTCCAACCCCTGGCGAGTCAGGGCAAACAGCTCCTCGGCCTGGCGCTGGACGTGCTCGAACAGGCTGGTGCGTGCCCACCAGCGCAGCTCGACGCCGCGGTGGTGGTCGGCTACGGACTTGAACGGGCCGGCCACCAGCGCCGTGAGATAGGGCGAGATCGGCGGGGTGGCGGGAAAAGACCACCTCGCGGTGGGCTCCGAGCCCTGCGGGCCGGCGTCGGCGCCGTCACGGCGGTGTCCGGCGGTGTTGGAGATCAGTTCCCACTCGGCCGGCGCCGTCGCCGTCAGGGTGAACGGGGCCTTGAGGTCGGGCTGGTCAAAGCAGGCGTACACGCGGTGGGCGTCGAAGGGCTCGAACTGGGTGTGGAGATACGTCGCGTTGTCAACCGGGTCCTGGAAGCGATGCAATCCCACGCCGGTGCGCTCGTAGGCGCAGTCGGCGGCGATGACCAGCTCGTTGGTGGCCTGCAGTCCCTTGAGGGCGATGCGTCCCTCGCCGATCGCGTCCTCGGGCAGGGCCGCGCCGTTGAGCTCGGCGCGGTGTACGCGCGTTGCCAGCAGGTCGATGAAGGTCGCCGCGCCCGGCTCGGCGGCGAACGTCACGCGCACCGTCGAGCGAAACGTGTCGTCGGGGCGGGTGAGATCGAGGTCGACCTCGTAGGCCACGTCGGACAGCAGGCTCGCGCGCTGGCGGGCCTCGTCGCGGGTGAGGACGTGATCGGCGGGCACCACAGGCTCCTGACGCCGCGTCTGGCGGGTGCCCCGGGGAGCCTAATCGCCGCCGGCGATTGCTGACCACCGGCGGCGGCCGGTGCCAGTGGTCAGCCCGAGGCGGCCTTCTGGGCCTTCTCGGCCACGGGGTCGGGATGCTGATCCCCGGCCGGGTCGGCGTCGCGGCGCACCAACAGCCGCCCGCCGCGCTCGCAACCGAGGTAGGTCCAGGCCCAGTCGAGCAGCACGCTGGCGCGGTTGCGAAAGCCGATGAGCATCGCCAAGTGCAGCCACAGCCATGCGAGCCAGCCCAGCGTGCCGCGCAGCCGCACGCGGCCACCAAAGGCCTGGGCGACGGCGGCCCGGCGCCCGATGGTGGCCATCGCGCCCTTGTCGCGGTACGCGAACGCCTCGGTGGGCTCGCCGTGCACCGCCCGTGCGATCTGGCTGGCCACGTGGCGCCCGGCTTGTTGGGCCACGGGCGCGAGCTGGGGCAGCAGGGCCCCGTCGCCGTCGCGGGCGGCGGCCACGTCGCCGATCGCCCACACGCCTGGATAGCCGGGCACCGACAGGTCGGCGTCGACGGCCACGCGCCCGCCGCCGCCGGTGGGCAGCCCCAGCGCGGTCGCCAACGGTTGCGCCTCGACGCCCGCGGCCCACACGGTCGTGCCCACGCGCAGCCGCAAGCCGTCGTCGAGCGTCACCCGGTCAGGGCCGGCCTCGGTGACCCGCCGGCCGAAGTGGAGCTGCACGCCGCGCCGGCGCAGCTGGGCGGCGGTGTAGGCGCGCAGTTGGGGGTGGAAGCCGGCCAGCGGCCCGTCGTCGAGCTCGACCAGCGAGATCTGGGCCCGGTGAACCGGCAGGTCGGGGAAGTCGCGGGCCAGCACGTTGCGGTACAACTCGCTGACGGCGCCGGCCAGCTCCACACCGGTGGGCCCGCCACCGACGACGACCACGTCGAGGGCGCCCGCCTCGACCAGCTCGGGCTCGGCCTGGGCGCGCTCAAAGGCGGTCAGCAACCGCTGGCGCAGCGCGAGAGCGTCGTCGACGGTCTTGAGCGTCTCGGCGTGGGCCAGGTCGACGCCGAACGACGCGGTGCGCGCTCCCGCGGCCAAAACGAGGTGGTCGAAGGCGAAGCGGGCGCCGTCGGCGGTGGCGATCTCGCGAGCCTGCCAGTCGAGGTCGGTGACGGTGGCGGCGCGAAAGGACGCGTTGGGCACTCGCCGCAGTGCGCCGCGCACCGGATAGGCGATGTCGGTGGGCGCCAGCTGCGCAGTGGCGACCTGGTACAGCAGGGGCTGGAACAGATGGTGGTTGGTGCGGTCCAGCACGATCACGTCGGCGGGGGTGTCGGCCAGGCTGCGCGCCAGCGCCAGTCCGCCAAAGCCGGCGCCGACGACGAGCACCTTGGGCCGGCCCGTGGCGGGCCCGGAAGTGGTTGGCTCGGTCCGCGTCTCCGTCACACACGCTCCTTTGTGAATGTGCTCACAATCACATGTTATCGGCTCCGGGTTGTCTCATCACCGTTTCGGGGTGGATTACGCGTGGGGGTGCATTACGCGCGGCGCGTGGGGGTGCACTCCGCGTGGGGGTGCACTACGCGTGGGGATGGACTACGCGCGGCGCGCGTCGATGCGGCGGTTGATCATCTCGTCGAGCTGGCGCCACATGTCGTCGCGCACCTCGTTGAGCGCGTCGCGCAGACCGGTCTCGGTGGAGGTCGCCACGAGCTCGTCGGTACGCGGCTTGGCGATCCACAGCTCCAGGGTGACCTTTTGCTTGGTGGTCTCCCGGTCCTTGACCGTGAGCTCCATGTCGACGGCGTCGGCGTCGTAGCGCTGCAGGCGCTGGTCGAGCTTGCGCAACACGTCGAGGATGCGCTCGCGCTCGTCGGCGTGAAAGCCCGTGCCCAGGCGCAAGCGGTCGACCGTGGCGGGGTTCTGGGAGCGAGTACTCATCGTGGCGGGGTGGGCGCCGAGTAGCGCCGAGGTGGGTGGCTCATTTCTTGGAGGAGGAGTAGTAGGGGTTGGTCCCCGAGGCGTGATCGGTCACGTCGACGATCTCGGTGACCTGGGGCAGGGCCTCGCGCATGGACTGCTCGATGCCCTGTTTGAGGGTCACCTGCGCCATGCCGCAGCCCTGGCAGCCGCCGGACAGCTGCAGATACACCTTGCCCTCCTGCTCCTCGACGCCGGCGAGATCGGCGCGCCCGCCGTGTTGCGCGATCTGGGGGTTGATGTGGGACTCCAGCAGCTGCTGGATCTGCTCGGCCAGCTCGCCCTCCAGCGACGCCTGATCGGGCAGGTCCACCCCGACCGCCGGGCTGGAGGGAGCGGGCTTGTTGGGATTGGTGATGAAAATCCCGCCGGTCTCCAGGTCGCCGCGACGGTCCAGCGTGGCGCCGCGCAGCGCGTCGATGCTGCCGCCCGGGATCACCACCGGCAGCTCCCCGTGATGCTGCACGGCCGCCTCGTCGTCGACCTTGCTCATGCGGTCGAGATACATGTTGTAGGTGTACTCGCCGTCTTGGGCGCCGGTGACCTCTAGCCACAGCCCCAGCTCCTCGGCGTCAGGGTCGCGGTTGCGGAACCACACCGCCTTGTCCCGGGCGGCGTCGGTCACATGGATGATCTGCTCGCTCATGACCCGGCCGCTCCTGTTCGGGCGTCGTCTCGGGATCGTGTCGCAGACGCCGTCGCCTGACGCCTACCGTATCGTCATGAGCGTGCGACGCGACGCCTGGCACGGTGACGGTGGAGGCGCTGGCCGGCCTCCTCGCCTGGTCCTGGTGCTGCCGTCGACGACCTACCGCGCCAGCGACTTCCTCGAGGCCGCCCGGTCGGTGGGCGCCGAGGTGGTCGTTGCCAGCGACGGCTCGCAGGCCATGGCCGAGACCATGGGGGCCGGGGCCCTGACAGTGCCGGTCGATGACCCTCAGGCAGCCGGCCAGCGCATCGCCGCCCACGCGGCCACTGGCCCCATCGACGCGGTCATCGGCGTCGACGATCGGGGCGTGCGCGCGGCCACGGTCGCCGCCGAGCAACTGGGCTTGGCCCACAACCCGTTGGCGGCGGTGACCGCCGCCGCCCGCAAGGACCGCCAGCGCGCGGCCTTTGCCGCCGCGGGCGTGCCCCAGCCGGCGGTGGCGGTCGTGGGTGGGCAAGGCGAGGGGGCGTTGCCGGCTTTTGGCGGCTCGAGCGAGGACGTGGCCAAGGCCGCCCGCCACGTGGGACTGCCGTGTGTGCTCAAGGCGACCACGCGGTCGGCCAGCCAGGGCGTCATCCGCGCCGACAGCCCTGGGGAGGCCGCCGGGGCCGCCGAGCGGATTCGGCGCATCGTGGCCGCCGCCGGCGACGACCCGGGGCAGCCGCTGATGGTCGAGGCGTTCGCCCCCGGCGCCGAGGTGGCCGTCGAGGGCGTGCTGCACGGCGGCGAGCTGGAGGTCCTGGCGGTGTTCGACAAGCCGGACCACCCCGACGGGCCCACCTTCGAGGAGACGGTCTACGTCACGCCGTCGCGGCTGCCGGCAACGGCGCTGGCGCCCCTGGAGACCGCCGTGGCCCAGGCGGCCGCCGCTTTGGGCCTGCGCGAGGGCCCGATCCACGCCGAGGCGCGCGTCGACGTCGACGCCCGGCGCGTGGCGATGCTGGAGGTGGCCGCGCGCTCCATCGGCGGGCTGTGCAGCCGGGCGCTGCGCTTTGGCGCCGCAACGTCGCTGGAGGAGCTGTTGGTGCGCCACGCTTTGGGCCTGCGGACCGACCGGGCCCGCCGTGAGCTGTCGGCCAGCGGGGTGCTCATGCTGCCCATCCGCCAGCGGGGGTGGTTGGCCGGCGTCGAGGGGGTCGAGACGGCCCGGGCGGTGCCGGGAGTAGAGGAGGTGGCGCTGACCGTCACGCCGGGCCAGGAGCTGGTGCCGGTGCCCGAGGGCAACCGCTATCTGGGCTTTGCCTTCGCTCGCGGCGCGACCCCCGCCGACGTGGAGGCCAGCCTGGCCCAGGTGCAGCAGGCGCTGCAAGTGCGGGTGCAAGCCGGTGTTGCCTCGGCGTGAGCCGCCGGCGCAGGTCGTGAGAGATGGCTTGTCACATTCGCCACACCCCTTGTGAGGAATGTGACAAACTGAGCTGCATGGGCGCGGCGCGCCCAGCTGGGGCCGCGTGGCCGCCGGCGCCGGGGTAGGGTCGCACTCGATGCGCGTGCTGTTCGTCTCCGCCTATGAGCTGGGCCACCAGCCCGTGCACGTCGCCTCGCCGGCCGGGCGCCTGCGCGAGGCCGGCCACGACGTGGCCGCGCTGGACCTCTCGGTGGAGGACTACGACCCCCAGCGGGTGGCGTGGGCCGACGCGGTGGCCATCAGCGCGCCGATGCACACCGCCATGCGCCTGGGCCTGGCCTGTGCCCGGCGCATCCGCGAGGAGCAGCCGGCCACGCCCATCGCGGCCTACGGCGTCTACGCCCCGGTGGGCTCGCAGCACACCCTCGGCTCGCTGGTCGACACGGTCTACGCCGGCGAGTACGAGCACGCCCTACGCGCCTGGGTCGACGCGCTGGCCGCCGGCGCCAGCCCCGCCCAGGCCCGCTCGGCCGGCGGCGAGCTCATCCAGCTGGGCCGCGGCCGCGACCGCTTCGCCGTGCCGGCCCGAGACCTCCTGCCGGCTCCGCTGACCTACGCCCGGCTGGTCGAGGGCGACGACGAGTCGGTGGTGGGCGCGGTAGAGGCCAGCCACGGGTGCAAGCACCGCTGCCGCCACTGCCCCCTGCCGGCGGTCTACGACGGCGCCTTCCGCGTGGTCGACCAGGCCTCGCTGCTGGCCGACGTGGACCAGCTCGTGGCCGCCGGCATCGAGCACCTGACGTTCGCCGACCCCGACTTCCTCAACGGGCCGCGTCACGCACTGCAGCTGGTCGAGGCCATCCACGCCCGCCACCCGCAGCTGACCTTCGACGCCACGGTCAAGGTGGAGCACATCCTCGCCCACCGCGACGTGTGGCCCCAGCTCGCCGGCCGCGGCATGAAGTTCGTGATCAGCGCGGTGGAATCGTTGGACGATGCGATCCTGCAGCTTTTGGACAAGGGCCACACGGCCGCCGACGCCGGCGAGGCGGTCCACGTGCTGCGCCACGCGGGCATCGAGCCCCGGCCCACGTTCCTGCCGTTCACCCCGTGGTCGGAAGTGGCCACCCTCAACCGCATCGTTGACTGGGTGCTGGCCCATGACCTGGTCGGCAACGTCGACCCGATACAGCTGACCATCCGGCTGCTGGTGCCCGAGGGCTCGCTGTTGGCGAACGAGCCGAGCTTTGCTGCCCACATCCAGCGCTATGACGCCGACGCCCTGCAGTGGCGCTGGTCGCACCCGGATCCGGCGATGGACGCGCTGCAAGCTGGCCTCGAGGCGCGCGTGGCCCGGGCCACCGAGGCCGGCGAGGCCCCGGAGGCCACGTTCGCCGACCTGGCCGGCGACATCCGCCGCGCCGCCGGCCGCGACGCCGGCGACGCCGCCGAGATCCCCACCGGCTCGCTAGGAGCGCGCCCGCGCATGACCGAGCCGTGGTTTTGTTGAAGCGAGCCCCGCGGGGACCAGTTCGGTTCCCTGACATAGCCCCCCGGCGGGCGGTTTCGCCGCGTGGCCACGTGGAGGTCCTGGCGGCTCACACCGGGCGCAAAGCCGGTGTGCCGGCTCAAAACGCCACCGGCTCGCCGCGGCGGTTGAGCACCTGACCGGACTGCTCGCGCGACAGCGAGGCCACCACGCCCCGCAGCCCCGCGACGGACTCCTCGGGGTCCAGGCGGGCGCCGGCACCGCCCAGCTCGGTGCGCACCCATCCCGGGTCCAGCGCCACCACGGTGATGTCGTCGTCGGCCAGCTCGACGGCCAACAGGCGCGTGGCCATGTTCAGCGCGGCCTTGCTGACCTGATAGGCGTGGCAGGCCACGAACGTCGCCCGCGCCAGCGAGCCCACTCCCGACGTCATGTGCGCCAGCACGCCGCCGCCGGCCAGCAGCGGGGCGGTGACCTGGGCCACCGAGAGCGCCCCCACCGCGTTGGTGCGCACCACCTGCTGGACCGCCTCGGCGTCCAGCGACGCCAGCGGGCCGGCGGACGCCTCGGACTCGCGAGCCGGATCGGCCCAGATGCCCGCGTTGGACACCACCAGGTCGAGCTTCTCCACGCGCTGGCCCACCCGGGCGACGGCGGCGCGCACGTCGGCGGGATCGTCCACATCCAGGGCGGTGATCGCGGCCTGCTCGGGGTGCTGCTCGGTCACAGCACCCAGGGCGTGGGCGCGGCTGGGGTCGCGGCAGGTGGCTGTCACCTGCCAGCCGTCGGCTAGCAGCTGGCGGACCCACTCGAGGCCGAGGCCGCGGCTGGCGCCGGTCACGAGGGCGGTGGGCATGGGCGGCTCCGAGCGCCGTTGGCGAGACAGGGGCATGAGCCCGCGGGCCACAGGCCAAGCTGCGCGCTGTTGCCGCGACACAGCCGACGGCTGGCGGTGCGAGCGCGGCGGCCGCGGGCTGCGCGGGCGCACCCTGCCACGCTGGACCGCGGCGATGCGGAGGCGACCACGGAGAGATCACGGTGGCGGTGTGCGTGTGGCCGCTGGTGTGCCACGATCGGGTTGATCGAAGGGCGCGAGCCCGCCAGCGGTACACTGCCCCGGTATGGGCGGAGGCGTGTGCCGGCTGCAGCCTGGTCCGTCGCGGCAGGAGGCGGTGGTGTGAGCGGTCAGGGGATGGAGCTCAGCGACCGGCAGTGGCGTGAGCGGTTGACGTCCGAGCAGTACGAGGTGCTGCGCCGCGGCGGCACCGAGCGCGCCTTTACCGGCGCGTACTGCAACGCCAAGCAGGAGGGCCTCTACCGCTGCGCTGGCTGCGGCACGGGGGTGTTTCGCTCCGAGGAGAAGTACGACTCGGGCACGGGCTGGCCCAGCTTCACCGAGCCGGTCGCCCGCGACGCCGTTACCCACCACCGCGACGGGAGCCTGGGGATGGTGCGCACGGAGGTGCGGTGCGCCGCGTGTGACGGCCACCTCGGCCACGTCTTCGATGACGGGCCGGCGCCCACCGGCCAGCGCTACTGCATCAACTCCGTGGCGCTGCAGCTGGAGCTCGACACCGGCTGACCGCAAGGGCCGGCCGCACCCGCCAGCGGTCGCCCACGGTCCGCCGTCGGAGCGCAAGCCGTGGCGGTGCGTCAGGCGTCCACGACGACGCCGGCGTCGCGTGCGCGCGGGCCACCGAACGGCAGCCGCGGTGTTGCTCGGTGCGCGGCGGCGTCGCGTGCGCGCGGGCGCGCCACGGTCTCGTCGTCAACGTCGGGTGTCGTGTGGGCCGCGAGCTCAGCGACGTCCCCCAAGGTCTCGACCATCGTCGGCCATGATGCCCGCGGCGGGCGCGGCGGGCGCATGGCCGTGGGCGGGCGCAGGGCGGTGACAGCCGGTCCCCTGGGCGAGGGAACTGGAAGCAAGTAAAGGGTTGATAGCGCTCAACCCTACGTGCTACCATTGTTGCGCATCACCAAACGGTTGTGCAATACACAACCCACGCAAGGGGGATGACGATGGCAGATGTGCTTGCTGCCCCCGGGCGCCACGAAGCCGCCACACCCCGCAGGGCGGTGGAGAACCCCAGGCTGTTGCTGTACCCCCGCTTGCGGAAGTCGCCGTTCTTTTGGAAGTCGCGGGAACACGGGGCGGCGGTCTACAGCGTGTACAACCACAGCTACCACCCGCGGCATTACGGCGATCCAGTGGCCGAGTACTGGGCCTTGCTGGAGGGCGTGACGCTGTGGGACGTCGGCGGCGCCGAGCGCCAGGTCCAGATCTCGGGTCCGGATGCGTTTGCCTTTACCAACTGGCTGATTCCCCGCGACCTGACCAAGTGCGACGTGGGCCAGTGCAAGTACGTGTTCATCACCGCCCCCGACGGCGGCATCGTCAACGATCCCGTGCTGCTGCGCGTGGCCGAGAACCGCTTCTGGTTGTCGCTGGCCGACAGCGACGTGGCCCTGTGGGCTCAGGGGCTGGCCTACGCCGGCGGCTGGCAGGTCGACGTGCGCGAGGTCGACGTCGCCCCGGTCCAGATCCAGGGCCCCAAGTCCAAAGACGTCATGGTCGCGTTGTTCGGCGAGTCGGTGTTGCAGGTGCCGTACTACGGGCTGGTCACCTACGAGCTCGACGGGATGCAGGTCGTGGTGTCGCGCACCGGCTACTCCGGCGAGGTGGGCTACGAGATCTATCTGTGCGACGCCACGGTCCATGCGCACAAGCTGTGGGACGCCATCTGGCAGGCCGGCCACCCTCACGGGCTCACGCCCATCGGGCCCAGCCACATCCGCCGCATCGAGGGCGGGATGCTGGCCTACGGCTGTGACATCACCCGCGACACCAACCCCCTGGAAGTCGGCTACGACTACACGTGGATGGTCGATCTCGACCAGCCGGCCGACTTCATCGGCAAAGACGCGTTGATCGCCGCCAAGGCCGCCGGCGTGTCGCGGCTGATGATCGGCGTCGAGATCGGCGGGCCGCCACTGGGAACGTTCAACGACGGCTCCCAGGTCGAGCCCTTGCGGGTCATCACCGGTGGATCCCACGTGGGCAATGTGACCAGCGCCTGTTTCTCGCCACGCCTGGAAACAAACATCGGCCTGGCCATGGTGCCCATCGAGCACACCGAGAACGGCACGCCGCTGCAGGTGGCCACCCCCACTGGGGTGCACGACGCCACCGTCGTCGAGAAGCCGTTCATCGACCCTCGCAAGCACACCCCCAAGGGGTGACGGGCTTCGTTACCGCCGCGACTTGGAACCGCCATGCAATCGACCACCACCGACCGGCACGCCGGTTCCGCTTCGCCGTTGCGCCGGCGGCGTCACCGGCCCGCGGCCACCTCCGGCCGGCGGCCGGCGTTGCGCCGCGCGCTGGCCGCCGTCACCGGCGACATCCAGTGGGAGGTCCTGCCCCTGTCGGGTGTGGCCGAGCAGACAAGCCATTTGCCGGTCGGGGCCCGGGTGACCGTGACGTGTGCCCCGGCCCGCGGCATCGATCCCACCGTCGACCTTGCCGTGTCCCTGGCCGGTCGGGGCTTTGTGGCCGTGCCCCATCTCGCCGCCCGCCAGATCCACGGCCACGGCCACCTGACTGAGGTGCTGGACCGGTTGGCCGCCGCCGGTGTCGACGAGGCTTTCGTGGTCGGCGGCGATGCCACCGAGCCCGCCGGGCCCTTCACCGACGGCCTGACGGCCCTGGAGGCGATGGCGTCCCGGGGCCACGGCCTCAGCCGCCTCGGCGTGCCCGCCTACCCCGAGGGCCATGACCACATCGACGACGAGATCCTGTGGCAGAGCCTTAAGGCCAAGCAGGCCCACGCCGACTACATCGTGACCCAGATGTGTTTTGACTCGGCGGCGATCTGCGACTGGGTCACCGCCGCCCGCCAGCGGGGGATCAGCGTGCCCGTGTACGCCGGCGTGCCCGGGGTGGTCGACCCGGCCACCCTGCTGCGCATCTCCCGGCGGATCGGCATCGGCGACTCCTTGCGGTTTTTGCGCGGCAATCGCCGCGTGATGGGAAGCCTGGTGCGGCCAGGGGGCTATCGCCCCGACGAGCTCCTGCGCGGCCTCGCCGACCGCGTGGGTCAAGGCTGCGATCTGTCCGGGCTGCACGTCTACACGTTCAACCGCGTCGCGCCCACGGTGGGCCGCATCGACACGCTGCGGCGCCGGGGGCTGAGCCCGCAGGGGTGAGGAGGTGGGATGACTATGCCGTCGGATTTGGACATTTCCCGGGGGGCGGTCCTGCGGTCCATAACCGAGGTCGCTGCCGATCTGGGCTTAACGGAAGACCTGCTGGAGCCCTATGGACGCCGGATGGCCAAGGTGTCGCTGGAGGCTGTGAATCGCGACGCCGGGCCCGGCGAGGGCGTCGCCGGCAACGGGGCGGCGGCTGGCCGGCGCGGGCGGTACGTGGTCGTCACCGCGATCACCCCCACCCCGCTAGGCGAAGGCAAGACCACCACGACGGTGGGCCTGAGCCAGGCGTTCGGCGAGCTAGACCAGCGCAGCGTGGCAGCCATCCGCCAACCGTCGTTGGGGCCCACCTTCGGCATCAAGGGCGGGGCGGCCGGCGGCGGCTACGCACAGGTGGCCCCGATGGAGTCGCTGAACCTGCATTTGACCGGGGACATGCACGCGGTGACCGCCGCCCACAACCTGTTGGCGGCGATGATCGACAACCACCTGCACAAAGGCAACGCGCTGGGCATCGACCCCAACTCGGTGGCGTGGCGGCGCGTGCTGGACTCCAACGACCGCAACCTGCGCCACATCGTCACGGGCCTGGGCGGGGGCGCCGACGGCACGCCCCGCCAGACCGGCTTTGACATCACCGCTGCCAGCGAGGTCATGGCCGTGCTCGCGCTGGCTCGCGACCTGGCCGACCTGCGCCGGCGGTTGGGCCGCATCGTCGTGGGCTGGACCTACGAGGGCGAGCCGGTCACCGCCGAGGCC
The DNA here is from genome assembly GCA_003021615.1 of Actinobacteria bacterium QS_8_72_14. Classification (GTDB taxonomy): domain Bacteria; phylum Actinomycetota; class Nitriliruptoria; order Euzebyales; family Egibacteraceae; genus QS-5-72-10. The sequence continues at coordinate 69,518 of PXPH01000054.1, forward strand.
TTGAAAGCCGCCGGGGCCATGGCCGTGCTGCTACGCGACGCCCTGCAGCCCAACCTGCTGCAGACGCTCGAGCAGACCCCGGCGCTGGTCCACTGCGGCCCGTTCGGGAACATCGCTCACGGCAACAGCTCGATCGTGGCCGACCGCATCGGGCTGGCCGGCGCCGACTATCTCGTCACCGAGGCCGGCTTCGGCGCCGACATGGGTTTTGAGCGGTTCTGCAACATCAAGTGCCGCACCAGCGGATTGGCCCCCGACGCGGCGGTGATCGTGGCCACGGTTCGCGGGCTCAAAGCCCACTCGGGGCGCCACACCATCGCCGCCGGGCGCGACCTGCCCGAGGAGCTGCTGGTCGAGAACCCCGAAGAGGTCCATCTCGGCGCGTGCAACCTGCGCGCGGCAATCGCCACGGTGCGCCGCCACGGGGTGACCCCGGTGGTGGCCGTCAACGGCTTTCCCACCGACTATCCCAGCGAGCAGCAGGCCATTTTGGACGTGGCCGCCGAGCAGGGGGTGCGTGGGGCGGTGGCCACCCACGTGGCCTCCGGCGGCAAGGGCGCAGTCGAGCTCGCCGAGGCCGTCGCCGACGCGTGTGACGACGCCGGGGGCTTTCAATACCTGTATCCGGACGAGGCCGGGCTGGCCGACAAGATCGACACCGTGGCCCGCGAGGTGTATGGCGCCGACGGCATCGAGCTCTCGGCGATCGCCCGCCGGCAGCTGGAGGCCTACGAAGCTCAAGGGTGGGGCCACCTGCCGGTGTGCATCGCCAAGACGCACTTGTCGTTGTCGGCCGACCCTGCCTTGAAGGGGGCGCCGAGGGGCTGGACGCTGCCGGTGCGCGAGGTGCGCGCCTCGGTCGGGGCCGGCTTCGTCTACCCGGTGTGTGGCGACATGCGCACCATGCCGGGGCTGTCCAGCGCGCCGGCCGCCGAGCGCATCGACATCGACGAGCAGGGCCGGGTGGTGGGACTGTCCTAACGAGAACCGCCGCCGTGACGCCAGCGGCGCGACGCGACCGGGCCAGCCGGCGACTATCCAGCGCGGTCGCGGGGAATGGTGAGGGCAGCGTTGCAGCACCGAGCCAGGGGGGAGGTGATGGGGAATGGCCAGGCGTGATGGCCACCTCATCCCGGAGTACAGCCACACGACGTTCCAGGGTCTGTTGGGCGATTTGTCCAGTGACGCGCCGGTTCCTGGCGGGGGTTCGGCCGCTGCGGTCGCGGGCTCGGTCGCGGCGGCGCTCGTGGCCAAGGTCGCGCGACGCTCGCGCGGCCACCGCGACGACGCCGACGCGGTGGTGGCCGAGGCGGAGCGCCAACGCGACCAGCTGCTGGGTTTGGTCACCGTGGACGCCGCCAGCGTGGCCGAGGCGCTGGAGGCTCGCCGCACCGGCCGCGACGTCGAGGCCGCCACGGCCGCGGCCGCTGGTCCCCCGGCGGCCATCGCCGAGCGGGCCGCGACCGTGGCGCACCTGGCCGCCGGCGTGGCCGAGACCGGCAATCCAGCGCTGCGTCAAGACGCCTTGACCGCGTTGCGCCTGGGCGTGGCCATCACGGACGCGGCCGGCGACCTGGCGTTGACCGACGACGCCGAGGGCCGCAACGCCGAGCGGGCCCGCACGGCGATGACGTCGGCTCATGGCGCCGCCCAGCGGGTGTCGGCAACCGCCGCCTGATTCCGCACAACGCACCCCACCGTGTCGTTCTGGGCGGCGCACATGATTGTTGGGCCTGTCGGGCCTGGGCCAGGAGGCTTCCATGACCGGGTCTGAGCCACGGTCAGCTCCGTGCCGCATCGCCATCGTCAACCGCGGCGAGCCCGCGCTGCGGGCGATCCACGCCATCGCCGAGATGGCCCACGAGCACGGGCGCGGCCTGGTGAGCATCGCGCTGCACACCGAAGCCGAGCGGGCCGCGATGTTCGTGCGCGAGGCCGACGAGGCGGTGCGCATCGGGCCCGGCCCCGGCGAGGCCAGTGGCGGGGATCCGTATCTTGACTTGGACGGGCTTGAGGCGGCGCTGATGGCCGCCGACGCCGACGCCGTCTGGGTCGGCTGGGGGTTCGTGGCCGAGCACGCCGATTTCGCCGAGTGCTGCGAGCGCCTGGGCGTGACGTTCGTGGGCCCGTCCGCCGCGGCGATGCGCCGCCTGGGCGACAAGATCGAGGCCAAGCGCCTGGCCCAGCAGGCCGGGGCCCCGGTGGCCCCCTGGAGCGGCGGTCCCGTCGACGACGCCGAGCACGCCCACCGCTGCGCTGGCGAGATCGGCTACCCGCTGGTGGTCAAGGCCACCGCCGGCGGCGGCGGGCGCGGCATCCGCGTGGTGCGCCGCGAGTCCGAGCTTGACGAGGCCCTGGCCCAAGCCCGGCGGGAGGCTGGCCAGGCCTTCGGCGACGCGACGGTGTTCATGGAGGCCATGGTCACCGGCGGGCACCACATCGAGGTGCAGATCATCGCTGACGCCCACGGCGGCGTCTGGGCCGCCGGTGTGCGCGAGTGCTCGACGCAGCGCCGCAACCAGAAGGTGCTGGAGGAGTCGGCCTCGCCGGTGCTGACCCGGGAGCAGGAACGCGAGCTCGGCGCCAGCGCCGCGGAGCTGGCGCGCCTGGCCGGCTACGAGAACGCCGGCACCGTGGAGTTCCTCTACGACCCCGACACCCAACGCTTTGCCTTCCTGGAGGTCAACACCCGCCTGCAGGTCGAGCACCCCGTCACCGAGCTGGTCACCGGGCTCGACCTGGTCAAGCTGCAGCTGCATGTGGCCGCCGGCGGTGCCTTGGACGGCGAGCCGCCGCCCGCAGCGGGCCATGCGGTGGAGGTGCGCCTCAACGCCGAGGACGCCGAGCGCGGCTTCGCCCCGGCGCCGGGCACGATCGAGCGCTTGACGCTGCCGGCCGGGCCCGGTGTGCGGGTGGACACCGGCGTCAGCCAGGGCGATGCGATCCCCCCCGAGTACGACTCGATGATCGCCAAGATCATCGCCTGGGGCGCCAGCCGCGCCGAGGCCCTGAGCCGCCTGGGCCGGGCGCTGAGCCAGACCACGGTGCTGGTGCGCGGCGGCATGACCAACCGCACGTTTTTGGCCGAGCTGGTCGCCCACGAGGACGTGTTCGCCGGGCGCGTCGACACCGGATGGCTGGACCGCCTGACCGCGAACGGTGGCTATGCCTTCGACAGCCGCGCCGACGTCGCGCTGGTCGCCGCGGCGATCGAGGCCTTCGATGCCCAGGCCGAGGTGGAGCGCAGCCGGTTCTACGCCGCGGCGGCGCGCGGGCGCCCGCAGGCCGCCGCCGACATCGCCCGCACCATCGAGCTGCGCCACGGCGGGGTGGCCTACCGCATCGACGTGTCCTGCACCGGGCCGGGCCAGTACGCCCTGGTGACCGACGGCAGTCGGATCGTCGCCGAAGTCGAGCGGCTGCGCGACTTCGAGCGCCGCCTGACCGTGGGCGGGCGGCGCTTCGACATCGCCTCCATCACCCACGGCGCCGAGCGCCTGGTCGAGGTCGACGGTCTGCCCCACCGCATCTCGCAGGACGAGGCCGGTCTGGTCCGGGCTCCCGGGCCGGGCCTGCTGGTGGCGCTGACGGTCGCGGCCGGCGATGAGGTCGAGGCCGGGGCCACGGTGGGCGTGCTGGAGAGCATGAAGATGGAGACCGTGCTGTCGGCGCCGTTGACCGGGCGCGTCAGCCAGGTGCTGGCCAGCCCCAACACCCAGATCGACGCCGGCACGCCCGTGCTCCAACTGGAGGCCACCGGCGACGCGACCGCCGCACCGGCCGATCCCGTGGACTTCACCGCCCTATCGCGAGCCGACGGCCCGACCGCGGCCGAGCCCGTCGCCCGCTGTCGCGAGGTGGTCGCCGCGCTGGGCCGGCTGATGCTGGGCTACGACCTGGGCGCCGACGAGGCCGCGGAGCTGACGGGCGAGCTGGAGCGGCTGTGCCCTGACGGCGACGGCGAGCTGCTGGAGGCCGAGACGACGGTCCTGCAGGCGTTTGCCGACATCAGCGCCCTGTCGCGCAACCGCCGCATGGGCGACGAGGAGGACCGCCAAGACGGCGGCGCCGCCCAGGAGTACTTCCATGCCTTTCTGCGCTCGGTCGACATCGACGCCGAGGGCCTGCCCGACAGCTTCCGGGCCAAGCTCCAGCGGGCGCTGGCCCACTATGGCGTCGTCGACTTGGAGCGCACCCCCGAGCTGGAGGAGGCCCTGTACCGCATCCACCTGGCCCAGCAGCGCGCGGGTGAGCAGGTGCCGGCGGTCCTGGCGCTGCTCGATCGGCGCATCCGCGCCAGCGAGCCCCCCGACAACGGGCAGGGCGAGGCCTTGCGCGAGACGCTGGACCACCTGATCCGCGCGACGCAGGTGCGCCACCCGGCCGTCGGCGACCTGGCCCGGCGCGCGCGCCACCGCTGCTTCGACCGCCCGCGCCTGGAGCGCGAGTACGCCGCGACGCGCGCGCGGGTGCGCGAGCACCTCGGCATGCTCGCCGCCGGCGTGGACGCGGCCGACCACCAGCAACGCATCTCCGAGCTCGTGGCCGTGCCCCAGTCGCTGGTGGGCATGCTGGAGGACCCGGCGGCCCGCGGCCCCGCCCTGCCGGCGATGCTGGAGGTGCTGACCCGCCGCAACTACGGCGCGGCTGACCTCGAGCGCGTGTGCGCCGCCCACCGCGGCGACCACGTCGCCATCGTTGCCGACGGCAGCGACCGCCGCGGGCGGGGATGTGTGATCGCGATCGCCACCGACCGCGATTGCCTCGACCAGGCCCTGGTCCACGCCGAGGCGCTGGCCGGCCAGCGGGTGGGCGAGGCCGGCGACCAGGTGGGCGAGGCCGACGGCGAAGCCGTGGCCGACGTGTATGTGACCGGCGGTGAGCACGCGGGCGACACCGACGCCGTGGCCGGCCAGCTCAACGCCGCTTTGGGCGCGCTGGCGCCCGACTCGCCGCTGCAGCGGGTGACGTTCTCGGTGACCGCCGCCGGGCCCGGCGAGCCCGAGGTGCGGCACCTGACGTTCCACCGCGGCACCAACGGGTTCGTCGAGCACGGTCACCTGCGCGGCATCCACCCGCGGGTGGCCGGGCGCCTGGACCTGTGGCGCTTCGAGCACTTCGACCTGGAGCGGCTGCGCTCGGCCGACGAGGTGTATCTGTTCCACGGCGTGGCCCGGGAGACCCCCGCCGACGAGCGCCTGTTCGCCATGGCCGAGGTGCGCGACCTCACCCCGGTGCGCGACGCCGACGGTCGGGTCACGAGCTTGCCCGAGCTCGAGCGGGTCTTTGCCGCCTGCATCGGCGACCTGCGTCACGCGCTGGCCAGGTTTCCTGCCGGGCGCCGCCCCGAGTGGAACCGTGTCGTGCTGCACGTGTGGCCACCGGTGGACATCCCCGCCGGCGAGCTGGACCCGGTGGTGCGCGCCCTGGCGCCGATGACCGAGGGGCTGGGCCTCGAGCAGGTCATGGTCCGCGCTCAGGTGGTCCCCCCCGACGGCCCGCGCGACGTCGCCGCGCGGCTGTACGCCGCGCCGGGCCAGGGCCCGATGCTGCGCATCACCGACCCGCCCCCCGAGCCGCTGCAGCCCATCGACGAGCGCACGCAGAAGGTGTTGCGCGCCCGGCGGCGCGGGGCGGTGTATCCCTACGAGCTCGTCCCCCAGCTGCTGCAGCACCCCCGCGCCGACCCGGCCGAGACGCCCTCGGGGGTGTTCGTCGAGCACGACCTCGACGCCAACGGCCAGCTGGTGCCCGTCGATCGTCCTGAGGGCGCCAACACCGCCAGCATCGTCGTCGGCACGCTGACCACCCCCACCGCCCGCTACCCGGAGGGCATGACCCGCGTGGGGTTGCTTGGCGACCCCACCAAGGGGCTGGGCTCGCTGACCGAGGCTGAGTGTGCCCGCATCGTCGCCGCGCTGGACCTCGCCGAGCGCCGGGGCGTGCCCGTGGAGTGGTTCGCGGTGTCGGCCGGGGCGCGCATCGCCATGGACAGCGGCACCGAGAACATGGACTGGGTGGCGCGCGTGCTGCGGCGCATCGTGACCTTCACCCAGGCCGGCGGGGAGATCAACGTGGTGGTCACCGGCATCAACGTCGGCGCCCAGCCGTACTGGAACGCCGAGGCCACGATGCTGATGCACACCAAGGGGATCCTGGTCATGACCCCGGCCAGCGCCATGGTGCTGACCGGCAAGCAGGCCCTGGACTACTCGGGGGGCGTGTCGGCCGACGACAACTTCGGCATCGGTGGCTACGACCGCGTGATGGGGCCCAACGGGCAAGCGCAGTACTGGGCCAGCGACCTCACCGGGGCCGTCGAGGTGCTGTTCGCCCACTACGACCACGCCTATGTCGCCCCCGGCGAGCGCTTCCCGCGCCCGGCGGCCACCACCGACCCCCGCGAGCGCGACGTGTCCGACTTCCCCTGCGACGTCGACGGCGGGGGCATTGCCCGCGTGGGCGACATCTTCGACGACGCCGTCAACCCCGAGCGCAAGCAGCCCTTCGACGTGCGCACCCTGATGCGGGCGGTGTCCGACCAGGACCACCAGCCCTTGGAGCGCTGGCCCGACATGGCCGGCGCCGAGACGGCCGTGGTCTTCGACGCCCGCCTCGGCGGCCAGGCCGTGACCCTGCTGGGCTTCGAGTCGCGCCCCCTGCCCCGTCGGGGGCTTTTGCCCGCCGACGGCCCCGATCAGTGGACCGCCGGGACGCTCTTTCCGCGCGCGTCGAAGAAGACCGCGCGGGCCATCAACGCCGCGAGCCACAACCGCCCGGTGGTGGCGCTGGCGAACCTGTCGGGCTTCGACGGCTCGCCGGAGTCGCTGCGCGAGCTGCAGCTGGAGTACGGCGCCGAGATCGGCCGGGCGGTGGTCAACTTCGACGGCCCGATCGTGTTCTGTGTGGTGTCGCGCTACCACGGCGGGGCGTTCGTGGTGTTCTCCACGGCCTTGAACGACGACTTGGAGGTAATAGCCGTGGAGGGCGCGCGCGCCTCGGTGATCGGCGGGGCGGCGGCCGCCGGGGTGGTCTTTGGCCGGGAGGTACGGGCACGCACCGAGCGCGACCCCCGGGTGTCGGATTTGGAGGAGCGCCGCGCCAAGGCCGACGAGGCCGAGGCCGCCCGCCTGCAGGCCGAGCTGGACGAGACGCGGCCCGCGGTGCGCGCGGAGCAGCTGGGCGAGGTCGCCGCCCAGTTCGACGCGATCCACACCATCGAGCGCGCGGCCGAGGTGGGCTCGGTGGACACCATCATCCCCCCCGCGCGGCTGCGGCCCTACCTTGTCGAAGCCGTCGAGCGCGGCGTGGCCCGGGTGGGTGCGCGCCGGTGACGCTCACCGCGCGCCGGCGGCGGGCGCCTCGGCGCGCGCCTCGACGGCGGCGATCGCGGCCAGGATGCGCTGTGGCGACACCCGGTGGGCGGTGCCCAGCCGCTCGGCGAAGAGGCTGACGCGCAGCTCCTCGATCATCCAGCGGATCTCGTCGGCCTCCTGGTCGGCCTCGGGACCCAAGCGGCGCAGCAGGCCCACGTAGGCTTGGCGCACCTCGGCGACGCGGGCCAGGCGATCCTGATCGCGGCGGGGATCGTGGGCCAGCTTGTCCAGCCGCACCCCGATGCCGCGCAGATAGCGCACCACGTCGTCGAGGCGCCCGCGCCCGGTCGTGGTGACGAACCCGGGGTGGACCAGGCGGTCGAGATGGGCCCGTGCGTCGTCGCGGGAGGGCTTGAGCTCGGGGTTGGTGACCGCGTCCAGACGCTGGGCGATCTCGCTGGCGGCCTCCAGCACGCGCTGGACCGCTGCCAAAACGTCGATGACGGTCTCGGTCAGCCCGTTTTGGACCGCGTTGGCTAGCTGGGCGAAGCCCGCGGGGTCCCACGCCGGGCCGCCATGGGCGGCCATGAGCGCGTCGATGGCACAGGCGGCGCAGTCGTCCAGTAGCGCCGCCGGGCTCTCGTGGGGCGCGCGGGTCAGCGCCAGCTTGGCGTCGGTGTCCAAACGCGCGTGGATCGCCCGGCTCGACAGCGGCACGGTCAGGCGCAGCAGGCGGCGTGTGCCCGTCCACATGGCCCGGCGCTGCTCGCTGGCGCTGGCCAGTACTTGCACGCCCACGCCGTCGCCCTCGTCGACCAGGGCCGGATAGCCCACCGCGCTGCCCCCAGGATCCGGCAGCGACACACAGGCGGGCAGCTCGCCGAAGGTCCAGTCGGTCTGGCCCTGCTGGCGCAGCCGCGGGCCGGCGGCCCGCGTCAGCGCGCCGTGGGCGGCCCCGGCCAGCTCATGCTGCAGCGCCGCCAGGTCGTAGCCGGTGGCCACGGTGCGGTCGTCGTCGACGACGGCGAAGGTGATGCGCAGGTGATCGGGCAGGCTCGCCTGGTCCCAGGCCTGCCGGGGCACCGTCACGCCGGTGACGGCGCGCACCTCGCGTGACAGCGCGCGGGTCAGGGGCTCGTCGGCCGGCTCCAGGCGGCGCAGCACCGCCTGGGCGGTCTCGCCGACCGGCACGAGCTGGCGGCGCAGGTCCTTGGGCAGGCCGCGCAGCAGCGCGGTGACCAGCTCGCGGGCCG
>PXPH01000055.1:0-5630 GCA_003021615.1 Actinobacteria bacterium QS_8_72_14
GCCAGCCGGGGTCGCCGCCTCGCCGGTCGCGGCGGGCTCGAAGCGCGCGGTGGCCGGGGCGGCACGCTGGCGGCGGCGGCCGGCGGCCTCGCGCAACGCCCGCCCGGCCCGATCGAGCCGGGCGCCGCTCCACTCGGCGAGGTGGCGCGGCGAGGTGGCGGTGGTCAGCAGCATGCCGACGGCCACCATCAAAACCAGCAGCACGCCGGCGCCGGCGGTGGCCGCCAGGGCCACCAGCGGCCCGGCGACGATCGCGCCGATCCACCCCGAGGCTTGCTCCAGCGCCGCCGGGGGCGCGTCCAGCCGCGGGGCGCCGGCCGTCACGTGCCACAGGCCGGCCAGGCCCAGCACCATCAGGCTGACGCCGGCGATCATCCGCCGCCCCGTCGCCCGGCGCTCGGCGAGGACGAGCCCGCCGCCGACCAGCAACGCGGGGGGTATCACCACGGCGAACAGGCCCAGCAGGGCGCGAAACAGGCCGGCCAGCCACGCGCCCACCGGCCCGGCGGCGCCGAGGTACAGCCCCAAGGCCCCCAGCACCCCCACCACGAGCAGCCCGACGCCGATGATGTCGCGCGCCAGGGCGCGGCGAGCGGCGGCGCGCTGGGCCGCCTTGCTGCGGGGATCCGGCCGGGATCGCCGGCTGGAGCGCCCGTGCTTGGTGCTGGTGTTGTTGGTGGCCATGGATGAAGCTACAGGTCGATGAGCACGGGCAGGATCACCGGGCGGCGGCCGGTCTCCTCGCGCCAGAACTGCCGCAGCGTCTCGACGCTGGTGCGGCGCACCACCGCCTCCTCGCTGCCGCGCTCCTCGCCGGCGCGCAGCGCGTCGGCCAGGGTCGAGGCGGCCTTCTCCAGCAGCGCCGAGCCGTCCTCGCGGTCAACCACGCCCTGCTGGACGACCTCGGGGGTGCCCACCAGTTGGGCGTGACCGTCGAGGGTGAGCACCGTGACGCACACGCCCTCGCTGGACAGCACCTCCCGGTCGCGCAGCACCGCGTCGCCCACGTCGCCCACCCCCAGGCCGTCGACGAACACCCGCCCGGCGGCGAACGACGGACCGGCGCGCACCTCGCCGTTCTCGAGCTCGACGCTGTCGCCGTCCTCGCACACCAGCACCCGCTGGCGGTCGAGCCCGCAGGCCACGGCCACGTCGGCGTGGGCGGCCATGTGGCGGTACTCCCCGTGGACCGGCACGAACGCGCGCGGGCGCACGATGTTGTGGAAGAACTGCAGCTCGTCGGCGGCGGCGTGGCCGGACACGTGGATGTCGGCCACGCCCTTGTGCACCACGCGGGCGCCCTGGCGGGTCAGGCCGTTGATGGTGCGAAAGATCGCGCTCTCGTTGCCGGGGATGACCGACGACGCCAGCACCACCGTGTCGCCGGGGGCGATGCGGATCTGCTTGTGGCGCCCGGCGGCCATCAGCGACAGCGCCGCGAAGGGCTCGCCCTGCGAGCCGGTGCAGATCAGCGCCACGCGCTCCGGTGGCAGCGCCTCGATCTCGGCGAGGTCGACCACGTCCTGATCGTCGTAGGCCAGATACCCCAGGTCGCGGGCGATGGGCATGTTGCGCACCATGGACCGGCCGATGAAGCAGCACACGCGCTCGTTGTCGCGGGCGGCGTCCAACGCCTGCTGCACCCGGTGGATGTGGCTGGCGAAGGTGGTGATCACCACGCGGCCGGTGGCCTCGTCAAGGACCTGGCTCAGGGTGCGGCCCACGGTGCGCTCGGTGGGCACGTGGCCGGGGACGTCGGCGTTGGTGGAGTCGGCCAGCAGCAGGTCGACCCCGCCGTCGCCGATCTCGGCCAGGTGGGGCAGGTCGGTGGGCCGCCCGTCGATGGGGGTCTGGTCCAGCTTGAAGTCCCCGGAGTGCAGGATCGTGCCGTGGGGGGTGTGCAGCGCCACGCCGAAGCCGTCGGGGATGGAGTGGGTCATTCCCACGAACTCGAGGTCGAAGGGGCCCTCCTGGAGGCGCTCACCGGCCTCGACGGTGCGCAGGTCGGCGCTCACGTGGGGGTGCTCGGCCAGCTTGGCCTCGATCAGCCCGGCGGTCAGCCGGCTGGCAAAGACCGTGACCTCGCCGAACTCGCGCAAAAAGAACGGCAGCGCGCCGACATGGTCCTCGTGGCCGTGGGTGATGACGATCGCGGTGATGTCGCCGGCGCGGTCGCGCAGGTGGGACCAGTCCGGCAGGATCAGGTCGACGCCGTAATGCTCGGCGTCGGGGAAGGTCAACCCCACGTCGATGAGCAAAATGGCGCCATCGACTTCGACCGCGGCCATGTTGGCCCCGATCTCGCCGAGCCCGCCAAAGAAGCGAACGGTGACCGGCGGATGCGTCGTCATCGCGGGCCTCCCGTGGCAGCCAGCGCCTCGCGGACGCGGTCGGCCACCATCGCGTCAGCGTCGGCCAGCGGCGGGCGCACCGGCCCGGCCGGCAGGCCCGCCTGGGCCAGCCCGGCCTTGAGCGGCACAGGGTTGGTGTCACAAAACAACGCGGTCAGCAGCGGCAGCAGCCGGTGGTGGATCGCCGCCGCGGCCGCCGGGTCCTTGGCGAAGCCATCGATGAGCTGGGACAGATCGCGGCCGGCGAGATGGGCGGCGACGCTAATGACGCCGTGGCCCCCCAGGGCCAGCAGCGGCAGCAGGTCGATGTCGTTGCCAGCGTAGATGGCGAAGTCCGACGGCGTGCGCGCGGCGATCTGCCCGGCGCGATCGAAGTCCTTGGCGGCGTCCTTGATGCCGCGCACGTTCGGCGCCGCCTCGATGACCTCTAGCAGCGTGTCCAGCTCCAGGCGGCAGGCGGTGCGCCCGGGGATGTCATAGACGATGACCGGCAGGTCGGTGGCATTGGCCACCGCGCTGAGGTGGTGGGCCAGGCCGCGCTGGGAGGGCTTGTTGTAGTAGGGGGTGACCACCAGGACGCCGTCGACGCCCAGCCCGGTGGCCTCGCGGGTGGCGGCCACACTGGCGGCGGTGTCGTTCTTGCCGGTGCCGGCCACGACGGCGACGTCCTCGCCGACGGCCTCGATGACCGCGCGCAGCAGGTCACGGGTCTCGTCGTGGGTGATGGTGGGCGACTCCCCGGTCGTGCCGCACACGACGAGGCCGTCCGAGCCGGTGTCGACCAGGTGGCGCGCCAGCCGCTGAGCCCCCTCGAGGTCGAGGCTGCGGTCGGGGTGCAGCGGCGTCGCCATGGCGGTCAGCAGCGGTCCGAAGGGCACGGTCACGCCTTTGCGCATCGGCGGTCACACACGCACGCAGCCTGTCGCGTGGGCGGCTGCGGTGGGCGAGTTTACCCAGACGCCGCCGCCTGCCCGCACAGGTTGCCCCAGCCGGGCCCCACGAATCGGCGGCGGCCCCCAGCTGTCGCCGGCCGAGCGCACAAGCCCTTTTAGGGCTTGGCCGGCGCGGACACGCCGGGCTCGCCGTCGGCGGTAGGCGCCGCCGAGGGGGCCAGTCGAAACGACACGATGAATCGCGCGCCGCCGTTGGCCGCCGGCTCGTAGCGGCACCGGGCGCCCATCTGGCGACACAGCTCGGCGGCCAGGGGCAAGCCCACTCGGGCCGCCGAGCGATCCTCGGGGGCCTCGAACAGCGAGTCGGCCCGCTCGGCGGGCACGCCAGGACCGTCGTCGGTCAATACCATCACCCCGTGGCTTCCGGTGGCCACCAGGCGCACGCGGGCGTGGCTGCCCAGCGGGGTGTGCTCCACGAAGTTCTCCAGCAGCGTCAGCACCACCCGGCGCGCCCCGCGGGGATCGCCCAGGACCTTGACCTCGTGGGGCGCCTCGACCGCCAGGGTGTGCCAGTCGAGGCGCTCGCCCAGGGCCACCACGCAGTCGGTGATCACCCGGCGCAGCGACAGCGGTTGGGGCGGGGCGTCGGCGTCGGCGTCCAGCACCCCCAGGTCGGCCAGGCGCCCGACCTCGGCGTCGACTCGGGCCACGCTCATGCGCAGCCGGGCCGCGACCCGCTCGCGGGCCTGCGCGTCCCAGGCGTCGGGCCACGCCCGCGACGCGCCCAGCTGCTCGGCCACCGCGTCGAGCTCACGCAGGGGCGCGGCAACATCGATGCTGGCCCGGCGCACCAGCTGGCGGCGCCGCTTGCCGCGACGGCGCACGACCTCGGCCTCGGCGCCGGCCTCGGCGACCAACTCGTGCAGGCGGCTAGCGTAGGTCGCGGTGAGCACGCCCACGCTGGCCACGACCCCCAGGCTGATCGCCAGGATCGTGGCCCGGTCGGCGAGCTCGGGACGGGCCAGCACAACCGGCCCAACCCCCAGCTGCTCGAGGGCGAGCTGGCCCAGACCGGCCAGCACCCCCACGCCGGTGAACGCCGCGGCAGCCAGCGGCCCCAGCAAGATGCCGGCGCTGACGATGATGATCGTGTGCAGCATCACCGTGCCCGAGCCGGTGCCGCCGACGAGGCTCGCCGCGCCCGACAAAACGACCGCATCGACGGCCAGCGACCCGACGGTGGTCAGGCGGGGAGCGCGCGGTGAGCGTCGAACGTGCCAGACGGTGACCGCCGCCAGCACCGGCACGCCGAGCAGCAGCGGCCACACGCGGGCCCCGTACAACGCGAACAGAACGGCCACCGCCACGGTGTAGGCGGCCCCCCCGGCGATGCGCACGAGGCCAAAGCGCCCCAGCAGCACCTCGTCGGGCACCAGCAGGCGGGTCATGGGCCGAATCGTACCCAGCGGCGCCGGCAACGCCCGCCGCGAAGGCGGCGTTACGCCGCCACTTGGCAGTACCACGCCCGCGCGTACCACAACAGCCTTGAGCCCCGCGGCTCCAGGTCGATGACCCCGTCGCGCCACAGCTGCTCGACCTCGGAAGTGGCCGCGATGTTCTGTGGCAGCGGCAGGCGGCGCTCGCCCACCTTCTCGACGTGGGCGAAGGTGTCGCGAGCCGCGGCCAGCAGCTGCTGCTCGTCCTGCAGGCTGCCGCTGGGCAGCAGCAGGCGCCCCCGGTCGCTGAGCCACCCGGGGGCTTTCTCGACCAGCCGGACCGGCAGCTCGACGCCGCTGGCGCCCCCGCCCCGCCCGTCGGGGAACCAGCCGCTGACTCGGGCGAGTGTGTCGGGGATCCCCGAGACGTCGCCGATCACCAGGTCAGCCACGACGTCGTCGGGGATCGGCTCGAACAGGTCACCGGGACGCGCCCGGCGCCCAGCAGAGCCGAGACGATGCCCAGCACGCCGCAGCCACACCCCACGTCCAGAACCGTCTCCCCGTCGGCGACGTCGATGGCGTCACCGAGCAGCAGCGAGATACTGGACGGCGGGAACGTGCGCTCCGAGAGGCGCATCTCGAAGGGGCCACACCGCCCCTTCCACTCGAACGCCGTCGGGTCCGCCTCTTGGTGGACACTCATCGGTGGCCTTTCTCCCTGTCCTTCACCCCGCTGCGCCGGGGAACACGCCGCAGACTAAAGGCTGGGCGCGGGTCCCATGCTGGTCGTTGGCGCGCGTGGCACACAAGGGGCCTGCGCCGCACCGGCCGCGCCGGCGAGCCTAGCCGGCAGCGAGCCGGCCTCGGCCCTGGACGGCCGCGTCGGCGGCCACCTCGCGCACCGGGCGCCCCAGCGCGGCCGCTGCCGCCGCGACGTCGTCGTGCTC
>PXPH01000055.1:5693-27021 GCA_003021615.1 Actinobacteria bacterium QS_8_72_14
CGAGGTCGGGCAGATCGGCCTCGTTGGCCAGCGCCGTGAGCGTGTGTCCGGGCCGCCCCTTCTTCATGGTCGCCGGCACGGCCCACGCGTCGTGGGCCCCGCTCTCGCGCAGCCGGTCCAGCACCACCGGGACGTGCTCACCGGACAGGTCATCCACGGTGGCTTCCAGCACCACCGCCGGCCACCCCTCTGCCGCCGGCGCCGCGCCATCGGCCTCGCCGGCTGCCCGACCCACCAGCACCGTGACGAGGCTGGGCGACGCGCGCCGCAAGTCGCCGCCGCCGCGCCCCGACGAGCCCAGCCGCAGCAGCGGCACGCCGTCGACGGGCTCGGCCAAAGCCGCCAGCAGGGCCGCGCCGGTCGGCGTGGTCAGCTCGCGCCGGGGCCCCTCACCCAGCCCGCCGCCGATCACAAAGCCGCGCAGCAGCGCCGTCACCGCCGGCGGTGGCACGGGCAGCGCGCCGTGGTCGGTGCGTGCCGCGCCGGCGCCCACCGCCACCGGCCCACAGGTGAGGCGCTCCACGCCCAACGCCGCCAGCCCGGCGCACACCCCCACGACGTCGGCCACGGTGTCGGCATCGCCCAGCTCGTGGAACACCACCTGCTCGGGCGTGATGCCGTGGGCCTGGGCCTCGGCGCCGGCCAGCGCGGCCAGCACGCGCTCGGCGGGCCCGGCCACGGCCTCGGCCAGGCCGGCGCTGGCCAGCAGCGACCGCGCGTCGGCCAGGGTCGGCGTGCGCGGCGCTCCCTCGGGCACCAGCACGTCCACTTTGGTGGCCGCCACCCCCCGCACCTCGCCGGCCACGCCCTCCTCGGCGACGATGTGGGCGGCGGTCATGGGGGGGTCCCGCCGGCGGCCAGCACGCGCCGGGCGGCCAGCGCCGCGTGGAAGCCGCCGTCGATGTTGACCACCATGACCCCCGGCGCGCAGGAGGTCAGCATGGACAGCAGGGCGGCCAGGCCCTCGAAGGCGGCGCCGTAGCCCACGCTGGTGGGAACCGCGAGCACCGGGGCCGACACCAGCCCGGCCACGGCGGTGGGCAGCGTGCCCTCCATGCCGGCCACGGCCACCACGGCGTCGGCGGCCGCCAGCCGATCGCGCACCCCCAGCAGCCGGTGGACGCCGGCCACGCCCACGTCGGCGATCACCTCGGCCGTCACCCCGAAGGCGTCCAGCACCGCGGCGCACTCGCGGGCCACCGGCAGGTCGCTGGTGCCGCCGGTGACCACCGTCACCGAGCCCGCCACCCGCGGGGCGGGCCGGGCGACGATCAGGCACGCCTCGGGGTCGTAGCGAGCACCCGAGGCCACGGCGGCCACCGCCTCGGCGTCGGCGGGATCGGCGCGGGTGACCAGCACCGGGGCGGCGTCGGTGGTCAGCAAGCCGGTCACGGCCGCGGCGCACTGCGCCGGCGTCTTGCCCTCGCCAAAGACGACCTCGGGCTCGCCGGTGCGCTGCGCCCGGGCGCCGTCCAGCTGCAGCGCCTCGGGCTGGCCGGCCCCGGCCGCGCCGGCGGCCTCGCCGGTCACCCCGGCCTCGCCACGTTGCATCGGGTCACCTCATGCTAGGTTCCGTGCGCCCCACGCGGAGCCTAGGCGAGGTCGGGGAGGTGGCCAATGCGGGTCGAGCTGTCGCCGAGCCAAGTTGAGCAGCTCGCGGCGCTGCGCCGAGCGGTCGGCGAGCTGGGCAGCGTGGTGTTGGGCCTGTCGGGCGGCGTGGACTCCACGCTGCTGGCCAAGGTGTGCGCCGACGAGCTCGGCGAGGGCGCCGTGGCGGTGATCGCCGTCTCGCCGTCGCTGCCAACGCGCGAGCGGGCCGCCGCCCGCGACCTTGCCGCCGAGATCGGCATCGCCTGGCGCGAGGTCGCCACCGGCGAGGTCGACGACCCCCGCTATGCCGCCAACACCGGCAACCGTTGCTACTTCTGCAAGCACGAGCTGTTCTCCCGCATGGAGGCGATCGCGGCCCAGGAGGGCTATCAGGCCCTGGCCTACGGCGAGAACGCCGACGACGCCGGCGACCACCGCCCGGGCCGGGTGGCCGCCCGCGAGCAGCATGTGTGCGCGCCCCTGGCCCAAGCCGGGCTGGCCAAGGAGGACGTGCGCGCCCTGGCGCGGCACCTTGACCTGCCCGTGGCCGACAAGCCGGCGTTCGCGTGTTTGGCCTCGCGGGTGCCGGTGGGCCACGAGGTGACCGCCGACAAGCTGGCCCAGGTCGAGCGCGCCGAGACGGCGCTGTGGGACCTCGGATTCGACCACCGCGTGCGCGTGCGCCACCATGACACGATCGCGCGCATCGAGGTCCCCTGCGAGCTGCTGGCGGCCGTGGTCGACCGGGCCGAGGCGGTCGCCGAGGCGGTGCGGGCAGCGGGCTTTGAGCACGCGACCCTCGACTTGGCCGGGTATCGCCGCGGCGGCGGCATCGCCACCGGGGCCGGCACCGCGCTGCCGCTTGCCCGGCAGGGCTAAGGCGCCCCAGCGAGAGCAACAGGAGCGACCAACCCCCATGATCCGTGAGGCGCTGGCCGGCAAGCGGGTGCTGATCACCGGGGTGACCGGCTTTCTCGGCCAGGCGGTGCTGGAGCGTGTGCTCAGCGAGCTGCCCGAGACGCGCGTGATCGCTTTGGTGCGCCCGCGCGGGCGGCGCAGCGGCCGCGACCGGCTGGTGCAGCTGGCCGACAAGCCGGTGCTGGCCCGCTGGCGCGAGCGCGTGGGCTCCCACGAGGCCCGCCGGGTGCTGACCGAGGACGTCGAGGTGGTCCAGGGCGACCTCGACGCGCCGCCGAGGCTGCCCGGCGACCTCGACGTGGTGTTGCACTGTGCCGCGGCGGTGGCCTTCGACCCGCCCATCGACGAGGGCTGTGCCAACAACATCGAGGGGCCGGTCAACCTGTACCGCGCCCTGCGCCAGTCCGGGGCTCGCCCCCACGTGGTCCACGTGTCCACCGCCTACGTCGCCGGCGACCGCAAGGGGGTGATCGACGAGGCGCCCCTTGCCCACCACATCGACTGGCGCGCTGAGCTCACCGCCGCCCGCCAGGCCCGCCCCGACGCCGAGCGCGCCAGCCGAGAGCCCCGGCGCTTGGAGGCATGGCAGCACCAGGCGAGCAAGGTCCACCGCAAGGCCGGGCCCCAGACCACCGCCGGCGACGTCGAGCGCCGCCGCGTCGACTGGGTCGAGCAGCGCCTGGTCGACGCCGGTCGCGCCCGCGCCCAGAGCCTGGGTTGGCCCGATGTGTACACCCTGACCAAGGCGTTGGGCGAGCGCGCCGCCGAGCAGATGGCCGGGGGCGCCACAGACGGACCCACCCGCCCCGCAGACGCCCACGCCAGCGGCGAGCAGGCCCTCGCGCTGCCGCTGTCGATCGTGCGCCCCTCGATCGTGGAGAGCGCGCTGCGCCATCCCTATCCGGGCTGGATCGACGGCTTTAAGATGGCCGAGCCGCTGATCATCGCCTACGGCCGGGGGGTGCTGCCGGAGTTTCCCGGCATCCCCGAGGGCGTGGTCGACTTCATCCCCGTCGATCTGGTCGCGTGCGGGCTGCTGGCGGTGGCCGCCCAGCCGCCCGAAGCCGGCGCGCCCGCCTACTACCACATCAGCTCGGGCTCGCGGAACCCGCTGACGTTCAACCGCATGTACGAGCTGGTGCGCGACTACTTCCGTGCCCACCCGATGCCCCAGCGCGACTTCGGCGAGGCGTCGGTGCCCGAGTGGTCGTTTCCCGGCCGGGGCTGGGTCGAGCGGCGCCTCGGGCTGGCCGAGCGCGCGGTGGCGACCGCCGACCGGGTGGTCACGCGCCTGCCGCGCTCGACGCGAACCCGGGGGTGGATGAGCCGCATCCACCAGCGTCGACGCCAAGTCGAGTTCCTGCGGCGCTACGCCGACCTGTACGCGGCCTACGCCGAGGCCGAGGTCATCTACACCGACGACCGCGCGCACCGGTTGCACCAGCAGCTGCCGGCCGAGGAGCGCGATGCCTTCGGCTTCGACGCCGCCGACATCGACTGGCGGGAGTACCTCCAAGACATCCACTGCCCCAGCGTGACCGCGCCGATGCGCCACACGTCGCCGCGCGTGGAGCCGCGCACCCCCCGACCCGAGCCGGCCGAGCAACCCGTCATGGCCGTGTTCGACCTCGAGGGCACGCTGCTGGCCTCCAATGTCATCGAGGGCTATCTGTGGCTGCGCCTGGCCGACCTCCCCGCGCGCGACTGGCCCGGCGAGCTCGCCGGCGTGGCCCGGTCGCTGCCCAAGTACCTGGCCACCGAGCGCCGCGATCGCAGCGCCTTTTTGCGCGAGGTCTACCGGCGCTATGCCGGCGCCTCGCTGGCGGGCCTGCAACAGCTGGTGGCCGAGGAGGCCAGTGACCTGCTGCTGAGCCGCGTGTCCCCGGCCGGGCTGCGCCAGGTCCGCGCCCATCGCGCCTGCGGACATCACACCGTGCTGCTGACCGGGGCTTTGGACGTGCTCGTCGAGCCGCTGCGGCCGCTGTTCGACGAGGTCGTCGCCGCCCGCCTGGGGGTGCGCGACGGGCGCTGCACCGGCTATCTCGCCGAGCCGCCGGTGGTCGGCGAGGCCCGCGCCGAGTGGCTGACCCACCGCGCCGCGCGCCTGGCGGCCGACCTGCGGGGCAGCTACGCCTACGGCGACAGCCACTCGGACCTGCCGCTGCTGGAGCGGGTCGGTAACCCGGTGGTGGTCAACCCCGACCCGGCCCTGTACCAGACGGCGCGGGCCCGGCGGTGGCCCATCGAGCGCTGGCAGCACGCCGGCGGTGGGCGCGTGGCGCTGCCGGCGCCGGCCGCCGCCGGCCGAGCCGCGCCAGGCGCGACCATGAGGGCGGGGCCATGATCGTCGCCCTGGAGCTGTACCGCTCGCGGTCGCGGCATGTGGCCGCGCGCGCCGTCGGGGGGCGCACCCCCGGGGCGCTGGCCGGGCCGATGGCGCCGCTGCGGCTGGTCAACCGCCCCGAGCCAAGCCCGCCCGAGTCCGGCTGGGCGCGCCTGCGCCCCCGCCTGTCGGGCATCTGCGGCTCGGAACGACGCCGGCGACGTGGCGGCGGGCACGCGGGTGGTGCTGGACCCCGTGCTGTCGTGTGGCCCGCGGGGCTTGAGCCCGTGCCCGCAGTGCGCCGCCGGCGAGACCAGCCGGTGTGACCACATCACCGTCGGCGATCTCGCCCCGGGGCTGCAGACGGGCTACTGCGCCGACACCGGCGGTGGTTGGGCGCACACGATGCTGGCCCACCGCGACCAGGTCCAGCCCGTGCCCGCCGCGCTTTCCGACGAGCAGGCGGTGCTGGCCGAGCCCCTGGCCTGTGCCATCCACGCGGCGCGGCGCGCCCGCCTCGGCGGCGGCGACCATGTCCTGGTCGTCGGCGCCGGCACCGTGGGGCTGCTGGTCTTGGTGGCCCTGCGGGCATTGACCGCGGCCACCAAGATCACCGTGGTGGCCAAACACCCCCGCCAGCGCGACCTGGCCAGCGACCTGGGCGCCACCACCGTGGTCAGCCCCGACCGGGCGGCGTCCGCGCTGCGGCGAGCCACCCGCGCGTTCATGCTGCGCCCCGAGCGCGGCCAGCCGCTGCTGCTGGGCGGGGCCGACGTCGCCTTCGAGTGCACCGGGGCCCGCCCGGGTTTGGACATGGCCACGCGCAGCGTGGCCGCCGGCGGCCAGGTGGTGCTGGCCGGCATGCCCACCGCCGGGGCCGACCTGGCCCCGGTGTGGCTGCGGGAGCTGGAGCTGACCGGCGCCTACGCCAGCACAGGCGCCGACGACTTCGCCACCGCCCTGGAGCTGGTCAGCACCGCCGACCTGGGCGGCTTCGTCGGCGGCATTTATCCGCTGGCGCGCTGGCGCCAAGCCCTTGACCATGCCTTCGGCGCGGGCTCGCTCGGCACGCTCAAGGTGGCCTTCGACCCGCAACGCGAGTAGGGCTTTCGATGCTTGGAATCCGCGACCGAGGAGACACGCCGTGAGCCGACCGGGCATGGTCCTGGAGGTCGACGAGCGCACGCCGCCGCTGCTGGTGCACGCCGGCGAGAGCGTCCATCTCCAGCAGTTCCCGCTGGGCACCCGGGTGGTGTATCCGCCCGACTCGCTGCCGGGGGTGGGCGACGTCGACGCCGCCATCCACACGGCCCTGGAGTCGCCCCACGACAGCCCGCCGCTGCGCGAGCTGCTGTGGCCCGGCATGCGGCTGACGATCGCCTTCGACGACATCTCGGTGCCGTTGCCGCCGATGCGCCCGCCGGACGTGCGCCAGCGCGTCATCGAGGCGGTGCTGGAGCAGGCAGCGGCCATCGGCGTCGACGACGTCGAGCTGATCAGCGCCATCGCGCTGCACCGGCGCATGACGCCCGAGGAGATGAAGGCCGTCGTCGGCGAGCGCGTGTTCCGCAGCTTCTGGCCCGAGCGGCTGCGCAACCACGACGCCGAGGACCCCAACGGCCTGGCCTATCTCGGCCAGACCGACCACGGCGAGGCCGTCGAGATCAACCGCCGCGCCGCCGAGAGCGACCTGCTGGTCTACGTCAACGTCACCTACGTGGCCATGAACGGCGGGCACAAGTCCGTGCCGGTGGGCCTGGCCAGCTACCGCAGCCTGCAGCCTCACCACAACGTGGGCGTGGTGCGCCACTCGGCGTTCAACGACCCGCCGCAGTCGGCGATGCATCACAGCTATCAGCGCATGGGCGCCGTGGTGGCCGACCACGTGCGTGTGTTCACCGTCGAGACCACGGTCAACAACGACCCCTTCCCCGAGCAGCTGGGCTTTCTCAACAAGCGCGAGTGGGAGTGGGGCGTGGGCGACCAGGCGCGGTATCTGGCCCTGCGCCGGGCCAACGCGTTGGCGCCCACCGCGGTGCGCCACAAGGTGTGGCAAGCCACGCGGGCGCCGTACCAGATCACCGGGGTCAATGCCGGGGCGACCGACCCGGTCCACGAGCGCACGCTGGCCACCCTGTATCGCCAACAACTGACCGAGGTCGACGGTCAGTCGGATGTGTTGATATTCGGCCTGCCCTACCTGTGCCCGTACAACGTCGACTCGATCATGAACCCGATTCTGGTGATGTGTTTGGGACTGGGCTACTTCTTCAACATGTACCGCAACCGCCCGCTGGTGCGCCAAGGCGGGGCGCTGATCATGTTCCACCCCGTGCCCTGGGAGTTCCACCAGGTCCACCACCCCAGCTACGTGGACTTCTTCGAGGAGGTGCTGGCCGAGACGACCGACCCCGCCCAGATCGAGAGCAAGTTCGAGGCCCAATACGCCACCGACCCCTGGTACGTCCACCTGTATCGCAACAGTCACGCCTACCACGGTGTGCACCCCTTCTACATGTGGTACTGGGGCGCCAAGGCCTTATCGCACCTGTCGGAGGTGATCGTGGTCGGCGGCGACCGGCGCAGCTGCGCGCGCATGGGCTTTCGCTCGGCGTCGACGTTCAACGACGCCCTGGAGATGGCCGCGGACTCGGTGGGCCACAGCCCCAGCCTCACCTATCTGCACAACCCGCCGCTGTCGATGGGGGAGGTGCGCTAGCCGTGGGCGTGATCGACGACGTCGCCCAGGTCAGCCGCGGCTGGCGCTGGCTGCGCCGGTCGCTGGTGCCGCGCTCGGCCCAGCCCCACACCCCCACCCCGGAGCGCCGCGACTTCCCCACGGGCTGGGCGCGCACGCCGGCGGCGCGGGTCGTGCGCCAAGCGGTGCTGCGCGGCGGCATCAAGCCGCTGGCGTGGACCGAGACCAGCCCCCGTGTGCGAGGCCGCGACCACCTCGACGGCCTGGCCGGCCCCGTGGTGTTCGCCGCCAACCACGCCAGCCACCTGGACACGCCCCTGATTCTGGGCTCGCTGCCACGGGGCTGGGCCGACCGCGTGGCCGTGGGCGCGGCCGCCGATTACTTCTTCGACGCCCGCTGGCGCGCCGTCAGCACCGCGCTGGCGTTCAACACCTTCCCGGTCGATCGCCACGGCGGACGGCGGGTCACCGGCCTCACGCGCCAACTGCTGGGCCAAGGGTGGAGCCTGCTGCTGTTTCCCGAGGGCAGCCGCTCGCCCGACGGCTGGCTGCAGGGCTTTCGCGGAGGGCTGGGTCGGCTGTGTGTCGACCACGGCCTGCCGGCGGTGCCCATCGCGGTGCGCGGCAGCTTCGGAGCCATGCCCCGCGGGCGCGGTTGGCCCCGGCCGGGGCGGGCGGCGGTCTCGGTGCGCTACGGCCCGCCGCTGTCCCCCGAGCCCGGCGAGACGGGCGCGTCGTTCACCCAGCGGCTGCGCACGGCCATGACCCGCGTGTGGCACGAGGACGCCACGTCGTGGTGGGACTCGCTGCGCGCCGACGCCGAGGGCACCCTGCCCGAGCCCACGGGGCCACCGGCCCCGCGCTGGCGCCGCGTGTGGGAGGCCACGCGCCCGCCACGGGCCCACGCACCCGCGCCGGCGTGGCGCCGCAGGCGCTAACGACCCCGGCGGCGGACTGACACGCGCACCGCCGCCTGCCGGTGACCGCCGCCGCGGCGCCCAGCCGGGTCAGCGACGCCACCGCCATCAGCCTGTCTGGCCCTCGGCGGCGCCGCGGCGCGCCTCGGCTCGCCGCTCGGCCTCGAGGCGCTCGAGGTCGGGCTCGTCGGTGTCGGCAAAGCGCATCATCTCGGCCACCGCCGGGTGACCGGCCTGCTCGGCGATCAGCCGGTGCATGCGTTGGGCGATGCGCCGGTACGTGGGATGGCCGGCCGGCTGGGTGCGCAACTCGATGAGGTGCATCGCGGCGCGGGCGTTGAGCTGGAGCTGATAGCGCAGGCGGTAGGCAAAGCCCACGGCGTACTGGCTCTGGGCCGGCAGCTCGGGGTGCAGGCGCTGCCACAGCTCGCCTTGGGCGGCCAACGCGGCGTGCCATCGGCTCGACAGGCCGGCGTCGGCGATCTCGGCGGGGGTGTCATAGCCGTGGCGCGGGCTCAGCGGTTGCCACTCGACGGTGGCCATGCGGTGGCGCTGTAGGTCGCGGAAGGCGCCGTAATCGCTGCAGATGTCGAAGCGATAGCCCACCCGCTCCAGGGCCCGCCCGGGCTTGTGGCGGCGGTTGCCGCGCTCGCCGACGTAGGCGCGCACCACCCGGGCGCGCTCGTCGGGCGTCATCGCCTCCACGCGGGTGCGCAGCTCAGGCTCGCTGAGGTGGGTGTGGGGATACAGCATGCCCACCACCAGCGACACGTCGGCATCGGGGGTCCAGTCCACCAGGGCGACCTCCGGGCTCGCCTCGGGCTCGGCGTCGCCCAGCAGCTCGGCGGCCACCGCCGCGGTGTCGTCGCGGGTGCGTCGCAGGTAGGCGCTTGAGGCCTCGCCGCGGTCGGCACGATCCACTCGGGTCAGAAAGGCCGGGATGACCTGGCGCAGCTCGGCCAGCAACGCGTCGCCGGCCTGGCGAGCCTCGGCGAGCTCGTGAGAGCGCAGCCGCAGCAGCATGCTCTCGTAGGCTTGCCCGGAGGCGAACACCCCCACGTTGGAGACGGTCGCGGCCGGCAGCAGCCCACGCAGCAGATCGCAGGCCTTGGCGTCGAGGCTGCGCTGCCAGGCGCGCGGCGAGGTGTGCCCGTCGCGGGGATGTTGCGTGGCCAGGTGCTGGCGCAGCACCGGCAAGGCGCTGGCGTAGGTGGCAAACACCCCGTCGAGGGTGGCGGTGTAGGCCTCGGCGTGGCGCGAGGCCATCACGTCGGGATCGCGGTAGTAGCGCCAGCGCCCCCCGGGTTGGTCGTCGTAGGGGATGTAGCGCGTCGACTGCTCCAGATAGGCCGCCAGGCGTCCCCACTCGATGAGCTTGGTCAACAGGTTGGAGGCCTGTTCCACGGCAACGTGGGCCCCGCCGAGCTGGGCCACCGAGTCGTCGCCGTACTCGCTGAATACCCGCTGGTAGAGGCGCTCGGCGCGCCCGGCGTCGCCGCTTGCTGCGCTGGGAGCCGGCTGGGTTAGATCCTGGGCGAACTCGTCGACCAGCAGCCGTCGCAGGCTCTTGGGGCTGCGCGAGTAGCGCGCGAACAGCGCCCCCTTGACGACCTCTGGCATGCCGACCAAGGCGAACACGGGGCGGTCGAGGTTGGTGACGTGGCGCCCCAGCAGCGCCTGTTCGTCGGCGGTGAAATCCTCAACGACGTAGGGGTGGCCGGTCTCGGCGTCGGACGAGCCCATCGCGGCGGGAGTCTAGAAGCCCACCGGCACGCTGAGCAGACGGCTGTGGTCGGCGAGCCCGGCGACGCCGACCAGCCCTGCGCCTGCTTTAGACCAGCAGCGGGTCCAGGCCGACTGTCAGCCCCGACAGGCCGTCGATGCGCCGCACCGCCAGCAGCACCCCCGGCATGAACGCCGTGCGATCGATCGCGTCGTGGCGCAGCGATAGCGTCTGGCCCTCGGCGCCGAACACGACCTCCTGGGAAGCCACCACCCCGGGCAGGCGCACGGCGTGAACCGGCACCCCTTCGATCTCGCGGCCCCGGGAGGGCTCGCCAGCCGGCCCGGGCGGGTCGGGACGATACGGGCGTGTCTCGCCGACCAGACGGGCAGTGCGCCGCGCCGTTCCGCTGGGGGCGTCGGCCTTGCCGGGGTGGTGAGCTTCAATGATCTCCACATCCGGCAGCACCGCGGCGGCCTTGCTCGCCAGCTGCATCAGCAGCACCGCCCCCACGGCGAAGTTCGGCGCTACCAGGCAGTTGGCCGGGCCGGTGCGGGCGGCGAGCTCAGCGAGATCGTCGTCGGACATCCCCGTGGCGCCCACGACCACGTGCACGCCCCGCTGCAGCAGCCACTCCGTGTTGCCCCGGACGCTATCGGGAGTGGTGAACTCCACGGCGACATCGGCGCCTGCGTCAAGCACCGCGTCCAACGGGTCGCCGGAGTCCACGCGGGCCACCAGATCGAGGTCTGTAGCCTGCTCGACGGCCTCGCACGTCACCGAGCCCATGCGTCCGGCAGCGCCCACAACGGCCACCCGCGTGGTCATGGCAGGCGACCTCCCGCTTGGCGGCATGAGGTCATGTTAGGCGGCCTTGGCGCTGCGCGGCGTGACGGCACGTCACCTCACGCCGCGGCGCAGTGCTCGGCAAGGGCCGTGACGTCGACGTCATCGACGGGCCCCACCAGCGCCAACGTAAACGGGCCCGACAACACGGCCTGGGCTGCCTCGGCCACCGCGTCGTGGTCGACGGCGTCGATGCGCGCCAGCACGGCGTCGACGTCCAAAAGGGGCGTGCCGGTGATCTGCGACCGGCCCAGGCGCACCATTCGGCTGCCGGTGTCCTCCAGGCCGAGCACGATGCTGCCCGCCAGGCTCTCGCGAGCCCGGGCCAGCTCCTCGTCGGACAGGCCCTGCTGGCGGACGTCGTCGAGCTGGGCGCGCAGCACCTCGACCAGCTCGCCCACCTGCGACGGGTTGGTGCCGGCAAACACGTTGAAGGTGCCGGCGTCGACGTGCTGGGCTTGCTCACTGCCCACGGTGTAGGCCAACCCCCGGCGCTCGCGGATCTCCTGGAACAGCCGCGAGGCCATGCTGCCGCCGAGGGCGACGTCCAGTACCGCCACTGCCCAGCGCCGCTCGTCACCCCGGGCCAGCCCGGGCCCGCCCAGCACGACCTGGGTCTGCTCGGTAGGCCGCGAGCGCACCGCCACGCCGTGGCCGCGCTCGCCGGGCGCGGTGCGCACCGGGCTGCTGGGAGCGGGCGCGCCGTGTTCGCCCAGCGCGTGGCGCACGCCGGCCACGATGTGGTCGTGGGCCACGTTGCCGGCAGCGGCCACGACCACGTTGTCGGGTTGGTAGTGGCGCTGGTACCAGCCGGCGATGTCGTCGCGGCCGACGGCGCGCACCGAGGCCTCCGAGCCCAGCACCTCGCGCCCCAGGGGATGGCCGCCGAAGTGGGCCTCGCAGAACAGCGAGTGCGCCAACTCGTCGGGGCTGTCGAGGTGCATCAGGATCTCCTCGAGCACCACCCGGCGCTCAGCCTCGACGTCGTCGGCGCCGCAGGCGGCCTCGCGGATCATGTCGCCGATCACGTCCAGGGCCACGCCCACATCGCGGTCCAACACGCGCGCGTAGAAGCACGTGTACTCCTGGGAGGTAAACGCATTGGCCTCGCCGCCGACCGCGTCGATGGCCTCGGCGATCTCTCGGGCGCTGCGCCGACGCGTGCCCTTGAACAGCAGGTGCTCCAAAAAGTGGCTCGCCCCGGCGACAGCCTCGTGCTCGTCGCGCGAGCCCACGCCGACCCACCAGCCGAGCGTGGCCGAGCACACGTGGGGCATCGCCTCGGTAATGACGCGCGTGCCGTTGTCCAGCGTCGTCAGCTGCACACCGCGCGGCAGGGACACCGACGGGGGGTGGTCCGCGGCGCTGCGCCGGGGCCCGCTCACGAGCCGCCCCGCCGGCGGCGGCGCCGGCCGCCGCCCTCCTGGCCGCCCTCCTGGGTGGGTTGCCCGCGATCGCCCTCGCTGCGCCGGCTGCGGGCGCTGTCCTCGCCGCTCTCGCTGCGGCCCGTGCGTGTGCGCGAGCGGGTCCGTCCGCCCCCGCCGCTGGGCTCGTCGCCAACGGTTGCGGCGCCGGCCGGCTCGGGCCCCGAGGTCACGGGCTCGGCGGTGACCGGCTCGGCAGGGGCGGGTGACTCGGGGGCGTGGGCCGCGTCACCCGCCGGCGGCTCGGCCATGACCAGCGAGAACTTGCCGTCGCCGCGCACCTCGGCGACCTCGACCCACAGCTTGTCGCCGACGCTGACGGCCTCGTCGGCGTGGTTGAGGCGCCGCCCTTCGGGCTTGGGCAGCTTGGAGATGTGCAGCAACCCGTCCGAGCCCGGCACCAGCGAGATGAACGAGCCGAAGTCGGCGTTTTTGACCACCGTGCCGTAGTAGCGCTCGCCCTCCTTGGGCACCACCGGGTTGGCGATGCCGCGGACGCGCTCCAGGGCCGCCTGGGCCGAGTCGGCGTCGGCGGAGTAGATCTGGACCACCCCGCGGCCGTCGACGTCGTCGACGCTGATGTCGGCGCCGGTCTCCTCGGTGATCTCGTTGATGATCTTGCCCTTGGGCCCGATGACCTCGCCGATCTTGTCCACGGGGATGTACTCAGTCATGACCCGTGGGGCGTTGGGGTTCATCTCGGGGCGCGGCGCGGGGATCTCGTCGGTCATGACCTGTAGAACCTGCAGGCGGGCGTCCTTGGCCTGGGCCAGGGCCTCGCCCAGCAGGTTGGCCGAGATGCCGGCGAGCTTGGTGTCCAGCTGCAGGGCCGTGACGAACTCGCTGGTGCCGGCGACCTTGAAGTCCATGTCACCAAAGGCGTCCTCGGCGCCCAGAATGTCGGTCAGCGTGGTGGTGTGGCCGTCCTGGCTGATCAACCCCATGGCGATGCCGGCCACGGGCGCGTGCAGCGGCACGCCCCCGTCCATCAGCGACAGCGTCGAGGCACACACGCTGGCCATCGACGTCGAGCCGTTGGAGGACAACACCTCGCTGACCAGCCGCAGGGCGTAGGGAAAGTCGTCCTTGTTGGGCACCACGGCCTCCACGGCCCGCTCGGCCAGCGCCCCGTGGCCGATCTCGCGGCGCTTGGGCCCGCGCATGAACCCGGTCTCGCCGGTGGAGAACGGCGGGAAGTTGTAGTGGTGGATGTAGCGCTTCTCGGTGTGGGGGTCCACGGTGTCCAGCCGCTGGGCCTCCTTGGTCATGCCTAGGGTGAGGATGTTGAGCACCTGGGTCTGGCCGCGGGTGAACAGCCCCGAGCCGTGGGCGCGCGGGAGCACGCCCACCTCGGCCGACAGCGGGCGGATGTCACGCGGGCCCCGCCCATCGATGCGCACGCCCTCGTGGACCACCCGCTTGCGGATCAGGGTCTTTTCCAGCGAGCGGAACGCGTTCTTGGCCTGGCGCTCGAGCTCCTCGTCGGAGACCTCCACGGCGCTGGCCTCCTCGTCGTCAAAGACCGCGTCGACCGCCCGCTCACGCAGCTCGTCAGAGCGCTCGCTGCGGCTGGTCTCGTCCAGCGAGTCGTCGGCCAGCACGCCGGCCAAGTCGTCGGCCACCGTCGACTGCACGGCTGCGTAGATGCGCTCGTCGTAGGCCGGATACAGCGGGTAGTTGCCGCTGTCGCGCGCGCCGGCCTCGGCCACGACGTCGTTTTGCAGGTCGCACAGCTGGCGCAAATAGGGCTTGGCCTGCTCCAGGGCGTCGGCCAGCACCGGCTCGGTGGGGTGGGTCGCGCCGGTCTCGACGGCCATGACGGTGTTCGGCGTGGCCTGGGCCTCCACCATGAGGATGTCGATCTCGCCGCTGTCGTCGTTGAGCCGGCCTGCCACGACCAGGTCGAAGATCGCCTCGTTCTCGATGTGATCAAAGGAGGGAAACGGCGTCCACGCTCCATGGCGGTCCATTGCCATGCGGATGCCGGCCACGGGCCCGTCGAAGGGGATCCCGGCCAGCATCGTCGCGAGCGACGCGCCGTTGATCGCCAACACATCCGGGGGGTTGGCCTGATCCGCCGACAGGGTCATGATCAGGATCTGGACCTCGTTGCGCAGCCCGTCGTCGAAGGTCGGCCGCAGCGGGCGGTCGACCAGCCGGCACGTGAGAATGGCTCTCTCGCTGGGGCGGCCCTCGCGCTTGAAGAAGCTGCCGGGGATCTTGCCGGCGGCGTACATGCGCTCTTCGTAGTCCACCGTCAACGGGAAGAAGTCCAAGTGCTCCTTGGGCGCCCTCGACCCCGTCGACGTGACGTGCAGGATGGTGTCGCCGATGCGAGCCACGACCGCGCCGCCGGCTTGGCCGGCGAGCTTTCCGGTCTCGAAGGTGACCTCCGCGTCGCCGACGCGGGTCGACAGCTCGTTGGTGCCGAGCTTGCTCATTGCTGCATGCCTCCTGTGATGCCGTGGGCGCCGCTCAAAAGCGGGCTGGATCCCGCCGCGACCGGACCCCAGGCGCCCGCCCAGAGAGGAGGCGATGACGGCTGCCAGTTCCCAGTGGTCGGGCCTGGACCGCAGCCGCAGGCTCGGCCACTGACAACTGACGGCGCATCGTCGCTCGCACGCTCCTTGCGGGCGGCCAGGGTCGCCCGGCTGAGCCGGGTGGGGGGCCGAGACAAACGACGCCGAGCTGGTGGCAGCCCGGCGTCTCGGTCTAGCGGCGGATCCCCAAGCGCTGGATGAGCGTGCGGTAGCGCCCGATGTCGTGACGCTTGAGGTAATCCAACAGCCGTCGGCGCTGGCCGACGAGCTGCAGCAACCCCCGCCGCGAGTGGTGGTCCTTTTTGTGGGTCTTGAGGTGCTCGGTGAGGTGCTCGATCCGGGCGGTCAACAGCGCGATCTGCACCTCCGACGACCCGGTGTCACCGGGATGCGTCTGAAACTCCTCGATGATCTGCTGCTTGCTCGACGTTGCCGTCGCGGCCACGTGCGCTCCTTGGTCGCTCGTCTCCCGGGGGGTGGATCGCTGCGGATCGGGAACCACAGCGCCCGCACCGGGTGCGGGCGGGCTCTCCTGGCGGTCGATGGCGACCGCGGCACCCGACGTCCGGGCACGAAGTTCGTCGCCACACGTGGCGACGACAGCGGCGAGTCTGCCACGGGCCCCGGCGGGGGGCAACGAAGCACCAGCGCCGCCACGCGCAGCGCTGCCAGCCAACCCCGGCCGGCGCTCACGCAGAGCGGGCCCGGCCCAGCACGCGCCGCGCTCGAGCGACGTCGTCTCGCATCTGGGCGACCAGCGCCTCGACGCTGTCAAAGCGCGCCTCGCTGCGCAACCGCGCCCAAAAGTCCAGGCTCACCCGGGCGCCGTAGAGATCCTCGTCGGCGTCCAACAGGTGGGCCTCGACGCGCTGCTGGTGGCCGTCGAACGTCGGGTTCAGCCCCACGCTGATGGCGGCGTCCACCGCCCGCTGGTCGGGCAGATGGGCCACGCCGGCGTAGATGCCCAGCGCGGGCACGGCCACCCGCGGGTCCACGTCGAGGTTGCACGTGGGAAAGCCGAGCTCGTGGCCGCGCTCGTCGCCGCGGACCACCGGTCCCTCCAGCGCGTGTGGCCGACCCAGCATCTCGGCGGCGCCCTCCACGTCGCCCACGGCCACGCGCCGGCGGATCTCGGTGGAGCTGACCACGACGCCGTCGAGCTCCAGCAGCGTCACGGCCTCGACGCCGAAACCGCGCACCTCGCCTAGGTCGCGCAGCGTGGCCACGTCGCCCGCCGCCTTGTGCCCAAAGCAAAAGTCCTGGCCGACCACGGCCTGGCGGGGCGTCAGCGGAGCCAGCGTGCGCTCGACGAAGGCCTCGGGCGGCAGGTGGCGCAGCTCGTCGTCGAAGGCGACGGTCGCCACGAGGTCAACCCCGGAGTCCGCTAGCGTGTCCAGGCGCGCCGCATGCGGCTGCAGCAGGGGGGGCTGGCTGCCGGGGCGGATGATCTCCAACGGGTGGCGGTCGAAGGTCACCACCGCCGGTCGCAGCCCGAGGCGCTCGCCGTGGCGCCGCGCGCAGTCGATCAGCTCCCGGTGGCCGCGATGCACCCCGTCGAAGAAGCCGATGCACACCACGCTCTCACCGGGCACGGCCTCCTCGATGGGCGACACGGTCGCCGGGCTCACGGGCCGACCTCCTGGCGCGACCCTGTCGCCCCGCCCCCGGGGCCACCGGAGCCGCCGGCGCCCGGTCCACCGGGTGGCCCATCGGAGCCCGAGCGGGCCTGCTGGGCGAAGACCGCCTTGGGCTGGGCCCGCGAGCCGTCGTCCTCCAGAATCGCCAACAGGCCACCATCGGCGTCGACGGCGGCGACCGCGCCCGGCTGCCCGGTGGAGGCCACCGCCCGTCCGTGGGCCAGGGCCGCCGCCTGGTGCTCGTCGGCGACCAGCGAGGTCAGATCCCCCACCGCCTGGGCCATGGGCAGCAGCGTCTCGGCCAGGCGCCCCTGCTGGGCCAGCTCCTCGACGGTCTCCACCGTCACCGCGTCCTGCACGCTGAAGCGTCCCGAGCCCAGGCGGCGCAGCGCCGACAGGTGGGCTCCCACCCCGAGGCGCTCGCCCACGTCGGCGGCCAACGTGCGCACGTAGGTGCCCGGCGAGCAGGTCACCAGGAACGTCGCGCGGCCCTGGGCGCCGAGCTCGAAGTCCTCCAGGACCAGATCATGGATGGTGACGTCGCGCTCGGCTCGCTCGACGTCCTCGCCGCGGCGGGCCTTGACGTGTAACCGCTCGCCGTCCTGGCGCACCGCCGAGACCATGGGCGGAAGCTGGGTGATGTCGCCGGTGAACTCGCGCAGCACCTCGCACAGCGCGTCCTCGGTAATGTGGCTGGCGTCGCGTTGCGCCCAGACCTCGCCGCTGGCGTCAAGCGTCGTGGTCGCCACTCCCAGCCGCAGCTCGGCCTCATAGGTCTTGGTCGACGTCTGCAGCCACGGCACCAGCCGGGTGGCGCGGCCCACCGCGACGACGAGCAGGCCCGTGGCGCCCGGGTCGAGGGTGCCGGCGTGGCCCACCTTGCGCCGGTTCTTTCCCCGGCGCGGCCCGCCGAGCGCCCGGCGCACGCGCGCGACGACGTCGTGTGAGGTCACTCCGGCGGGCTTGTCGATGCACAGCACTCCGTCCATGCCCATCATCCCCGCTCGCGGCGCGCGTCGAGCGCCTCGACCACGCCGGCGACGACGTCGGCCACGGTGGCCTGGGTGTCGAACCCGGCGGCTCGGCGGTGCCCGCCGCCGCCGAACCGGCCGGCGATCGAGGCGACCTCGACCTCGCCCACACCACGCAGGCTGCCCTTGAGCCCGCCGGTGGCGCGCTGCTTGAGCAGCAGCGCGCAGCGGGCATCCTCGACATCCCGCAGCAACTCGACGACCCCGTCGGTGTCGGCCAGCGTCAAGCCCGCCTCGGCCAGCTCGTGCTCGGTGACCGTGCTCCACACGAGGCCACCGGGCTCACGGTACGCCCCGGCGAGCACGCGACCCAGCAGACGCAGCTCCTCAAAGCCCATCACGTCGAACAACGCGCGGTTGAGCCCGACGACGTCAACCCCGCCCTCGATCAGCTCGGCGGCCAGGCGCAGGGCCGACGGGGTGGTGGCCTCGTTGGTGAAGCGCCCGGTGTCGGTGACCAGCCCGGCGTAGCAGCACGTGGCCACGTCGCCGGTCAGCGCCACGCCGAGCTCGCCAACGAGGCGCGCCACGATCTCGGCCGTGGCGGCCGCGGCGGGATCGACGACCACCACCGACCCCTGGGGCTCACCCGGTTGGTGGTGGTCCAGCCACACCACGCGCCTGGCGCGAGGCAACACGGCGGCCAGCCCGCCCAGGCGCTCGGCCACCGCGCAGTCCAGCACCGCCACGACGTCGGGGTGGGACTCCACCTCGGTGGTCACCAGGTCGCCGGCGCCCGGAAGCGCTTGCAGCCGCCCCGGCACGACGTCGGCGGCGCCCGCCGGCGAGCCCACCGCGGTCACCGCGTCGGTGCCCACCGCCCGCAGCGCGTGGGTCAGCGCCAGGGCGCTGCCCAGCGTGTCGGCATCGGGGTCCATGTGGGCCATGCAGACCACGCGGGGTGCGCGCAACGCCCGGGCCGCGGCGGAGAGGTCGAGATCAG
The DNA here is from genome assembly GCA_003021615.1 of Actinobacteria bacterium QS_8_72_14. Taxonomy (GTDB): domain Bacteria; phylum Actinomycetota; class Nitriliruptoria; order Euzebyales; family Egibacteraceae; genus QS-5-72-10. The sequence goes on from PXPH01000055.1 coordinate 24,284, forward strand.
GCGTCGTCGTCACGCTGGGCCTTGGTCTCCTCGATGAGGTCGTCGATGCGCCGGCCGTGGGCCGGCACCGGATCCTCGGTGAAGTGTAGGGTCGGCACGCGCTTGAGCCGCATCTCGGCACCGACGTGCCAGCGCAGTCGCCCCACGGCGCTGTCGAGCGCCTCGGCGGTGCTCGCCCGGGTCTCCTCGTCGTCGGGCAGGACTGTGTAGAACACCTCGGCGCGCTGCAGATCGGGCGTGGCGCGCACCTCGGTGATGGTGACCATGCCCAGGCGGGGATCGGCCAGCTCGGTCAGGCGCTCGGCCAGGATCGCGCGCAGCGCCTCGTTGACCCGTCGCACGCGCTGGCTGCTCATGGGAGCTCCCTTTGCCGTCGTGTCGTGTCAACCGGGTCGGCGCGCCTCAGGGCTCGCCGGCGACGACGTCGACGGTGACGTCGACGACCTCCAGACGCGGGTCGCGGCCCAACATCGCCTCGACCTGCTGAGCGACCTTGCGCCCGCCCACCTCGCTGGTGGCGGCGATGGCCACACCGAGACCGGCCCGCTGCCACAGGTCCTGATGGTCAACCTCGGCCACGGACACGTTGAGCTCCCGGCGCAGGGTGGCAATGGCGCTCTTGACCACCCCGCGCTTCTCCTTCAGCGACCCCAGGCCGGGCAGGTGCAGGTCGAGATCCAGCAGCACCACGATCATGGGCCCAGTCTTGCGCGACACCGGCCCGGCGGGCAGGCAATCGCTGCCGCGCTCACGTCCTGGCGATCTCGCGCCGTTGGAACGCCTCGAACTCGTCGCCCACCTTGAGGTCGCCGAACTTGGCCAGGCCGATGCCGCACTCGTAGTTGGTGCCCACCTCGGTGACGTCCTCGGTGAAGCGCTTGAGCGAGTCGACGACGTCCTGGGCCACGACCACCCCGTCACGGAGCACGCGCACGTGGGCGTGGCGGGTGACCTTGCCCTCGGTGACGTGGCAGCCGGCCACGGTGCCCACCCGGCGCACGCGGAACAGCTCTCGCACCTGCACCCGGCCGATGACCTCCTCGGCGATCTCGGGCTCGAGCATGCCCTTGACAGCGGCCTCGACATCCTCGACGGCCTTGTAGATCACCGAGTAGTGGCGCAGGTCCACCCCGCTTTCCTCGATGGCGCGGCGGGCGTTGGTCTCGGGGCGCACGTTGAACGCGATGATGATCGCGTCGGTGGTCTCGGCAAGGCGCACGTCGTTCTCGGTCACAGCCCCGGCGCCCTTGTGGACGATGCGGACCTTGACCTCCTCGGGCAACTCCAGCTTGGTCATGGCGTCGGCGACGGCCTCCGCCGAGCCGGCCACGTCGGCCTTGACGATCAGGTTGAGCGTCGCCTGCTGGCCCTCGGCGATCGCCCCCGAGAGGTCCTCCAGCGACATCGACGGGCGCTGCTCGGCCAGCTCACGCTGGCGCTCGCGCGCGGCCCGCCGCTCGGCGATCTCCCGGGCGGCGCGCTCGTCCTCGACGACACGGAACTCCTGGCCGGCCTCGGGCACCGCGTCCATGCCCAGCAGCTGCACCGGTTCGCTGGGCCCGGCCTGCTTTGCCTCCGTGCCGGTGTCGTCGATCATCGCTCGGATCCGGCCGTGGGCCGTGCCGGCAACCAGCGAGTCGCCCACACGCAGCGTGCCCGCCTGCAGCAGCACGCTGGCCACGGGCCCGCGACCCCGGTCGAGGTGGGCCTCGACCACGGCCCCGCGAGCGGCCTTGTCGGGGTTGGCGGCCAGCTCCATGACATCGGCCTGCAGCAGGATCATCTCCAGCAGCTCGTCGATGCCCTGGCTGGAGGTGGCCGAGACCTCCACGGTGGTCGTCTGACCGCCGAGCTCCTCGGCGATCAGCTCATGCTCGGTCAGCTCGGTGCGCACCCGCGCCGGGTCGGCGCCCTCCTTGTCGACCTTGTTGATCGCCACGATGATCGGCACCTCGGCGGCCTTGGCGTGGTTGATCGCCTCGACGGTCTGGGGCATGACCCCGTCGTCGGCGGCAACCACCAGGATCGCCACGTCGGTCACCGAGGCGCCTCGGGCGCGCATCTGCGTGAAGGCCTCGTGGCCCGGCGTGTCGATGAAGGTGATCTCGCGGTCGTCCTTGGTCACCTGATAGGCGCCGATGTGCTGGGTGATGCCACCGGCCTCGCCCGAGGCGACGTCGGCCGAGCGGATCGCGTCCAGCAGCTTGGTCTTGCCGTGGTCGACGTGGCCCATGACGGTGACCACCGGGGCGCGGGGCACGAGGTCTGCGGGGTCCTCGGGCTCTTCGGAGCCAAACTCGACCTGCTCCTCGGTGACGAAGTTGACTTCGGCGCCCATCTCGGCGGCGACGTACTCGACGAGCTCCTCCGACAGCGACTGGGTCACCGTGACCATCTCGCCCATGCTGAACAGCACGCGCACGATGTCGGTGGGGTTGACGCCGAGGCGGTGGGCCAGCTCGGTGACCGTGATCCCCGCCATCACGTCGACGGGACCCTCGACGCTGGCGGTGACCGGCCCGGCCGGCTGCTTGCTGCGGCGCTGGGTCTCCTGCTCCTCGAACTGCTCAGCCAGGGTGGGCTCGCGGCGCTTCTTGCCCTTCTTCTTCTTGCCGCGGCCGGCCCCACCGGGACCGCCGGGGCCGCCGGGGCCACTCGGGCCGCCACCGGGGCCGCCAGGCGGGCCACCGCCGGGGCGACCGCCGTCTGCCGGGCGACCTCGGCCCCCGCCGCGGTCG